>DASVZX010000059.1:0-30000 GCA_036391435.1 Anaeromyxobacter sp. | reverse complement strand
GCGCGAGGCCAAGATCCTCGTCGCCTCGCTCCTCCCCGCCGAGGCGCCCCCGGTCCGCGAGCTCGTCACGCCGGTCCGGGCCGTGGCCGCGGCCCGCCCTGCCTTCCCCCCTCTCTTCCAGGCAGCACCTGGGGTTGAGGGCCGGGGAGAGGGGGCGGACCTCGTCCTCGCGGCGCCCGCGCCGCGCACCCCGGAGCCCGTCGAGCGCACCGTTCTACCGGTAGAACTCGGTCCGAGCGGCGTCGCGGCTCCGGTCGAGCCGCCGCGGCCCGTGGCGCCCGTCGCGGCGCCTCTTGCCGCGCTCCGTCCGGCGGACGCGGTCGAGCCGATGACCGGGAAGCTCTCGCGCGTCCACCTCACGGTGGAGAGCGCCTTCCTCGAGGACTACGAGGCGGCGCGCGCCGCCCTCTCCCACTCCCACCCGGACGCCGGGATGGCGGAGATCCTCCAGCTCGGGCTGAAGGCGCTCGTCGAGCGCCACGCGAAGCGCAGGGGGCTCGTGAAGCGGCCCCGGAAGACGCCGCCCATCTCCTCGAACCCGGAGCGCGTCCCTGCGCACGTGAGCCGGGCGGTGTGGGAGCGGGACGGGGGAAAGTGCCAGTGGAAGCTCCCCAGCGGCGAGATCTGTGGCTCGACGCACCGCGTGCAGATCGATCACGTCGTCCCGCGGGCCGCGGGCGGGCCGTCCACGGTCGAGAACTGCCGTCTCGCGTGCGCGGCGCACAACGATCTCGCGGCGCGACGGTTCTTCGGGGATGCGTGGATGGACAGGTACACGGGAAGGAAGCGCGCCGTCGCCGTGCCGCGGGACGGCGTCGCGGGATCGGAACGAGCGGCTCCTCGCGACGAGACCTCTCCCTTCCGCCGCGAGCTAAAGCGCTGTCCAGTTGATTCGAGTCCCGAGCCCGAGCCCGAGGTCTTCGGGCTCGGGCTCGGGCTCGTTCACGGGAGGCCTCGCACCAGGAAGAAGGCCGGGACCCCGCGGCGAACCCGTCGGAAGTCCCGGCCTGTGGAGTGGCGCGCGGTACAGGATTCGAACCTGTGGCCTTCGGCTCCGGAGACGGTTTCACCGAGCGTGCAGCGGGTGGTGACGCTTCGCAACCGCTCGTAATTCCTCGCGATGCGTCCGGGCGGACTCGCCCCCCTTGGTCCGGCTTAGCAGCACTTTTCGCGCGGCTTGGTACATCCTTGGTACAGGGAGACCAAGGTCGCGCGAGGCCGGACCCAAGGTTCGTGTCCGTTCGAGAGCTCGCCTGGATGCTCGGCGTGAGCCGGGCGACGGTCTATCGCGGGGTGGAGAGCGGGGTGATCCCGCACGTCAGGGTCTCGAACGCGATCCGGATCCCGCTGCGCTCGAGATGACACGGGAAGGCGCGAAGTCAGCGCTGCGCGTCGAGCTCGCCCAGGAACACGGCCGGGACCGCGATCCGGAGCCCGGCGTAGCCATCGAGGGGCGTGAGGTGGCGGGTGTTGCCCGTGACGACCCAGCGCGCGCCGCCGGCGAGCGCGGTCGCCAGGTAGACGTTGTCCGAGGGGTCGGACTTCACGACGTCGATCGCGGGCAGGAGCTCGGCCGCGACCATGTACGCGCTGTCCATGGCGCGCTCGACGAGGAGGCGCGGGTCCGTGCGGAACTTTCCCGCGAGCTTCGGGTACGCGATGACGCGCAAGCACTCAGCGACGATCGGTGGCGACCAGACCAGCTCGAAGCCGTTCCGGAGCCGCGCGCGACGCAGGAGCTCGGCGCACTTGCCCTCGGAGAGGGCGGCGGTCACGACGACGTTGCAGTCGAGGACCGCTCGAATCACCGGGCTCTCGTGGCCCGCTTCGCCTCGTCGACGAGCGTCATCGCCTCGTCCTCGGTCAGGCTGCCGGGCTTCGCGGTCGCGAGCTGATCCCTGAGCTGCAGAGCGGCGACGTCGCGGCGCAGCTCCGCCTCGATGATGGCGCGGCCCCACTCCGACGCGTCCTCGCCCCTGGCGGCGGCGACGCGCTTGATCGCGGCCAGGGTCTTCTTCGGGACCCGCATGCGGTAGACAGCGTCCTTGCGCATGGACTGGAATGTAGCTACATCGGGGCTACACTTCAAGTCGTCTCGGATAGAGCTCCACTGGACCAGGCCCACTCAGCGGTAGCGACCGAGTGTGTGTGCGCGCGCCACCAGTTCGGCGAGCGCGTCCGACGGAGCGGCTCCCTCGACCGCGGTGAGCCAGCGAACAAGCACGTCGTGTAGCTCGTGGGCGTGCGTCGGGGCTTCTTCGGCGAGCACGATCTCCACACGCGCACGGCTCTGATTCACCGAGAACCTCCCCTTCGCCACCTCGCCGACCACGCGGACGAGGAGGGCGCGGCCTTCCGAATCGAACCCGCGTTCGCCGGGCTCCACGTCCACCGGCTCCAGGAACGACTCCGCTGCCGTGACTGTGTCGAACACCAGCAGCTCGTCGGCCAAGACGAAGATCGGAGGGGTGATCGCCATGCGGCATTGGACGCCCACTCGCACCTCGGATCAACGAGCAAGCTGCGGGAGTGCGACTGCTCTCCGACTCACCTGCTCCGGGCGACCGACCCTGAAGCGCAGCGTCAGTTGGGTCTACCACCGCACGGAGGACGGCACGCTTCCGGTCCGGCGTCTGAACGGCTGGGGCGTCCGGTTTATACCGGCCGAGCTTCGGGCCTGGGTCGAGTTCGGCGGCGTGAGGCAGCGCGGCGACTAGAATCACCAGCGAGGCGCCGATGGGTTCCGTCTTCAAGCGCGGGCCGGTGTGGTGGATGAAGTACCGAGTCGCCACCGGCGAATGGACGGCCGGCGGAACGAAGGCGCGCACGAAGGCCGAGGCGAAGGCGCTTCTCGTCGAGGTCGAGCGGCGCGCCGAGCGTCAGCGGCTCGGGCTCGAGCCGCTGACGCGCAACCCGGAGGGCTGGACGGGATGCGGTCACCGCGAGGAGCACGCGGACGCGTCGCTACGCCGCTGCCCGGTCCACGGGATGATGCTCTGGCCGAAGGCGCGCGTCCGGCACATCCGGTTCCACGACCTCCGCCACACATACGGCAGCGTCCTCCTGATGCTCGGCGCGAACCTCGTCTCGGTGCAGCGGCTCCTCGGCCACAGCGACCCGAAGATCACCGAGCGGCGGTACAGCCACTTCACACCGGACTTCATGTCGGCCGAGGTGAACCGGCTGCGCTTCGGGATCGCGCCGCTCGCTCCCCCGCTTCCCACACCGATTCCAGCGGAGCCGGATGGTCGAAATTCGCAGGCGCTGGCGAGGCTTCGCCCGCCGCTTGGTACATCCTTGGTACAGCGACGCGGATCGCACCAAGACGAAGGCCGGGACCCCGCGGCGAACCCGTCGGAAGTCCCGGCCTGTGGAGTGGCGCGCGGTACAGGATTCGAACCTGTGGCCTTCGGCTCCGGAGGCCGACGCTCTATCCAGCTGAGCTAACCGCGCTTTCGGAGGCCCGTATCTAGTGCACCCCTCCCTGGAAGGCAAGGAGGTTCGCGGATCTGCAGCGGCGAGCCTGGCCTTGCGCGCTGCGGCACAGGCCGGGAGGGTGCGACAGCACGCCGCGTTTCGCTTGAAAGACGGGCACCCCACATGGTAGCAACCGCAGACCGTGCCTCAGATCCAGACCCTCGAGCAGCTGCTGAAGGCGACGGCGCTCGTAGCGTCCGTCATCTCGATCCTCATCCTCCTCTGGTACCTCGCGCGACGGCCGCCGCTCGGCCGGATGACGAAGGTGCTCCTCCTCTTCGGCCTCGGCATCATGCCGCTCGGCGTCGCGCTCACCGGCAACATCGCCGGGTTCGAGTACACGCTGAAGCGTCAGTTCTGCGGCTCCTGCCACGTCATGCTGCCGTACACCATGGACGCGGAGGACCCGAACTCGACGAGCCTCGCCGCCGTCCACAGCCGGAACCACAGCTTCGGCGAGGAGAGCTGCTACACCTGCCACGCCGACTACCAGCTCTTCGGCGCGATGACGACCAAGGTGAACGGCCTGAGGCACCTCTACTACTACGTGACCGAGTACGCGAACACCGGTCCGTACGGCGAGGGCGGCAAGCCGATCCACATGTACAAGCCGTTCCAGAACACGATGTGCACGCGCTGCCACTCCACGACGGCGCCGACCTGGCTCAAGAACGAGAACCACGCCGGCGTGCTCGAGGACATCCGCAAGGGCGACACGAAGTGCATCGACTGCCACACGGGCGAGTCGATCCACCCGCGCGCGTTCGCCCACGGCGGCAACGGGCGCCCCCCGTCGCCCGGCGACCCGGGGGCGGGCGGCGCCGGCGGGAAGAAGGAGGGCCAGCCGTGATCTCGAAGCTCAACATCCGGCGGCTCGTCCTCATCTCCACGATCACGACGCTCGTCGCGCTCGCGCTCATGGTCATGGGCATCGTCTTCCCGAAGCCGCTCCTGCTCGTGCTCGCGATGAGCCTCGGGCAGCTCTTCGGCACCCTCTCGCTCGCGCTCTACCTGCTCGCGATCGTCCTCGACCTGCAGGGCGTGGGCGAGCACGACGACATCGCGCCGCACCTCGGCCTCGAGACCCGGCCGGACGAGGGCGAGACGAAGAGCTGAGGCGGGCCAGCCGACTCGAGTCCCGAGCCCGGACCGGAGATCTCCGGGTCCGGGCTCGCTCGTTGACGGCGATCGTCCGGGGGAGAGGTCACCCGGACCGCGCGGGGACCAGCCCGCGCCGAGGTCGCCGCGCGAGAAGCGCGGCCGCCGGCGCCCGCCGGCGGCGCCCCGGCCGGCCGCAGCCCGGGACCCCGGGACGAGCGAGGCCGCCCGCGGATCGCGCGAGCGGCCTCTTCGCTTCTCGGATCCCGGCGCGCCG
This sequence comes from Anaeromyxobacter sp., assembly GCA_036391435.1. GTDB lineage: Bacteria > Myxococcota > Myxococcia > Myxococcales > Anaeromyxobacteraceae > Anaeromyxobacter. The sequence goes on along the minus strand of DASVZX010000059.1, from coordinate 25,148 downwards.
CTACCCGATCGGCTTGCAGCTGCACTGCGTCGGATCGGTCGACGTGCAGGTCGCCGAGGACACGTTGTTGCCGCAGTACCCCTGGCAGCAGGGGACGAGCGTCGAGCACGCGGCGCCGAGCGCGGCGCAGGACGGGACGTCGCAGAAGCAGGTCGCGCTCGTCGGCGGGTTGGTCGTCCCGCACGGCCACCGGTTCTCCAGCGCGTCGAGCCCGTAGCAGGTGAGCCCCTGGCAGCACTGGTTGCCGCCCGCGGTGCAAGCCTGGAGGTTCTGCGCGCAGGTCGGCGGCGCCGTGCAGACGCCGCCGGTGCAGGTGTCGCCGGTGGTGCAGCACGGCATCGTGCCGCTGCACGACTGCCCCGTGCTCGCGCAGGTCGGGCCGGTGCTGCCGGCGCAGGTGCCGCTCGTCGCGCCCGGCGGGATGTTGCAGGTGAGCCCCGAGCAGCAGTCCGCGGTCACCGTGCAGTTGCCCGCCGCCTGGACGCACGCCGCGCGGCAGAAGCCGGCGTCGCAGAGGCCCGAGCAGCACTGGGCGTTCGTCGAGCAGGACGTGCCGACCGCCGTGCAGGACGCGCCGCAGGTGTGCGCGACGGGATCGCAGGCCCCGAAGCAGCAGGGCGTGTTGGCGCTGCAGGGCTGGCCCGAGAGCGCGCAGGTCCCGCCCCCGGACACCGTCGAGCAGGCCCAGCCCACCTCCGTCACCTGGCGGCAGGTCGTCCCGGTGCAGCACGGGTCGGGCGAGGGCGCGGTCGTGGCGCCCGCGGCGGCGCAGATCGAGCCCGAGGGCAGGCAGGTGCCCGCCTCGGCGCAGCGGAGCACGCCGCTCGCGTCCGGGGTGCACGGCGCGCCGCCGCAGCACTGATCGCGGAACTGGCACACCGCGCCCTGCTGGATGCAGCACTGCGGGTCGTTCGCGTTCCAGCCCGTCGGACACTGGACCGTCACGGGCCCGCCGAAGCAGCGGAGGATCCCGTTCGCGTCGGGCTTGCAGACGGCCTTGCCGCTCCCGCCGCCGGCGTAGCAGCAGTTCTGGGACGCCTTGTACCCGCAGATGTTGCCCGGCGGGTTGCACGACTGGCCGCCGGTGCAGGTGTGGTCGTCCTGCGTGCGCGTGTCCCACTCCGGGTAGCCGGGGTGCACGCCGGTGCCGTCGCAGAAGACGCCGTACGGGTTCGGCTGCGTGGGATCGGTCTCGTTCGTGCCGCCGCAGCAGGAGAAGGTGTGGTCGCAGTAGTCGCCGGTCATGCGGCAGCCGCCCGCCGGCTGGCAGGCGGTGGCGCCGCCCCCGAGGTCGATGCACTTCCTCGTGCAGCACTGCGAGTCCGCGGCGCACGGGACGCCGTCCTGCCCGCAGCCGCCGGGGGCGTCGATGCAGCGCCCGGGCGCGCCGCTCGCGTCGCACAGGCCGGAGCAGCAGTCCTCGCCGCGGTAGCAGAGGTCGCCCGGCGCGTTGCAGGCCGCGACCGCCATGCAGGTGCCGTTCTTCAGGCCGCCCGTGGCGCCCTGGCAGTTCGTGGAGCAGCAGTCCGCCGCGGACGCGCACGCCTCGCCGAGCGTGCCGCAGGTCGAGCCGCTACCGCCCGCCGGGATCGCCGTGCAGAGCGAGCCGAAGCCGCAGATCCCCGAGCAGCACTGCGAGTTGCTCGCGCAGGCGTTCTTGGCGGGGTCGGTGCCGCTCGGGACGCACACGTTCGAGGAGCAGGTCCCGCCGTTGCAGATCCGCGAGCAGCACTGCGCGTCCGAGCTGCAGGACTCGCCCGGATACGAGCAGAGCCCGCCGTCCTTGAGGCAGGTGCCGGTCGCGCCGCAGACGGCCGAGCAGCACTGGGAGTCGAGGTTGCAGCCGGCGCCCGCGTCGCTGCAGGTCGCGGTGGGAAGGACGTCACAGGCGTGGGACGCGTTGCAGAAGCCCGAGCAGCAGTCCGCGTTGGAGGTGCAGGCGACCGTCAGCGCCTTGCACACCGTCGTCGGCTGGGTGCACACGCCGCCCTCGCACGAGTTCGTGCAGCACTCCTGCGGGGAGGTGCAGGTGACGTTCAGGTCCTTGCAGGTGGTGCTGTTCGTGCACGTGCCGTTGCAGGCGGTCGCGCTGCAGCAGTCGGCCGGGGTCTGGCAGACCTCGCCGAGCTGGCGGCACACGTTGGCGGCCGCCTTGCACGTGTGGCTCGTGGCGTCGCAGTTCGTCGAGCAGCACTCGCCGCTCGACGCGCACGCGGCGTCGTTCGAGGTGCACGCCGGATTCGTGGTCGTCGTGCTGCTCTTCTTGCTGCAGCCGGTCGCCGCGACGGCGAGCGCGGCGAGCGCGGACACGAGCAGCGTCGAGAACTTGGACGTACGCATGCGATCCTCCGCCGGCCCCGCGACGATGCAGGACGCGCGCTGGGCAGACAGAGTTACACGTTTTCGGCACGCCATCCATGTAGTTGCCGGTGCGTCCGGCGGAGCCTGCAGGTCCCGCCGCCGCGGGCCGTATCCTTGACCCTCGCCAGTCCGGCCTGCTACTTAGATCAAGCTCTCCCACATCGGAGCACGGGAGGCGTGCGAGAGGGATCGGCTCGACATGGCAATCCGGGCGATAGCGGTCGAGGACGACGAGGCGGTCGCGAAGCTCATCGCATCGGTCCTCGCGTCGAACGGCTTCGAGGTCTGCGGCACGGCAGGCACCGGAGAGGAAGGGGTCGCGCTCGCGCGCCGCGAGCGGCCCGACGTCGCGCTCATCGACCTCGGCCTGCCGAAGATGAGCGGCGAGGACGTCATCGCCACGATCCGCCAGGAGCTCCCCAAGACCGCGTGCATCGCCCTCACCGCGGTGGACATCCCCGCCCGCGTGCTCGGCGCGATGCGCGCCGGCGCCGCCGGCTACATCCTGAAGCCGTTCCACGCGAGCGAGCTCGCCCGCTCCATCGAGGAGGTGCTCTCGGGAGAGGCCGCGCCCATCAGCCCGCGGGCGGCGAAGGTGCTGCTCCAGGAGCTGCGCGGGGATCCCCCCGACCAGCGCGCCAAGGACGGCCCGGCGCTCTCGAAGCGCGAGCTCGAGGTGCTGCAGCTCCTCGTGCACGGCCACACCTACGCGGACGTCGCGCAGGCGCTCGGGATCGCCGAGGGCACCGTCCAGACCTACGTGAAGCGGATCTACGAGAAGATGGACGTCTCGACGAAGGCCGAGGCGGCGCTGCTGGCCGTCGCGCGAGGGCTCGTCCGGCCGTAGGCCGTTCCCGATCCCCCGGCCAGGCACGTTCTCGCGAAGCGAGACGCGCCGGTCGCTCCCTGCGGCATCCGATGTGGCCGGCCGGCCTTCGGGTTAAAGCACCGGAATTCGCTCGCAGCGGAGGCAGGGATGCGGCGGAACGGCCCATCGCGCCTTGACTTCCCCCGATCGCCCCCTATAATGAGGCCCTTTTCGCGCCCCGGAAAGTAGTCTAAATGCGCGTCAATATTGACGAAATCAAGGAGGCCGGCCTCGGCCGGAGCTGGGACGTGACCCAGGCGCAGCTCGACGAGATGCTCGCCGGCGACAGGGCCGGGTACCGCGCGCGCGGCCCCGCCCATGTGGCGGCCCGGCTCGAGAAGCTCGGGCGGCGGGTCCGGGTCGAGGCGGAGACGACCGCCGCGCTGACGGCGGCCTGCAAGCGCTGCCTCGCGCCGGTGTCCGTCGACGTCCCCGTCGCGCTCGACCTGACGCTCGTCCCGGCGGACGGGCGCGCGGACGACGACGCGCTCGCCGAGCCGAATGATCACGACAAGGCGCAGAAGGGCGGCAGCTTCTCCGCGGACGACGCGGAGGAGGAGACGTACACGGGGAAGGTCATCGACCTCGACCCGATCGTCCGCGAGCAGCTCCTGCTCGAGCTGCCCGAGTACCCGGTCTGCGACGAGAAGTGCAAGGGACTGTGCCCCGTGTGCGGGGCGAACCTCAACGATCGCGAGTGCGGCTGCGATCGCCACGTTCCGGACCCGCGCTGGGCGGGGCTGAAGAACGTGAAGCTGTAGCGGCCGCACGCCGAGAAGGAGCACGCCGTGGGTCTCCCCAAGAAGCGGACGAGCAGCATGCGTCGCGACCGTCGCCGCGCCGCGAACTTCAAGCTGAAGCCGATCAACGTGACGAAGTGCCCGAAGTGCAAGGAGCCGGTCGTCGCGCATCGCGCGTGCCCGTCCTGCGGCACGTACAAGGGCGAGCAGATCACCGAGGCGAAGTAGCGGCGCCCGCGATGAGCGAGCGGATCGCGCCCGTCGCAGTCGATGCGATGGGGGGAGACAACGCCCCCGGCGCGATCGTGCAGGGTGCGATTAACGCAGCGCGTAAGGGGCGGCCGGTCATCCTGGTCGGCCCCGAGGCGGGCGTGCGGGAGGAGCTCGCGCGCCACCGCGCCGGGCACCAGCTGCCCATCGAGCTCGTCGACGCCGCCGAGGTGATCGAGATGGACGATCACCCCGGCCAGGCGATGCGCCGCAAGAAGCGGAACTCGATCCGGGTCTGCTTCGAGCTCGTGAAGGAGGGGCGCGCCGGCGCGATGGTCTCGGCGGGCAACTCCGGCGCCGTGATGGCGGGCGCGATCTTCGTGCTCGGCCGGCCGGCGGGCGTCGAGCGCCCCGCGATCATCACGGCGCTCCCCGCGCTGAAGGGCGCGCCGATCATGCTCGACATGGGCGCGGTGGTGGACGCGAAGCCGATCCACCTCGTCCAGTTCGCGCTCATGGGCGAGGTCTGGGCGCGGCGCGTCGGCGGCGTCGCCCGGCCGAAGGTCGCGATCCTGGCGAACGGCGAGGAGGACTCGAAGGGCACGGAGCTGACGCGCACCGCCGCGTCGGCCCTCCGGCGCTCCTCGATCGGCTTCTCCGGCTACTGCGAGGGGCGCGACCTCCTCACCGGCGAGTTCGACGTCATCGTCACCGACGGCTTCACCGGCAACGTCGCGCTGAAGACCATGGAGGGCACCGCCAAGGTCGTCGGCGAGTACCTCAAGCGCGCGCTCCTCAGCTCGACGCGCGCCAAGATCGGCGGGCTCCTCTCGAAGGTCGCCCTCGACGGCATGAAGAAGCGGCTCGACTGGCGCGAGGTGGGGGGCGCGCCGCTCGTGGGCGTGAACGGCGTCGGCTTCATCAGCCACGGCCGTGCCGACGCGCTCGCGATCGAGATCGCGGTGCGGCGGGCGGGAGACGCCGCCGAGACGCACTTCACGGACGAGATCGCGCAGGCCGTGGCGCCGTCCGAGGGGCTGCTCGCCGCCGTCGCGGGCGGCGCGGCCGCCGACGAACCCCCCCACCCGGTGCGGCGCCCGGCGCCGACCGACGCCTGACCCCCAGAGGACGTCCATGCGCTCCCTCATCGCCGGCACGGGCTCGTACGCGCCCGACAAGGTCCTGACCAACGCCGATCTCGAGAAGATGGTCGAGACGAACGACCAGTGGATCGTCGAGCGGACCGGCATCCGGGAGCGCCACATCGCCGCTCCGGAGCAGGCGACGAGCGACCTGTGCTTCGCGGCCGCCCAGCGCGCGCTCGAGATGGCGAAGCTCGACCCGAAGGACGTCGAGATGATCGTGGTCGGCACGGTCACGCCCGACTACCCGTTCCCCTCGGTGGCGACCGTGCTCCAGGGGAAGCTCGGCAACAAGAAGGCGTTCGCCTTCGACGTCTCGGCGGCCTGCGCCGGGTCCATGTACGGGCTCGCCATCGCCGATCGCTTCGTCACGACGGGCGCGGTGAAGAACGCGCTCGTCCTCGGGTCGGACACGCTCTCGCGCATCACCGACTGGCAGGACCGGAACACCTGCATCCTCTTCGGCGACGGCGCGGGGGCCATGGTCCTGAAGCCGACCGACGACCCGCGGCGCGGCCTCGCGACGGTGCGGCTCCACGCCGACGGCTCCTACGTGCCCATCCTCTACCAGCCGGGCGGCGGCTCGCGGATGCCGATCACCGAGCAGGTGCTCAAGGACCGCAAGCAGTACCTGTTCATGAAGGGCGCGGAGGTCTTCAAGGTCGCCGTCCGCGCGCTCGAGGAGGGCTGCCGCGAGGTGCTCGCGGCGGAGAGGCTCACGCCCTCCGACGTGACGTACGTGATCGCCCACCAGGCGAACAAGCGGATCCTCGACGCCACGCTGCACCGGCTCGAGATCCCGGCCTCGAAGTGCTGGATGAACCTCGAGCGCTACGGCAACACCTCCGCCGCGAGCGTCCCGACGACGCTCGACGAGGCGAACCGGGCCGGCTGGTTCAAGCCGGGCGACGTCATCCTCATGATGGCGATCGGCGGCGGCCTCGCCTGGGGCACCGGGATCCTGCGCTGGTGAGGGGCGGCGACATGGGCAAGCTCGCATTCGTCTTCCCCGGCCAGGGCTCGCAGGCCGTCGGCATGGGGAAGGAGCTCCACGGCGCCTTCCCCGAGGCGCGCGCGGTCTTCGACGCCGTCGACGCCGCGCTCGGCGAGGAGCTCTCCGCGCGCTGCTTCGAGGGGCCGGAGGAGGCGCTGAAGCTCACCGCCAACACCCAGCCGTCGATCCTGGCCGTCTCGGCGGCGGCCGCGGCGGTCCTCGCGAGCCGGGGGATCGTGCCGGACCTCGTCGCGGGCCACTCGCTCGGCGAGTACTCCGCGCTCGTCGCGGCGGGCGCCTGCGGGGCGGCGGACGCGGCGCGGGCGGTGCGGGCCCGCGGCACCTTCATGCAGGAGGCGGTGCCCGCGGGGAAGGGGGCCATGAGCGCCGTCCTCGGCCTCGACCCCGCGAAGGTGCGGGAGGTCTGCGCCGCCGTGGCGGCGGAGACGGGCGAGGTCGTCTCCCCGGCGAACTACAACGAGCCGGCCCAGACCGTGATCGCCGGCTCCGCCGGCGCGGTCGAGCGCGCCGGCGTGAAGCTCAAGGAGGCCGGCGCGCGGCGGGTGCTGCCGCTCCCGGTGTCCGCCCCCTTCCACTGCGCGCTCATGGAGCCGGTGAAGGCGAGGCTCGAGCCGGTCCTGCGGGGGATCGCGTGGCGCGCCCCGCTCCGGCCGGTCGTGACGAACGTGGAGGCGAAGGCCAACGCCGACGCCGCCCGGATCGTCCCGCTCCTGCTCGAGCAGGTGACGTCTCCGGTGCGCTGGATCGAGTGCGTCCAGGAGCTCGTCCGGCTCGGCGTGACGCGGATGGTCGAGGTCGGCCCCGGAAAGGTGCTCTCCGGCCTCGCGAAGCGGATCGACAAGTCCGTCGAGGTGTGGAACGTGGAGGACCGCGCGTCTCTCGAGAAGACGGTCGCCGCGCTCGGGGCCCAGGGAACGACATGACGACGACCTACGACTTCAAGGGCAGGACCGCGCTCGTCACCGGCGCATCGCGGGGCATCGGCCGCGCCATCGCGCTCGCGCTCGCCCGCGGCGGCGCGAGCGTCGCGCTGAACTACGCCGGGAACGAGGGGGCCGCCGCCGAGGCGCTGAAGCTCGTCCAGGAGGCGGGCGCGCCGAAGGCGAAGCTCTACCGGTTCGACGTCGGCGACCCCGTGGGCTGCGCGGCCGCCGTCGAGGCCGTGGTGGCGGAGCTGGGCTCGCTCGACGTCCTCGTGAACAACGCCGGGATCGCGCTCGACCAGCTCGTCATGCGGATGAAGGACGAGGACTGGAACCGGACGATCCAGGTCAACCTCACCGGGAACTTCAACCTCATCCGCGCCGCGGCCCGCCCGATGATGAAGGCGAGGAAGGGCGCGATCGTGAACGTCACGTCGGTCATCGGCGAGATGGGCAACGCCGGGCAGGCCGCGTACGCCGCGGCGAAGGCCGGCCAGATCGGGCTCACGAAGTCGGTCGCGCGCGAGCTCGCCTCGCGGAACATCCGCGTGAACGCGGTCGCCCCGGGGTACGTCGCGACGGACATGACCTCGGGCCTGCCCGAGGCGGCGAAGGCCAGGATGATGGAGCTGATCCCGCTCGCGCGGCTCGGCACGGCGGAGGACGTCGCGAACGCGGTGGCGTTCCTCGCGAGCGATGAGGCATCGTACGTGACCGGCGAGGTCCTGCGGGTCAACGGCGGGATGTACATGTAGCCGCGCTCCACGGCGGCGAACGGCGAACCACCCACACTGAGGAGGCAACATGTCGGCAACGATCGAGCAGAAGGTGAAGAACATCATCGCGGACCAGCTGGGCGTGGGCGAGGAGGAGATCAAGCCCGCCGCCTCGTTCATCGAGGACCTCGGCGCCGACTCCCTCGACATCGTCGAGCTCGTGATGGCGATGGAGGAGGAGTTCGAGGTCGAGATCCCGGACGAGGAGGCCGAGAACATCAAGACCGTCCAGGACGCGGTGAACTACATCACCACGCACAAGAAGTAGCCGGCGCGCCCCCCGGGCCGCGCGTCCGGGGATCGCGCCGCGCGAGCCGCACCGGGGGCGAGGCCGTGGGCCTCGCCTGTCCTCCGGGCCGATGCGCCGGAGGAACCCCGAGCATCCGTCTCCGTCGCGAGGTGTCCGCATGAGCAGGCGTCGTGTCGTCGTCACCGGAATGGGACTCGTCTCCCCCGTCGGCATCGGGGTGGAGGAGTCCTGGAACGCGCTCGTCGCCGGGCAGAGCGGCGTCGGGCCGATCACGCTGTTCGACGCCTCGACGTTCCCCACGCGGATCGCGGCCGAGGTGAAGAACTTCGACCCGACGAGGTTCATGGATCGCAAGGAGGCCCGCCGGAACGATCGGTTCATCCACTTCGCGCTCGCCGCGGCCGACATGGCGCTGAAGGACTCCGGCCTCGACGTGTCGAAGGAGGATCCGGAGAAGATCGGGTGCATCGTGGGCGCCGGCATCGGCGGCCTCGGCACCATCGAGGAGGAGTACCGGACGTTCCTCGAGAAGGGCGTCCGCAAGATCGGCCCCTTCTTCATCCCGAGCCTCATCATCAACCTCGCGCCCGGCCAGATCAGCCTGAAGTACGGGCTGAAGGGCCCGAACTTCTCGCCGGTGTCGGCCTGCGCGACCGGGAACCACTCCATCGGCGACGCGATGCTCTACATCGAGCGCGGCCTCGCCGACGTCATGGTGACCGGCGGCTGCGAGGCGACGATCACGCACCTCGGCATCGGCGGGTTCTGCGCGGCGCGGGCGCTCTCCGAGCGGAACGACGCGCCGGAGAAGGCGAGCCGGCCGTTCGACAGGGGGCGCGACGGGTTCGTGGCCGGCGAGGGCTCCGGGATCCTGATCCTCGAGGACTACGAGCACGCGCGCAGGCGCGGCGCGCGGATCTACGCCGAGATGGCGGGGTACGGGGCGTCCGCCGACGCCTACCACATCACCTCGCCGGCGCCGGAGGGCGAGGGCGGCCAGCGCGCGATGCGGATGGCGCTCCGCGACGCCGGGGTGAACCCGGAGCAGATCGGCTACGTGAACACGCACGGCACCTCGACGCCCGCGGGCGACGTCGCCGAGTGCCAGGCGATCAACGCGGTTTTCGGCGCCCACGCGCAGGAGGGGCTCGCGGTGTCGTCGACGAAGTCGATGACGGGCCACCTCCTCGGCGCGGCGGGGGGGCTCGAGGCCGTCGTCACCGTGATGGCGATCGCGAAGGGCGTCCTCCCGCCGACCATCAACGTCGAGGAGCAGGACCCCGAGTGCAAGCTCGACGTCATCCCGAACACCGCGCGCGAGAAGCGCGTGGACGTGGCGATGTCGAACTCCTTCGGCTTCGGCGGCACGAATGCGGTCGTCCTCTTCAAGCGGGTGTAGCGCCGCCGGCCGCGCGGAGGGGGATCGCCGAGGCCCGGACCGTCCGTTCGGGCGGCCCGATCTACTGTTCGTGAAGGCTCACTTGGGGCCTCCTCCCCTCGTGGAGGCTGGCCAAACGCTCGCTCGACTGCAGCGCGCCGCTCGGGTGTACATATTCCCGGGCGGAGGCGCCATGCCGCTGGGAGGTCCATCCATGTCCGAGGAGTACTTGCGGTCTGCGCCCCCTCGTCCGTCCCGGGGCCGCCCGCCGTTCTGGCGGGGCGCCGCCGGGGCGCTGCGGCTCGCCGCGTGGTCGATCGCGGGCGTCTTCGGCGCGGCCCTCGCGCTCATCCCGATCGCGCTCGAGGACGGGCCGCGCGGCAGGGTGCGCGTGCGCGACGCGATGCCGGAGGCGGCGCCGCGGGTGCTCGTGCCGGACGCCGCCCCGGACGAGGAGCTCCCGGCGGCGCGCGCCGCCGGCGAGGCCTTCCCCAGCTGAAGGCGGCGAGCCGACCCGTGCGCATCGCGATCGTGACCGAGTACTACCCGCCCAGCGTCGGCGGCATCCAGGAGCACGTGCGCCACTTCGCGCGCGAGGCCCGGCTCCTCGGCCACGAGGTGACCGTGGTGACGGGCTCGATGCCGGATCTGCGCGGGCCGGTCCCCGCGCCGCACCCCTACGATCCGGCGGTGGTCCGGGTCGGGCGGAGCGTGCCCGTCTACAACAACGGCGGGGTCGGGCGCGTCACCGGGGGGCGCCGCGTCTCCCGCGCGGTCGCCGACGTGCTCCACCGCGGCCGGTTCGACGTCGTCCACGTGCACGCCCCGCTCACGCCGGTCCTGCCCCTCCTCGCCATCCACCACGCGACCTCGCCCGTCGTCGGCACGTTCCACACGAACTGGCGCCCCGGGCTCGCCTTCCGGCTCGCCCGCCGCAAGCTGCAGCGCTACGTCGACCGGCTCGACGCGACCGTCGCGGTGTCGCGTGCCTGTCTCCACGGGCTGCGCCAGTTCCGGATCGACGCGCGGATCGTGCCGAACGGCGTCGACGCGCGGCGCTTCGGCCAGGGGAGGCCGATCCCGCGCTTCATGGACGGCACGCTGAACCTGCTCTGGGTCGGCCGCGTCGAGCGCCGGAACGGGCTCGACCGGATGCTGGCGGTGCTGCGGGAGGTGCGCCGCGACGTGGACGCGCGCCTCCTCGTCGTCGGGGACGGCCCGCTCCTCGAGCGCACGCGCGCCCGCGTCCCGGAGGACCTCGCGCCGCACGTCGTCTTCGCCGGGCGGCTCGTGGACGAGCGGCCGGACTGGTACGCGAGCGCCCACGTGCACTGCGCCCCGACCCGCATCGCGAGCTTCGGCGTCACGCTGCTCGAGGCGATGGCCGCCGGGGTGCCCGTGGTCGCCTCGGACATCGACGGCTTCCGCGAGGTGCTCCGCCACGGCGTCGAGGGCGAGCTCGTGCCCCCCGACGACGCGGGCGCCTGGGCCCGCGCCATCGTCCGGATCGCGCGCGACCCCGCGCTCTCCGCCGCCTACGGCGCCGCCGGGCGCCGCACCGCGCGGCGCTACGACTGGCCCATCGTCGCGCAGCAGGTGCTCTCGGTCTACCGCTCCATCGGCGTCGAGGGCTGAGCGTGCCCTGGAGGAAGCGGCTCCTCGTCCTCGCGGTCGCCGCGCTGGTGGCGGCCCCGCTCGCGCTCGCCGTCGCCCGGCTGCGGGCGGGCGCGCCGCTCGAGGCGGCGGCGCTGGTCGCGGTCTTCGCGGCCCTCGCGCTCGCGCTCCTGCACGCGTTCTGGCCGGCGTTCGACCTCGCCGGGCTCACGCTCCGGCGCGGGCCGCGCGGCGCCCGGCTCGTCGCGCTCACGTTCGACGACGGCCCGTCCGACGACACCCCCGCGGTCCTCGACGCCCTCGACCGGGCGCGCGTCCCGGCGACCTTCTTCGTCCTCGGCCAGGCCGCGGAGCGCCGCCCGGAGCTCGTCCGCGAGATCGCCCGCCGGGGGCACGCGGTCGCGATCCACGGGCACACGCACGCGCGGCTCGTCCTCGCCGGGCCGGGCCGCGTCGCGCGCGAGCTCGACCGCTGCCGCGAGGCGATCCGGTCGGCCGGGGTCGAGCCCGCGCCCTGGTTCCGGGCGCCGCACGGGTGGAAGGGGCCGTTCCTCGCCCGCGCGCTGCGCCGGCGCGGGCTCGCCCTCGTGGCGTGGACGCGCGGCGTGTGGGACACCGAGCGGCCGGGCGCGGACGTGATCGCCGCGCGCGCGTCGGCGCGGCCGCGCGACGGGGAGATCCTGCTCCTCCACGACGGCTGCGCGACGCCCGGGATCGACCCGCGCCGGGACCAGACGGCGGCCGCGATCCCGGAGATCGCCCGCCGCTGGCGGGAGGCGGGCTTCTCCTTCGCCGGCCTCGACGACCTCGCCGCGAGCGGGCGCCGTCCGCACCCCGGGGACGATTCCCGTCTCCCCGCGGCGGCCGGGGGAGAGGGTCGGGGAGAGGGGGGCGCCCTCCGCCGCTCGCGCGCGCTGCGGATCGCCGGCGTCCTGTTCGCGGTCGCCTGCGTCTGGCTCGCCGTCCGCCACGTCGACCTCCGCGCGACCTGGGCGAGCCTCTCGCACGCGCACCCCGGCCTGTTCGCCCTGGCGATGGCGGCGAACCTCGCCTCGCTCGCCTTCCACGCGGCCCGCTGGCGGGCCGTCGTCGAGGCCCCCGGCGTGCGCGCGCCGTTCCGGGACGCGCTCGCCGCGGTGCTCGGCGGCTACGCGGCCGGGCTGGTGCTGCCCGCCCGCGGCTCCGACCTCCTCCGCGCGCACCTCCTCGCGCGCCGCGCCGGCCTCTCGACCGCGACCGTGATCGCCGCCTCCGCCCTCGACTACGTCGTGGGCACCGGCGCGATGGTGCTCGCCGCGCTCGCGATCGTCCCGTTCGTCACGTTCCCGCCCTGGGCGACGCGCGGCCTCGCGATCATCGGCGGCGCCGCCGCCGCCGCCGGCGTGGTCCTCTGGCTCGTGCGGCCGCGGCACGGGACGCCGCACCGCCCCGCCGGCCCGATCGCGCGGCTCCGCGCCGGGCTCGCGTCGGTGCACCACCCGCGGGCGCTCCTCGCGGCCCTGCTCTGGGGCTTCGCGGGCTGGATCGCCGAGGCCACCATCGCGCTCGCCTCGCTCGCCGCCCTCGGCCTCCCCCCGACGGTCACCTCCGCCGCGCTCGCGGTCGTCGCGGCGTCCGCCGCCGCCGCGATCCAGCTCGCGCCCGGGAACGCCGGCTCGTTCGAGCTCGCGACCGCCCTCGCCATCACCGGCACGGGCGCGCCGCCCGACACCGCGCTCGCGTTCGCGGTCGCGTTCCACGCCGCCCACCTCGTCCCCGTCGCGGTGCTCGGCGGCGCCGTGCTGCTCCGTGACGCGCTGACGCCCGCGCGGGCGTAGGCGGTCCCGGCCGCCTCTCCCTGGCCCTGGCTCGCGCCAGGGGAGAGGGAGCGACGCGGGCTCCCCGGCGCTCCCCCGATATGGAAGAATCCGGCCCCCTCCAGGAGGACGCGATGGCGGACAAGCTGATCGCCGGCTCGGACCACGCGGGGCTCGCGCTCCGCGCCGAGGCGGTGAAGGTGGCGAAGGCGGCGGGGCTCGAGGTCGAGGACCTGGGCCCGTTCTCGGGCGACAGCGTCGACTACCCGGACTACGCGAAGCGGGTGGCGGACGCGGTCGCCGCCGGGCGCGCCCGGCTCGGCCTCCTCGTGTGCGGCACCGGGATCGGGATGTCGATCGCCGCGAACAAGGTGAAGGGCGTCCGCGCCGCGGTCTGCACGACGGAGTTCGAGGCCCGGATGGCCCGCGCCCACAACGACGCGAACGTCCTCTGCCTCGGCGAGCGCGTCGTGGGGCTCGGCGTCGGCGGGGCGATCGTGAAGGCCTTCCTGGAGGGGACGTTCGAGGGCGGTCGGCACGAGCGGCGCGTCCAGAAGGTGAAGGACCTGGAGCGCTGAGGCCGGACGCCCGCGGCCGTTGCCCGCGCCCGTTCGGCGCGGTATGAACGCCCCCTCCCGACCCTCCGGAGACACCTGCGATGATGCCGAAGACGCGCCTCGCCGAGGCGGACCCCCAGATCGCGAAGCTCATCCGCGAGGAGACCCGCCGCCAGGCGGAGGGGCTCGAGCTCATCGCGAGCGAGAACTTCGTCTCGCCGGCGGTGCTCGAGGCGCTCGGCTCGACGCTCACCAACAAGTACGCGGAGGGCTACCCCGGGAAGCGCTACTACGGCGGCTGCGAGGTGGTGGACCAGGTCGAGCAGCTCGCCATCGACCGCGCGAAGCAGATCTTCGGGGCGGAGCACGCGAACGTGCAGCCGCACTCCGGGTCGCAGGCCAACATGGCAGCCTACTTCGCGCTCGCCGCCCCGGGCGACACCCTCCTCGCGATGAGCCTCAACTTCGGCGGCCACCTCACCCACGGCTCGCCGGTGAACTTCTCCGGGAAGCTCTTCAAGATCGTCCCGTACGGCCTCGCGAAGGACACCGAGACCATCGACCTCGTCGAGGTGCGCCGGCTCGCGCGCGAGCACAGGCCGAAGATCATCGTCGTCGGCGCGAGCGCCTACCCGCGCACGCTCCACTTCGATCGGTTCGCCGAGATCGCGAAGGAGGTCGGCGCGGCGATGGTGGTCGACATGGCCCACATCGCCGGGCTCGTCGCGGCCGGCCTCCACCCGAGCCCGGTGCCGTACTCGGAGATCGTCACGACGACGACCCACAAGACGCTCCGCGGCCCGCGCGGCGGCATGATCCTCTGCCGCGAGCAGTACGCGAAGACGCTCAACTCGCAGATCTTCCCGGGCATCCAGGGCGGCCCGCTCGAGCACGTCATCGCCGCGAAGGCGGTCGCCTTCGGCGAGGCGCTCCGGCCCGAGTTCAAGGCCTACCAGCAGCGGATCGTGGACAACGCGCAGGCGCTCGCCGAGGGGCTCCAGAGGGCCGGCCTCCGCCTCGTCTCCGGCGGCACCGACAACCACCTCATGCTCGTCGACCTCCGCCCGAAGAAGCTCACCGGGAAGGTCGGCGAGGAGGCGCTCGGGAAGGCGGGCATCACCGTCAACAAGAACATGATCCCGTGGGACCCGGAGAAGCCGATGACGACCTCCGGGATCCGCGTCGGGACGCCCGCGCTCACGACGCGCGGCATGGGGACCGCGGAGATGACCCGGATCGCGGCGCTCATCGGGCGCGCGCTCGACGCGCCCTCGGACGAGGCCGCCCTCGCGAAGGTGCGGGGCGAGGTGCGGGAGCTCTGCGCGCACTTCCCGATGTACGAGGATCGTCAGTAGGGGAGGGACGAAGGCCCGGATGCGCTGCCCGTACTGCGGACACCTCGAGGACCGGGTCGTCGACTCGCGCGAGGCGCAGGAGGGGCAGGCCACGCGGCGGCGTCGGGAGTGCCTGGGCTGCCAGCGCCGCTTCACGACCTACGAGCGGATCGAGGACGTCCTCCCGCAGGTCGTGAAGAAGGACGGCCGGCGCGAGGCGTTCGACCGCGAGAAGATCGTGGAGGGCGTCGCGATCGCCTGCCAGAAGCGGCCCGTCTCCGCCGAGCAGATCGAGGCGCTCGTCGCCGGGATCGAGCGGCAGGTGCAGGAGACCGGGGAGCGGGAGATCCGCTCGAGCGTCATCGGCGAGGCGGTGATGCAGCGGCTCCGCACGCTGGACGAGGTCGCCTACGTCCGCTTCGCCTCCGTGTACCGCGCCTTCCGCGACGTCGGCGAGTTCATGACGGAGCTCGAGGGGCTCGCGAAGGGCGGGGGCGGCCCGGAGGAGCGATGAGGCTCGTCGCCCGCGCCCGCCGCACCGCCCCGCGGCCGCCGCGCCGCGCCGGCGCGCGCGCCGCCCTCCTCGACCGTGCCGTCGCCGAGCTGTTCATGCGCGGCGCGCTGCGCGAGGCGGCGAAGGGGCTCGGCCGCACCAGCCCGAACCCCGCCGTGGGCGCGGTCATCGTGAAGAACGGCCGGGTGATCGCGCGCGGCCACCACGCCCGCGCGGGCGGCCCGCACGCCGAGGTCGTCGCGCTCCGCGCCGCCGGCGCGCGCGCCCGGGGCGCCGACCTCTACACGACGCTCGAGCCGTGCGACCACTTCGGACGGACGCCGCCCTGCTCGCGCGCCATCCTCGGCGCGGGGATCGCGCGCGTCTTCGTCGGCTCGTCCGACCCGAACCCGCTCGTGAACGGGAAGGGGGTCGCGCGGCTGCGCGCGGCGGGGGTCGAGGTCGCGACGGGCGTGCTCCAGGGCGCCTGCGACGCGCTCAACGCCCACTGGTTCCGCTACATGCGCGACCGGCGGCCGTACGTGACGCTCAAGGCCGCGGTCACGCTCGACGGCCGCATCGCGACCCGCACCGGCGACGCGCGCTGGGTCACGGGCGAGGAGGCCCGCCGCTGGGTCCACCGGCTGCGCGACCGCGTCGACGCGGTGCTCGTGGGCGCGGGGACCGCCCGCGCCGACGACCCGCTCCTCACGACGCGGCTGCCCGGCGGGCGCGGCCGCGACCCGATCCGCGTGGTGCTCGACACCGACCTCCGGCTCCCGGCGCGGCTCCGCCTGCTCCGCCCGCACTCCGCCGCGCCGACGATCGTCGCGCACGCCTCGTCGCGCGCGCGGCGCTTCGGGCCGGGGGTGGAGCTCCTGCGGTGCCGGCGCGGGAAGGGCGGGATCGACCTCGGGGACCTCCTCTCCCGCCTCGCCGCGCGGGGCATCACGCACCTCCTCGTCGAGGGGGGCGCGCGCGTGCACGGCCGGTTCCTCGAGGAGGGGCTCGTCGACCGGATCGCCGTCCTCGTCGCGCCGAAGCTCGCCGGGGCCGACGGGGTGCCGCTCTCGGCGGCGCGCGGGCCGGCCCGCATGGCCGACGCCCTGCGGCTCGACGAGGTGCAGATCGAGCGGATCGGCGACGACGTGCTCGTCCTCGGGCGGCCGGTGCGGCCGGGGACGCGCCGGCGGTCGGGAGGTGCGCCGCGGCGCCGCTGAGGCCGCGAGCGCGCCCCCGACCTCGGACCTCGACCCCTCGGCGCCGCGCTGCGGTGAGCCGGGCGGTCGGGTTGGCGAAAAACCAAGGACTTGGCTAGGATTGCGCCGGAAATGTTCACAGGGCTCGTGTCGGACATGGGGGTGGTCGAGCGCATCGCCCCGAGGCAGGGAGGCGCTCGCCTGACCCTCCGGCCGAGGGCGCTGCCCGTGGACGGGCTCGCCCTCGGCGAGAGCGTCGCGTGCTCGGGCGTCTGCCTCACCGTGGTCGAGCGCGGCGGCGGGCTCGTGTCCTTCGACGCGATCCCCGAGACGCTCTCGCGGACGACGATCGGCGGCTGGAGGCCGGGCTCGGCGGTGAACCTCGAGCGCGCGCTCGCGCTCCACGACCGGCTCGGCGGGCACCTCGTCCAGGGGCACGTCGACGCGGTCGGGAGCGTGCTCGCGCGGACGCCGGAGGGGGAGGGCGCGCGGCTGCGGATCGCGCTCCCCGCGCCGATCGCGCCGCTCGTCGCCGAGAAGGGGTCGATCGCGGTGGACGGCGTCTCGCTCACCGTGGCGGCGGTCGGCCGGGACTGGTTCGAGGTCGCGCTCATTCCCGAGACGCTCGCCCGCACGACGCTGGGCGCCGCGTCGGACGGCACGGCCGTGAACCTCGAGGCGGACGTCGTCGCCCGCCACGTGGCGCGCCTGCGCGAGTTCGCGCCCGCGCCCTCGCCCGGCGTCGCCGAGGGCGATCTCTCGCGGTGGGGCTACGGAGGCACGCCGTGAGGGAGCACGCGTCGCACGCGGTGGAGCGGGTCGAGCGGGCGATCGCGTACCTGCGCGCCGGCAAGATGGTGATCCTCACCGACGACGAGGATCGCGAGAACGAGGGCGACCTCTGCATGGCGGCGGAGAAGGTCACGCCGGCCGCCGTGAACTTCATGGCGAAGCACGGCCGCGGCCTCGTCTGCCTCTCGCTCACCGAGGAGAGGGTCCGCCAGCTCCGGCTCCCGCTCATGGTCGACGAGGCGTCGAACTCGTCCTCGTTCGGGACCGCCTTCACGATCTCCATCGAGGCGCGCGAGGGCGTCTCCACGGGGATCAGCGCGAAGGACCGCGCCCACACCATCCTGACCGCGGTGAAGGACGGCGCGCGCCCGGAGGACCTCGCCCGCCCCGGCCACGTGTTCCCGCTCCGCGCCCGCAAGGGCGGCGTGCTGGTCCGCGCCGGCCAGACCGAGGGATCGGTGGATCTCGCGCGGCTCGCGGGCCTGAAGCCGGCCGGCGTCATCTGCGAGGTGATGAACGACGACGGCACGATGGCGCGGCGGCCGCAGCTCGAGGTGCTCTCGGGCGAGCACGACGTGCCGATCGTCTCGGTGGCGGACCTCATCGCCTACCGGATGATGAAGGACACCCTCGTCCGGCGCGGGGCGGAGGCGCCGCTGCCCACCGTCCACGGCGAGTTCACCGCCGTCGCCTACGAGAACGACGTCGACCACGCGCACCACGTGGCGCTCGTGAAGGGGAAGTGGCGGGAGGGCGAGCCGGTGCTCGTCCGCGTCCACTCGAAGTGCCTCACCGGCGACGTGTTCGGGTCGGAGCGGTGCGACTGCGGCCCGCAGCTCCACGCCGCGCTCGACCAGATCGAGCGCGCCGGGAAGGGCGTCCTGCTCTACCTCGACCAGGAGGGGCGCGGCATCGGCCTCGTGAACAAGCTGCGCGCCTACAAGCTCCAGGACGAGGGCCTCGACACGGCCGAGGCGAACGTCCGGCTGGGGTTCAAGCCCGACCTGCGGGACTACGGCATCGGCGCCCAGATCCTGCGCGACCTCGGCGTCCGCAAGATGCGGCTCCTCACCAACAACCCGAAGAAGATCGTCGGGCTCGAGGGGTACGGCCTCGAGGTGGTCGAGCGCGTGCCGATCGAGATGCCGCCCACGCGCCGCAACCGGGCCTACCTCGCGACGAACCGCGACAAGATGGGGCACCTGCTCACGCTGCTCGCGCCGGCGCCCTCGCCCGAGGTGGCGCGCGCGCCGGCCGCCCGGAGCGCGAAGCGAGCGAAGGCCGCGCGGGCGACGCGCGCGCGGAAGGGGAGGAACGGACGATGAACGTCTACGAGGGGTCGCTCGTCGCGACGGGGCTCAAGTTCGGGATCGTGGTCGCGCGCTTCAACGCGCTCGTCACCGAGCAGCTCCTGCTCGGCGCCGCGGACGCGCTGCGCCGCCACGGCGTGAAGGACGGCGACATCGACGTGTTCCGCTGCGCGGGCACGTTCGAGCTGCCCGCGGTCCTCCGCCGGGTCGCGCGGAGCGGCCGGTACGACGCCGTGCTCGCGCTCGGGGCGGTCATCCGGGGCGGGACGCCCCACTTCGAGTACGTCGCCGCCGAGGCGACGAAGGGCGTCGGGCACGTCTCGCTCGAGGCGGACTGCGCCGTCGCGATGGGGATCCTGACCTGCGACACCATGGAGCAGGCGCTCGAGCGCGCCGGCGTGAAGGCGGGGAACAAGGGGGCGGAGGCGGCCGTCGCGGCGATCGAGCAGGCGAACGTGCTCCGCGAGGCGGCCAAGCTGCCGCCCGCGCGGCGGGCGGAGTAGGCGCTTGCCGGCCAAGCGCACGAAGGCCCGCGAGCGCGCCCTCCAGGCGCTCTACCAGATCGACGTCGCCGCCGAGGGCATCGACGACGCGCTCGGGCGGTTCTGGAAGAGCTTCGAGCCGGTCGAGCGCGAGGTGATGGACCTCGCCGAGGCGCTCGTGCGCGGCGTCGCCGGGCACCGGCGCGTCATCGACGACACCATCGAGCGGATCTCGACGAACTGGCGGCTCGACCGGATGGCGAAGGTCGACCGCAACGTCCTGCGCCTCGCCGTCTACGAGCTGCTCAGGACCGACGTGCCGGTGAAGGTGGTCATCAACGAGGCGATCGAGCTCGGCAAGAAGTTCGGATCGGAGAGCAGCGGGGCGTTCGTGAACGGCGTGCTGGATCGCGTGGCGGCGGAGCTGCCCGCGGAGCGCCGGCGCGAGCGGCCGTGACGGGCCCCCCGCGGCGGAGGCTGGAGATCGCGTGACGCTGAGGATCGAGGTGGCGGAGCTGGGGCTCGCGGCGATCGACGGGCTGGACGTCGACGCGGTCGCGGTGTTCGTCGGGCCCGAGCGGCCGCTGCAGGGCTTCGCCGGGTTCGCCGACTGGCGCCTGTGCGGCGCGGTCTCGCGCGCGATCCGCTCGGGCATCTTCGACGCCCGTCCGGACGAGGCGCTCCTCCTGCCGTCGGGCGGGCGCATCGCGCCGGTCCGCGTCTTCTGCTTCGGCCTGCCGTCCGAGGTGCCGCTGTCGCCCCAGGCGTTCCTGCACGCGGCGCGCGCCGGGTGCGAGGCGATGGCGCGCGCCGGGAGCGAGGCGTTCGCGACCTCGATGCCGCCGCTCGCCGGCGACGCCGCGCTCGCGGCGAAGCTGTGGCTCGAGGCGAGCCTCGTCCGGCCCGTGCGGCGCCAGGTGCTCCTCGGCGAGGCGCGCGCGCTGCAGCGCGATCTCTCGGCCGCCCGGGCCGCCCTGGGCGTGGAGGTCGAGGTGCTCGCCCCCCCGTCGCGCGTCGAGATGCCGCCGCGCGGGCGCGCGTTGCCGCACGTGGGTGCCGTGGTACGCTGACGCGGCTTGGCCGACCGGACGCAGAAGGCCCTCGCCGAGTTCGTGTCCGAGGCGCAGGAGACGATCGACGCGCTCGGCCGCGACGTCATGCGCCTCGAGTCGGGGGGCGACGAGCCGGCGCCCGACCTCGTGAACGCGGTCTTCCGCTCCGCGCACACGCTGAAGGGGCTCTCCTCGATGTTCGGGGTGGAGCGCATGGCGCGCCTCGCCCACGCGCTCGAGGACGTGCTCGACGACGTCCGCATGGGACGCCGGGCGCTCGATCGCGGCACCGCCGACCTGCTGCTCGAGGCGCCCGAGGTGCTCTCGAGGATCATCGCGGAGGAGGCCGCGGGCGAGGCGCCCCGGACGGCCGACGCCGCGGCGCGCCTCTCCGACCGGCTCCGCGCCTCGAGCGGGGGTCCGCGCGCGGCCCCCGCCGTCGATCCCCTGGACGCCCTCGACCTCGGCCCTGAGCTGCGCGGCGTCCTCACCGAGTACGAGGAGCACCGGCTCCGCGCGTGCGTCGAGAAGGGGCTCGGGCTGTTCCGCGTGAGGGTGGCCTTCGACCTCGGCACGTTCGACCGGGACCTCGCCGCGCTCTCCTCCCGGCTCAAGGCCCTCGGGGAGGTGGTCTCGACGCTGCCCTCCGCCGACGCCGCGGAGCCGCAGGCGATCGCCTTCGAGCTCCTCTTCGCCTCGAAAGACCGCCTCGAGGCGATCCGCCGCGAGGCGGGGGGCGGCGCCCGCGTCGTCCGGATCGAGCGGAGCGGGAGCGCCGCGCGCGCGGCGCCGGGCGAGCCGGCCGGCGCGCCCCGCCGCGCCCTCTCTCCGGCGCCCGAGCCCCAGGCGGACGAGGCGGCCTCGCTCCGGTCGGCCTCGCAGTCGGTGCGCGTCGACATCGGCAAGCTCGACCGGCTCATGAACGTCGTCGGCGAGCTCGTGCTCGTGAAGTCCTCGCTGCTCTCCGTCGCGGAGCGGCTCAAGGGCGCGATGGACCCCGTCCTCGCCGCGGAGCTGCAGCGCGCGACCCGCTCGCTGGAGCGGCGCCTCGACGAGCTGCAAGCGGGCATCCTCGAGGTCCGGATGGTGCCGCTCGCCCCGGTGTTCGAGAAGCTCGCCCGCATGGTGCGCAAGCTCGCCCGCGACGTCGGCAAGGAGGTCGACCTCCAGGTGTCGGGCGGCGAGGTCGAGCTCGACAAGCTGATCGTGGAGGACCTCTCCGATCCGCTCATGCACCTCATCCGGAACGCGATCGACCACGCGGTCGAGGCGCCGGAGCTGCGCGCGCGGCTCGGGAAGCCGGCGGCGGGCCAGGTGCGCCTCTCGGCGGCGCAGAAGGGGAACCACGTCCAGATCGTGGTCGAGGACGACGGCGCGGGGATCGACGAGGAGCGGATCCGCGAGGTCGCCGTGCAGCGCGGCCTCGCGACGGCGGACGCCGCGAGGGAGCTGCCGCGGCGCGAGCTCATGAACCTCATCTTCGTGCCCGGGTTCTCCACGGCGAGACAGGTCACGGCCCTGTCCGGGCGCGGCGTCGGCATGGACGTCGTGAAGAACAACGTCGCGAGCCTCTCGGGCATCATCGAGCTGTGGACGGAGCGCGGGAAGGGGACGCGCTTCGAGATCACGCTCCCGGTGACGCTCGCGATCGTGCGCGCGCTCGTCGTCGCCGTGGCGGGCCGCACCTACGCGGTGCCGCTCAGCAGCGTCCTCGAGATCCTCGAGGTGCGGGCGCGCGACGTCCGGACGCTCTCGAGCCGCGAGGTCGTCTCGGTGCGGGGGGCGACGCTCCCGCTCGTCCGGCTCGGAAGGCTGTTCGCGCTCCCCGGGGCCACCCGCCCGCCGGAGCCCTTCTTCGTCGTCGTGGTCGGGCTCGCGCAGGAGCGCCTCGGCGTCGCGGTCGACCGGCTCGTCGGACAGCAGGACATCGTGGTGAAGCCGCTCGGCGCGCAGCTCCAGGGCGTCCGCGGGATCGCCGGCGCGACCGATCTCGGCGATCGGCGCACCGTCCTCGTGCTCGACGTCGGCGCGATCATCGAGGACGTCGTCTCGGGCGACGCGCTGCGCGAGCCCGTCCCGCTGCCGGGGGCGGCCGCACCCCGCGCCTAGGACGGCCATGTACCTCGAGCACTTCGGCCTCGCCCGCAAGCCGTTCTCGAAGACCCCGGATCCGGCGTTCCTGTTCCACTCGCGCCAGCACGCGGAGGCGCTCGCGCGGCTCTCGCACGCGCTCGAGGAGCGCGAGGTCGCGGTGCTCACCGGCGAGGTCGGGACGGGCAAGACGACGCTCTCCCGCGTGCTCGTGGACGCCTTCGCCGAGCGCTGCCGGTTCAGCTTCGTCATCCACCCGGCGCTGCCGCCCGCGCAGCTCCTCTCCGCCGTCGCGGCGGGGTTCGGGCTCGCGCCGGGGCGACGCAAGGCGGAGGCCTTCACCGCGGTCGCCGAGCACGTCGCCCGTCTCGACGAGGAGGGGAGCTTCGCGGTGGTGGTGGTCGACGAGGCGCAGCTCCTCCCCGGCCGCCCGGCGTTCGACGAGCTGCGGCTGCTCACGAACCTCGCCGCGGACGACCGCGCGCTCGTCGGGCTCGTCCTCGTCGGCCAGCCGGAGCTCCGGGACCGCGTCCGCGAGAAGGGCGGCGAGGCGTTCGCGCAGCGGGTCGGGGTGGCCTACCACCTCGGCCCGCTCGACCTCGAGGAGACGGGGGCCTACATCGCCCACCGCCTCGCCGTGGCGGGCCGGACCGAGCCGCTCTTCGAGGACGCGGCGATCGCCGCCCTGTACCGCCACTCCGCCGGCGTGCCGCGGCGGCTCAACCAGCTCGCCGCGAACGCGCTGCTCGAGGGGTTCGCTCGCGAGGCGGCGTCGCTCTCGGCGGAGGTGGTCGACGCCGCGGCCGCCGACCTCGCCGCCTACATGGGAACGGGATCGCGGCCGGGATAGACTCGCTCCGGCGGGAGCCGGGGCATGGACTTCCTGAAGATCCGGAAGAAGGCGCGCGAGCGGGCTGCGGGCCGGGAGGCGACGGGGCCGCGCGCCGCCACCGGCGCGACCGCGACCCCGACCCCGGTTCGGACTCCGACCGCGACCGCGACCGCGACCGCGGCGCCGGCGCCGGCGCCGGCGCCGGACCGTGCCGCGGACGCCGAGCGCCGCGCGGCGGAGGAGCTTGAGGGTGAGCTCGCCGCGCGGCTCGTGGGCCCGCCTGCGGTGGACGAGGGCTTCACGACGTGGCGCCCGGGGACGGGTCCCGCCCCGCGCCTCGTCGAGTTCGTGCCTCCGGCGCAAGAGCTCCCGGAGCCGAGCTCGGAGGACTTCGCGCTCGTCACGCGCCCGTCGGGCTCTGCGCCGCTCGCGGCCTCGCCGCTGCCCACCCTGCCACCGCCGCCCGCCGTTCCCGGGCGGAGCGCCTCGCGCGCGCCCCTCGACGAGTTCTTCTACCGTCCGGACGAGGAGACGCCGGAGCTCCCGGAGCTCGGCGCCTCGGCGGCGCCCGCGCCCGAGGACGACGCCGAGGCGGCGGTCCGCGAGGAGTACCTCACCTTCCTGCTCGGGCGCGAGGAGTACGCCGTCGCGATCGAGCGGGTGCGCGAGGTCGTGAGGGCGCCGCCCGTCACCGAGGTGCCGCGGGCGCCCGCGCACGTCCTCGGGGTGGTCACGGTGCGCGGCGAGGTGATGGCGGTCCTCGATCCGCGGCGCCGCCTCGGCCTCCCGGGCACCGCCCCCCTCGACGGCGCCGGCCGGATCGTGATCGTGGACGCGGGCGACGGCGCCTGCGCGCTCCTCGTCGACGCGGTGTCGAGCGTGGTCCGGCTCCCCGCGGGCGCCATCGAGCCCTGCCCGCAGGGGATCGGTGGCCCGCGGGCGGAGTTCCTGGCCGGGATCGGCCGGGAGGGCGATCGCCTCTTCACCGTGCTCGACCTGGGCGCGCTCCTGCGGCGCGCCGCGGCCGCGGGCCCGCAGGAGGGGACGCGTGCCGACCGGTGAGCCGCCGCGGGCGGGCGGCCCCGCGCCGGCGGCGGACGACGCGATCGTCCAGCTCTGCACGTTCCGCATCGGGGGCGAGGACTACGCCGTCGACATCATGCGCGTCCGCGAGATCATCCACCCGCTCCCGATCACGCCCGTGCCCCGCGCGCCCGCGTCGGTCGAGGGGATCGTCCGGCTCCGGGGCGAGGTGATCCCGGTGCTCGACGTCCGGAAGCGCCTCGGGCTGCCCGCGAGCGCGCCCACGCGCCGGACGCGCTTCCTCGTGGTGAACGTCGCCCGGCGGCGGATCGGCCTCGTCGTCGACGAGGTCTGCGAGGTGATCCGGATCCCGCGCGCCGGGATCCGCCCCGCTCCGCGGCTCGGCGACGAGCGCGCGCCGCGCTTCTTCCTCGGCGTCTGCGGCGGCGAGGGCGCGTCCCCGCGCGGGCGCCGGGCCGGCTCCGGCCGGCTCCGGCTCCTCCTCAACGTGAAGGCGCTCCTCGATCCCGCGGTGCCCGGCGACGCGGAGGCGGCCCGCGCGCAGGCGGACGCCTCGCGCGAGGCGCCGCAAGGGCGCGCGAGCGACCCGGCCGCCGACGGGGAGGCGCCGTGACGGCGGCGCCCGGGTCGGCCCGCGACCTCGCTCGCCACCCGGACGAGGAGACCCGCTACCGCGCCGTCGGCGCCCTCGATCCGGACGACCCGGGCGACCGCGGCGTGCTCCTCGAGCGGCTCGCGGACGCGAGCTGGCGCGTGCGGTCCGCCGCGGCCGAGCGCGTCGCGTCCGGCGCCGATCCGGGCGCCGCGCTCCCCGGCCTCCTCGCGCTCCTGTCCGGCGGCCCGAGCGTCGGGGCCCGCGAGGCCGCCGCGAAGGCCCTGGCGCTCGCGG
>DASVZX010000058.1:0-3357 GCA_036391435.1 Anaeromyxobacter sp. | reverse complement strand
GAACGCCCGGGCCGCGTCGCGGCCGACGAGCTCGCCCACCACGCGCTCGACGCCGTCCTCGGGGACGCCGTCGGCGCGGTGGCGCGCGTAGAGCGCGCGGAGCACCTCGTCGAGCGACCGCTTCCGCCGCCGCAGCTCGAGGTCGAGCGCGAGGGCGACGAGCTCGCCCTTCAGGTAGTAGGAGACCGCGCTGTTCGGGGTGTTCTCGTCGGGCCGGTAGTGCTTCACCCACGCGAGGAAGCTCGCCTCCTCGAGGCTCATCTTCCGCGCGCCCGGCGTCCGCTCGAGCGCGGTCAGCGCCTCGCCGAGAACCTCGAGCCAGCGCCTGGGCTCGAGGATGCCGGCGCGCGCGAGGGCGACGTTCTGGTAGTAGCTCGTCGCCCCCTCGAACCACCACAGGAGCCGCGTGTACTGCTCCCGCGCGTAGTCGTACGGCGCGAACGCGGCGGGCCGGAGCCGCTTCACGTTCCACAGGTGGAAGAACTCGTGCGCGAGGAGCCCGAGCGTCTCCTCGTACGCCTCGCGCGGGAAGAACGCCGTCCGCGCGACGTCGAGCGTCGTCGAGCGGGCGTGCTCGAGCCCGCCGCGCCGCTTCTCGGCGAGGTGGACGATGAACAGGTAGCGCTCGTAGGGGAGCCCGCCCATGATCGCCGCGAAGGTCTCGACGATCGCGCGCGCGTCGCCGGCGAGCCGGCCCTCGTCGAGGTTGCCGCGTCCCCAGATCGCGATCTCGTGCGGCTTCCCGAGCGCGGCGAACTGCGCGTGGCGGTGGGTCCCGATCTCGAGCGGCGAGTCGGCGAGCTCGTCGTAGTCGCCCGCGGTGAAGATCGTCGGGCCGCCCTCGAGCGCGGTCGAGACCCGCCAGCCCGGCGGCGCGACGACCTCGAGCCGGTGCGCGCCGCGCTCGCGCCCGGGCACGTAGGGGAACACGGCCGCCCCGTTCACGTACCCGTGCGTGCCGTCGAGGTGAGCCGTCCGGACGGTCAGTTCGTTCGCGTAGACGCGGTAGCGCACGACCGCCCGCCGGGCCGCGCCCGCGCCGACGCGCACGCGGTGCTTGTCGAGCCGCTCGACGGGGAGCGCGGCGCCCTCCCCGTCGTCCGCGGCGAGCCCCTCCACGTGGCGCGCGTACTCCCGGACGAGGTAGCTCCCCGGCGTCCAGACCGGGAACACGAGCTCCACGTCGCCCTCCGGCCCGTCGATCTCCACCTCCACGTGGAAGAGGTGGCCGTGCGGCTCCGGCATCGAGAGTCGGTAGTGCATGCGGCATCGAATGTAGCCCGGGATCAAGTGGCCGGTCCCGGGTTCTGGTAGGGTGCGTCCCCGGGGACGCCGAGGGTGGAGACTCCGGTCCATCGCGGCGGGGCAGGGCCGGGCGAACGCCCGCAGCCCCCGCTCCGCGTTTACCTGCTCGGCCGCTTCGAGGTGGTCCGGGCGGACGCGCCGATCCCGGCCCACGCGTGGCGGCGGCGCAGGCCGGCCGATCTGCTGAAGCTCGTCGCGCTCGCGCCGGGACACGCGCTCCCGCGCGACGCCGCCATCGACACGCTCTGGCCGGAGAAGGACCCGGCGAGCGGGGCGAACAACCTCCACCGCGCCCTGTACGACCTTCGCCAGATCCTGGGCGGCCGGTTCGTGGACATCGAGCGCGGGCGGGTCGCGCTCCGCGGGGGCGTCTGGGTCGACGTGGACGCGTTCGAGGGCGCCGTCGCGGCCGGCGGGCGCGACGGGTGCCGGAGCGCGGTCGCGCTGTACGGCGGCGACCTCTCGCCCGAGGACCCGGAGTCCCCCTGGCTCGAGCCGCGCCGGACGACGCTGCGGAGCCGGTTCGTCGAGGCCGCCTTCCCGCTCGCGCGCGAGGCCGCGGCGGACGGGGACGCCCCGCTCGCGATCCCCCTCCTCCGGCGGATCCTCGCCGTGGACGTCGCGGCCGAGGACGCGCACCGGGTCCTCATGCGGCTCCTCGCCGAGAACGGCCGCCGCGGCGAGGCGCTGCGCCAGTACGACGCCTGCGAGGCCGCGCTCCGCGCCGCGGCCCGCGCGCCGTCCGACGAGACGCGCCTCCTGCGCGCCGCGATCCAGCGCGGCGAGGTCGGACCGGCGCAGGGGCGACCGACCGCCGACGGCGCGCGGCTCGCCGCCCGGCGGCTCCTCGGCACGAGCGACCCGCCGCCGGTGCGGGGGCGCGGGCCGCTGCTGCTGCTCCTCGAGGCGCTCGTCGAGCAGGGGACCGGCGCGCACGTGCCTGGCACGGGCCGGCGGGTCCTCGTCCTGCTCGGCGAGCGCGGCGTCGGCAAGACGCGCCTCGCCGTGGAGGGCGCCCGGCTCGCGCAGGCGCGCGGCGCGGCCGTCCTGTGCGGGATCGGCGGCTGCGCGCCGGGCGTCCCCTACGCCGTGCTGAAGGACGTGCTGCGCGAGCAGGCGCGGCTCGACCCGGGGTCGCCGGACGCGGTGGACGCGCTCGCGCTGCGCGCCGGCGTCGCGGGCGAGGACGTCCGGCTCGCCATCTGCGATCGCATCGAGCGCGCCCTCGCGGGCGCCGCCGGGGGCCGCCCGATCTTCCTCCTGCTCGACGATCTCCACCTGGCCGACGAGTCGTCGCTCAACGTCGTCCACCTCCTCGCCCGCCACGCGCGGGCGCTGCGCCTCATGATCGTCGCGACGGTGAGCGAGGAGGCGATCCGGGCCGGGACGCCGATCCAGACCGCCCTCGCGCACCTCGACTGCGGCCGGCTCGGGCGCGGCGTGCGCGTCCCGCGCCTCGGGCTCGCCGCGACGCGCGAGCAGGTGCAGGACCTCGTCGGCGCGCCGCCGCCGGAGCCCACCCTCGTCCAGATCTACCGCACGACGGACGGCGCCCCGCTCCTCGTCGAGGAGCTCGTGCGGGCGCAGCGCGAGGCGGGACAGCCGCTGCTGCCGGGCGACCCCTCCGCCGCGATCCGCGGGCGGGTCGCCCGGCTGGGCCCCCGCGCCGAGGCGCTCCTCGCCGCGGCGGCCGCCGCGGGCGACCGCTTCGACTTCGACGCGGTCCGCGCCGTCTCCGGCCTCACCGCGCACGAGGCGGTCGCCGCGCTCGAGGCGTGCCTCGAGGCGCGCATCCTCGACGAGGACGGCGCCGGGTACCACTTCCACCACGCGCTGGTGCGCGAGGCGATCGAGAAGGGCCTCGCGCCGGAGCGGGTGGCGTCCCTCCACGCCGCGCTCGCGGACGAGCTCGAGGCGACCGGCGCCGACGACGCGCGGTCGACCTCCGCCGTCGGGCGCGAGCCGCCCTACGAGCGGATCGCGCTGCACCGCCGGCGCGCGGGGCAGGACGCGCGCGCGCTCCGGCCGCTCGTCGCGGCGGGCCACCGCGCC
>DASVZX010000057.1:0-8327 GCA_036391435.1 Anaeromyxobacter sp. | reverse complement strand
CGGGCGTGCTCGGGGAGGAGGGCGGCGTCCCGGAACCGCCAGCGCCAGTTCCGGCCGAGCGTCGCGGGCACGTTCATGCGCGCCTCGCTGCCGAGGCCGAGCACGTCCTGCAGCGGCACGATCGCGGTGTCGGCCACGGACGCGAGCAGGGCCCGGATCATCACCCAGTTCATCTCCGTCCCGTCCGTGTCGAGATAGGCCCGGGCGAGCGCCTTCTCCCGCGCCACCGCGCGCTCGCTGCGGACGCTCTGCCCGGCGCCCCCGAGCCACCAGCCCAGGACCGTGTCGTTGTCGTGCGTGCCGGTGTACGCCACCGTGTCCGGCGCGTAGTTGTGCGGCCGGAAGCTGGGCGCCTGCGGGTCGTCGCCGAACGCGAACTGGAGGATCGCCATCCCGGGCAGCCGGAAGCGGCGGCGCAGCGCCTCCACCTCGGGCGTGATCACCCCGAGGTTCTCGGCGACGAAGGGCAGGGGCCCGAGCGCGCGCTCGAGCGCGTCGAGGAGCGCCGCCCCGGGGCCGGGCACCCACGCGCCGGCCTCGGCGGTCGCCGCGGCGGCGGGCACCTCCCAGTACGCCTCGAAGCCGCGGAAGTGGTCGAGGCGGACGCGGTCGACGAGCGCGAGCGCCCCGCGGATCCGCTCGATCCAGAACCCCCAGCCCTCCCGGGCGATCGCGTCCCAGCGGTAGAGCGGGTTGCCCCAGAGCTGCCCGGTCGCGCTGAAGTAGTCCGGCGGCACGCCGGCGATCGCCCCCGGCGCGCCGCGCGCGTCGAGCCGGAAGAGGTCGGGCCGGGACCACACCTCGACGGAGTCGTGGGCCACGTAGATGGGGACGTCGCCGACGAGCGCGATCCCGAGGGCGCGGCACCGCGCGCGGAGCGCGTCCCACTGCCGGAAGAAGCACCACTGCGCGAACTCCTCGGCGAAGATCGCGTCGGCGTGGCGCGCGCGGGCCCCCTCGAGCGCGTCCGGGGCGCGCAGCCCGAGCGCGGGCTCCCAGTCGATCCAGGGCCGGCCGCCGTGCGCGGCCTTGAGCACCGCGAAGAGCGACCACTCCCGGAGCCACCCCGCCTCGCGCGCCCGGAACGCCTCGAGCTCCGCCCTGGCCTGCGGGGCCGCGCTCCGCGCGAACGCGGCCGCGGCGCGCGCGAGCCGGGCGCGCTTCCACGCGAGCGCCGCGTCGAGCTCGGCCGAGGCGCCGTCGCCCGCCGGCGCGGCGGCGAGGTCCGCGTCGGAGAGCCAGCCCTCGTTCCGGAGCACCTCGAGCGACACGAGGAGCGGGTTGCCGGCGCGCCCCGACAGCGCCTGGTACGGCGAGTCGCCGAAGCCGGTCGGCCCGAGGGGGAGCACCTGCCACAGCCGCTGCCCCGCGTCGGCGAGCCAGCCGGCGAAGCGGTGCGCGGCGCCCCCGAGGTCCCCCGCGCCGTGCGGGCCGGGCAGCGACGTGGGGTGGAGGAGGATGCCGCTGCGCCGGTCCCGCGCCACGATCCCTCCGCGCCTAGAGGTGGTGGATCCGCTCGCCGGACTGGCGCTTCCCGCCGGGCTCCTCGCCGGCGGGCGGCGGGCGGTCCAGCGAGCGGGCGACCGCGTCGCGGGCGCCGAGCCCGAACGCGAGGGCGGCCCCCAGCACGGCCCCGCCGGCGACGATCGAGAAGGCGATGGTCGGGAGCAGCCCGCCGACGCCGACGTGCTGCAGCGCCATCGCGGCGGCGAGCGCGAGCACGATCCACTTCACGCCCCACGCCACGAGCCGCGCCTGGCGGATCCCCTGGTTCACCGCGCCGATGAGGACGCCGCGCTCCAGGAAGCGCGCCGCGCCGACGCCGCCGACCAGCACGAGGGCCCCGACGACGAGGCGCGGCAGCAGCGCGAGGAGCTGGAGCCCGAGCGCGCTCGTCGTCGAGGCGCCGAGCACGGCGAGCGCCGCGGCGATGCCCGTCGCGACGACGAGCCAGAACGCGCCCCGCGCGACGAGCCAGGAGGGCTCGTGGTGGGGATCGAGGCCGTGCCCGGAGGTGATCCCCCACTCGCGGGCGCGGCGGTCGAAGCCGACGCGCGCGAGCCCGAAGCGCAGCAGGAACCGCGCGAGGAACGCGAGGAGGATCCCGCCGAGGACGACGACGAGCATCGCGACGATCCCCGGCAGGTCGTGGGCGAGCACCGCGCCGATCTTCGCGAACGCCTGGATCAGCACCCATTTCACCGGCTCCCACATGGCGTCCTCCCTCACGGCGTGAAGCGATCCGGCCAGCGCCAGCGCGAGATGAGGTACGGCTTCTCCGCCTCGAACGCCTGGCAGAGCACCTCGACCCGCGCCTCCTTGGCGAGGCGGTCCAGCGGGCCCACCTCGTTCACGAACCCGGCGAGCCAGCCCATGTAGAGCGGCGTCAGCGAGCGGAGGAGCTGCTGGCGGTCCATCGCCTTCGTGTGCCAGCCCACGGCGAAGTCGTAGACGACGCGCGCCCAGAGCGCGTCCGGGAAGCGGAGCGCTCCGGGGGGATCGACGGTCAGGCGCCGCAGCGCGTAGAGCGCGTTCGGCGAGAGCGCGGCGCTCCACAGCGGCAGGAGGTCCCGGCGTCCGAGCGCGAACGCCTCGACGAGCGGTCCGGGCTCGGGAGGCGGCGCGTCCTCGCTGGGGAGGTGCTCGTCCCCGAACGTCTCGACGGCGCACGACCCGCGGACGCGCTGCCAGCCGGCCGCGTTCACCTCCATCTCGTGGAACACCGTCCCGAGCACCTGGGCGAGGGCGTCGGGGAGGTGGGCCGGCTGGCGCTGCGGGACGGGGCGCGGCCCGAGGAACACCTGGGCGCAGCGGCAGTCGCGCATGAGCGCCTTCGTGATCGCCCAGAGCTCGGTCCCGGCGTAGGCGGGCTCGGTGCGCCACTCGTCGTCCGCCCACAGCTGCTCCACGAGCCGCCGCGAGAGGACCATCTCGGTCCCGAGCGGCTGCCGGATGCGCTGCCCGAACAGGGCGCGGGTGAGCGGGTAGACGAGGCCGGAGACGAGGACGCCCTCGAAGCGGCGCCGCTGGTACGAGGGCGCGACGAGGTCCGCGGTCCCGCGGAGCACCGGGTCGAGGAGCGCGCGCAGCCAGCCGGGGTCGGCGGGGCGGGGCATCGGCTCGAGGAGCGCGCACGCCGGCGCGGAGGTCGCGAGCGCCACCTCGAGCAGCGTGTGGAGGGCCGCCTCGGGGCCCCCCGGCCCCGCGTGGATGGCCGGCGCGGGGCGCCCGCCGCCGCCGCGCTCGAGCGGCGTCCCGGGCTCGACCGTGCCCTCCGGGGTCGAGGCGAGCACGACCGCGATCTTCGGGAGCTCGGGGAAGACCGCGTCGAGGCCGGCCTGGACGGCGAGCGCCGCCTCCGCCGCGGGCGCGCGCTCGCGATCGGCGGCGACGCCGACCACGATCCCGGGGCCGGTCGCCGCGTCCGCTCGGGAGGGCTCGAGCACGGGAGGTAACGTAGCCCCAGCGGGCGCGCCGCTCACGCGGTCCGGAGGGGACGGGTCCGGGCGCACGCCCCGCGAGGGCCCCGGGCGGGCGGCGCCCGCCCGGCCGCCGGGTGGGTGCGCGCCATCGTCCGTCGCGACACTCGGGCGCGGCCCGCGCCGACGCCTCAGCCGAGCGCCTCCGCGAGCTCCACCTCGCGCGCCTCGTGCGCGAGGAGTCGCTGCGCGAACGCGCCGCTCCGCCGGACGAGCTCGCCCGGCGTGGCGCCCGGGCCCCTGGCGCGGTCCGCGAGCTCGCGCAGCGCGCCGAGGATGAGCCGGTGCTCGTCGACCATCCGGGCGAGCTCGACGCGGTGCTCCGCCCCCTTCGCCCCGAGCACGCCGTAGAACCCCTGCGCGTGCTCCTCGTGCGCGAAGTGCTCGGTGAGCATCCGCGACAGCTCGTCGAGCGACGCCGACAGCGCCTCCGCCGCGGGGCTCTGCTCGATCCGCGCGAGGGCGGCCTCGAGCCTCGCGTGGTCCTCGTCGAGCGCGGCCCGGAGCCGCCCTCCCGCGTCCTCCGCGCCGTCCTCCCCGGTCGCGGCGAACTGCGCAGCCTCGGTCGATCCGGCGAGCGCGAGGGTGGACGCCGCGCCGCCGGAGAGGGCGGTCGCGACGGCGTCGAAGTAGCCGACGCCCACCTCGCGCTGGTGGCGGGTCGCGGTGTAGCCGTGCTGCTCCGCAGCGAGCTCCGCCTGCTGCAGCTCGGAGTAGGCGGCCATGCCGCGCGCGCGGTAGCCGCGGGCGAGCTCGTACATCGCGTGGTTCAGCGCGTGGAACCCGGCGAGCGTGACGAACTGGAACGCGTAGCCCATCGCCCCGAGCTCGCGCTGGAAGCGCGCGATCGTCGCGTCGTCGAGGTGCTTCTTCCAGTTGAAGGACGGGGAGCAGTTGTAGGCGAGGAGCTTGCCCGGGAACCGCTCGCGGACCGCCTCGGCGAACCGCCGCGCCTCGTGCAGGTCGGGCGTCTGCGTCTCGCACCAGATCACGTCGGCGTACGGGGCGTAGGCGAGCCCGCGCGCGATCGCGGCCTCGAGGCCGCCGCGGAACCCCCAGAACCCCTCCGGCGTCCGGCGCGCGCGGTCGAGGAACGGGGCGTCGGACGGGTCGACGTCGCTCATGACGAGCGTCGCGCTCTCCGCGTCGGTGCGACCGACGAGGACGGTCGGGACGCCGAGGACGTCGGCGGCGAGCCGCGCGGCGTTCAGGGTGCGGACGAAGGTGGAGGTCGGCACGAGCACCTTGCCGCCGAGGTGGCCGCACTTCTTCTCGGCGGCGACCTGGTCCTCGAAGTGGACGCCCGCCGCGCCGGCCTCGATCATCGCCTTCATGAGCTCGAAGGCGTTGAGCGGCCCGCCGAAGCCGGCCTCGGCGTCCGCGACGATCGGCGCGAACCAGTGCGTGCCGTCGTGTCCCTCGGCGTGCTCGATCTCGTCGGCGCGCTTCAGCGCGGCGTTCAGCCGGCGCACGAGCGACGGGACCGAGTCGGCCGGGTAGAGGCTCTGGTCGGGGTAGGTCTGCCCGGCGGTGTTCGCGTCGGCGGCGACCTGCCAGCCGGAGAGGTAGATGGCCTCGAGCCCCGCCTTCACCATCTGGACGGCCTGGCCGCCGGTGAGCGCGCCGAGCGCGTTCACGTAGGGCCGGGAGCGCAGCAGCTCCCAGAGGCGCTCGGCGCCGAGCCTCGCGAGCGTGTGCTCGATCCGGACCGAGCCGCGGAGCCGCTCCACGTCCGCCTTCCCGTAGCTCCGCAGGATCCCCTCCCAGCGGCGCGGGTCGGGGTGCGGCGGCGCGGGGGCGTCGCCCTCCGCAGCGGGCTGGCCGGAGCGGGTCCGGGTCCTCGCGTCCTCGGTCGGGTCGAGCAGGTCGTGGCGGGCGTTCGTCATCGGCGGATCCTCCTGCAGGAAAACCTTGTCTTGATCGGCATCAAGCTCAATACCCCCAGCGATTCCGAGCGGTTCAGCTGTCGGCGGCGTGCAAGGTCGGACCCGTCAATCCGTCAACGTTGAAAATGCCCTGGTGCGTCACCAGCTTCCGGAGACGGCCGATCGGCCGCTTTACGAAGGAGGGGTACGTGCTCGAGCCGTCGCCGCTCGGCGCGAAGATCCGCGGCCTCCGGCGGGAGCGGGGGCTCACGCAGGTCCAGCTCGCCGCGCGGCTCGGGATCTCGGCGAGCTACCTGAACCTCATCGAGCACGGCCGGCGGAACCTCTCCGCCGCGCTCCTCATCAAGCTCGCCGAGATCTTCGCGCTCGACCTGAGGTCCCTCTCCACCGAGGGACACGCGCGCGCGGTCGCCGACCTCATGGAGGTCTTCGGCGATCCGATCTTCGAGGCGCACGACGTGACGAACCAGGAGGTGCGGGACCTCTGCGCCGCCAGCCCCGCCGTCGCGCGGGCGCTCGTGACGCTGTACCAGTCGTACCGCGCCGCGCGCGAGGCGGCCGACACCCTGGCGGCGACGCTCTCCGAGGGCGACCTCGACGGGACGGACTCCGCCCACCTGCCCACCGAGGAGGTCTCGGACCTCCTCCAGCGGAGCCTGAACCACTTCCCCGAGCTGGAGGAGGGGGCCGAGGCGCTCTGGCGCGACGCGAGGCTCGACCGCGAGCACCTCGACGCGAGCCTCGCCCGTCGCCTCGGCGAGCTCGGCGTCCAGGTGCGCCTCGTCCGCAACGCGGAGATGGCGGGCGCCGTCCGGCGCTACGACGCCGACGCGAAGGTGCTCTCCCTCTCCGAGGTGCTCCGGCGCGGGAGCCGGAACTTCCAGCTCGCCTACCAGATCGGGCTCCTCACCCAGCAGCCGAACCTCGACCGGCTCGCCGCCGACCGCCACCTGACGAGCGACTCCGCCCGCGCGCTCGCGCGGGTCGCGCTCGCGAACTACTTCGCCGGCGCGGTGCTCATGCCGTACCAGCCGTTCCTGCAGGCCGCTCGCGCCGAGCGCTACGACATCGAGCTGCTCGGCCACCGCTTCCGGACGAGCTTCGAGCAGACCTGCCACCGGCTCACGACGCTGCGGCGTCCGGGCGACGAGGGCGTGCCGTTCCACTTCGTGCGCGTCGACATCGCCGGCAACATCTCGAAGCGCTTCTCCGCCTCCGGCCTGCGCTTCGCCCGGTTCTCCGGCGCCTGCCCGCGCTGGAACGTGTTCGAGGCGTTCACCACGCCCGGGATGATCCGCACGCAGCTCTCGCAGATGCCGGACGGCGCGTCCTACTTCTGGATGGCGCGGACGGTGACGCGCGAGTACGGCGGCTGGCACGCGCCGCGCTCGATGGTCGCGATCGCGCTCGGGTGCGAGGCCTCGCGCGCGCGCGAGCTCGTGTACGCCGACGGCGTGGACCTCGAGAGCCCGAGGGCGTCCGTCCCGGTGGGCCTCACCTGCCGGCTCTGCGAGCGGATGGACTGCGAGCAGCGGGCGTTCCCGCCGCTGCAGCATCCGCTGCGGGTGAATGCGGAGGTCCGGGGGGTCTCGTTCTACGCGCCGGTGGATCGGGGGTGAGTCGCGCGTCGCGGGTCGCGCTCGCTCACGTCGGCAACGCCGCCTCCCCGAACCACTTCGGCCCAGCTCACCAGGCTCGTAGCCTGCGTACCCGCGGCGCGTCGCTGCCCGTCGCCGCCGGCGCCGTGCTCACTTCGCGAACGTCGACTCGCGCAGCGCGCCCGACTCGGCGTCGAGGACGACGCGCCAGCCCGACCAGGACGAGGCGGTCACTCGATCGCCATCGACGTGCGCCGAGACCCAGCAGTCCGGGCCCGAGCGGTCGGGCGGACGGGCACGCCAGATCTCCCGACCCGAACCGTCGACGCGGATCAGGTTCTCGTCGTTCTTGGTCGCGGGGTCGGGCTCCAGGAGCACCACGCAGCGCGACCCCGACACATCGATCGCGCGCGCCTTCCGACCGCCCGGAAGTCCCCTCCAGCTCTCCGCCCCGCTCGCGTCGAGGACGACGAGCTCCCCCGAGCGCGGATCGAGCCGGAAGGTGACGGCGGGTGAGGTCACGACGGGATCCCTCGAAGATGGTCCTTCGCCGACCCGTGGGCGACCGCGGCGGCGGAGGAGGCCGGCACGGCCGGAAGTGCAGCTCGCGCCGGCATTCCCGTCACAGCAGCACGTCGAGCGTCATCGCGAGCTGCGTGTCCGTCGGGACCTTCCCCGGCGCCGGCGCGCTGTCGTGGTTCACGGTGAACGACACGCCGAACGCGAGCGAGCGCGACAGCCGCACGGAGATCTTCGAGACGCTGTTCGCGAGGACCCGGCTCTCGCCCGAGACGTTCGACATGACGTCCGCGTCCTCGGCGAAGAGGACGTCCTTCGAGATCGCGTAGGTGAACGCGAGCCCGGCGCGCGGCGCGTAGAGCGTGACGTCCGGGATCTGGAGGGGGGTCGGGTAGTACTGGTACCGCCGCTCCTCGGAGATCCGGAAGCCGAGGTCCGTCCGGAGGGTCGTCGCCCAGCCGGACGGGTCCTTCGCGTCGACCCACATCACGGTCGCGCCGAGCTCGCCGGTGCTCCGGAGCTCGACGCTCTTCACGTGGTCGGTCGCGGCGGCGCCGAGGGCGTAGGTGGTGTAGCGGGTGCCGAAGCGGCGATCGAGGCGGAGCTGGAGCGACGCCATCTCGGCGACCTTCTCGGTCGCGCCGCCCACCGCGGCCCGGTTCTCGCCGTAGGCGGCGAGGAGCTTCGCGCCGGCGATCCAGTCCTCGCTCTTCCGCTCCGCGGCGGCGTTCGTCGTGAACGTGATCGACCGCGAGTTCCCGGTGAGCGACATGAGCCCGAGGCCGACCGTGCCGGTCCAGGCGGACGCCGCCGGCGCGGCCGGCGCGGCGGCGGCCGCCGGCGCC
>DASVZX010000056.1:0-3974 GCA_036391435.1 Anaeromyxobacter sp. | reverse complement strand
CGCGCGTTCGCCACGAGCGCGTCGGCGGTCGGCAGCGGGGCGAGCGGGATCCGGGGCGGCCGCGCCGCGGCGGCGGGGCGGGGCGCTCCGGCGGAGCGCGGCGTCCCGCAGGCGGCGAGGAGCACGGCGAGGGAGGCGAAGGCGAGCGACCGCATTCGCTGGATGATAACCCTCGACGCCGGGGCGGATTCCCACCGCGCGGGGCGGGTTGCGGATCCGTGAACGTGAACGCGCCCGAGCCCGAGCCCGAGCCCGGCCTCTCCGGGCACGGGCACGGGCTCGTTACGGGTCCTCGCGGTGGGAGCGCTCCTCACATCCCCGGCAGGCGGGGCACGAGCCGCTGCTTCGAGAGCCGGTAGTACGCGCCCCAGCCCTTCTTCATCCAGTGGCCCAGCACCGGAAGGGGGACCATCCGCTCGGTGCGTGCGTCGCGGTGCACCCACGCGGCCCCGTTCCCCATGTCCATGAGGCAGAGGATGGAGAGGTGCTCGGCGTAGCCCTTCCGCTCGGGGCGCCCCTCCTCCACCGCGAGCGCGTTCTCCGCGGCGACGCGCGCCATGACCTCGGCGACGTGCCCCTGCTTCGCGCGCCACTCCGGCCCCTCGAGCGCCGCGGCGTCGCCGACGGCCCACACCCCCGGGAACCCGGGCACCGCGCAGCCGTCGTCGATCCGCACGAACCCCGACTCGTTCAGCGGCAGGCCCGACGCCTTCACGGCGGGGTGGCCGTCGCCGGCGGCGATGAACATGACGAGGTCGGCCTCCAGCTTCGAGCCGTCCTCGAACGACACGCCCTCCGGCGAGAACCCGGTGATCTTCTTCCCGAAGCGGGTCGCCACGCCGAGCTTGCCGAACATCGTCTGGATCCCGCCGACCGCCTTCGCGCCCATGCGCGCGCCCGGGCTCGCCATCGGGGCGAAGAACGTGAGCTCGAACTTCTCCCGGAGCCCCGCGCGGCGGAGGAGCGTGTCCACGTTGAACATGAGCTCGAACGCGGGGCCGCCCCGGACGGCCGACGGGTCCTTCGGGTTCCCGCCGAACCCCATCGCGATCCGGCCCGCTCCCTTCGCGACGAGCGCCGCGAGCGCCTCGGCGATGTTGCGGGTGGCCTCGGGCGCCCCGCAGATCGTGTGCGTGTGCTCGACCCCCTTCGGCGCGAGCTTGCCCCCGCCGAGCGCGACGACGAGGTGATCCGCCCGCAGCGTCTCTCCGCTCACGACCGCGGAGCGCGCCGCGCCCTCGATCCGCTCGACGTTCCCGAGCCGGAACGAGAAGCCGTGCCGGCGCGCGACCGAGGCGAGGTCGAGGCAGACGTCCTCGAACCGCTTCTCGCCGGTGACGACCCAGATCGAGGTCGGATACATGAAGAGCCACGGCCGGTTCGAGACGAGCGTCACCTCGAAGCCGCGCTTGCGGAGCTGGATGGCGCTCTCCAGGCCGCCGAAGCCGCCGCCGAGGACGAGGGCAGTCTTGGACATGACGGTTGAGAGCCCGGAACGGCGGGATCGGGTCGGGGCCGGCCCTGCCCCGACCCCCCCCGACCCCGCGCCCGGTGGGCCGCTCCCGGTCCTCAGCGCCTCGACGGCGGCAGCGGGCGCAGCTCCCGGGCGCGCTCCCCGCCGCGGGCCTGACGCGCCCGCCGGTGGGCCGCGCGCGCCTCGGCGTAACGCCCCGCGCGCTCGCAGAACCGGGCGAGGTCCTCCCACCCCTGCGCGCGCTCCGGGTGCGACTCGGCGATGGCCCGGTACTCCCGCTCCGCCTCGCGGTTCCGGCCGGCGCCCTCGTACAGCCTCGCGAGCCCCCCGCGGGCGAGCGGATCGTCCGGCCTCGCGGCGCGGACCCGCTTCAGCTCCTCGATCGCCTCCGCGGTCCTGCCGAGCCGGCCGAGCGCGAGCGCGCGGCGGATCCGGGCGTCGGGATCGTCGCCCAGCTCGAGCGCGCGCGCGTAGGCCGCGACGGCGCCGGCGTCGTCGGACCGCAGCTCGGCGAGCCGGGCCGCGAGCAGGTGCGTCCGCGCTCGCGGGAGGCGCACCCCGGCAAGGAGCTCGGCGGCTCGGTCGAGGTCGATCCCCTCCGAGAGGAGGACGTCGGCGAGCTCGTGCCGAGCGTCATCGAACTCCGGCGCGATCCGCAGGGCCGTCTCGAGCCTCGCCCGCGCGCCCGCGACGTCGCCCTCCGCCCGCAGCGCGCGCGAGAGCGCGAGGAGCTCCCCGGGCGACGGCGGCGGCCAGGCTGGCACGGCCGGGGCGGGCGCGGCGGCGAGCGCGACCGCGAGGACCTGGGCGAGCGCGGTGAGGCGCATACGCGATGATAACTCCGCGGGTCGGGCCGGATTCCCTCGGGGTCGCGGTCGCCGGTCGAGGCCGAGGTCGCCCCTCCCCCGGTGGCGCATCGCCCCGTTCCGCGGTAGACGGACCGCGCGAGCGATGCCCACCCGCACCGAGATCGAGCTCGGCTGGCCCGAGGTGCTCGAGGCCCTGTCCGCGCGCTGCCGCCTCCCGGCCGGCCGCCGCCGCGCGCTCGCGCTCCCCTTCCAGCCCACCGCGCCGGAGGCCCGCGAGGCGCTGCTTCGCGTCGGCGAGGCGCGGCGGCTCTCCGAGGCGGCGCTCGCGCTCCCCCTCGGCGGCGTCGGCGACGTCGCCGGCCACCTCGACCGGGTCGCCCGGGGCGGCGTCCTCGAGCCGCTCGCGCTGCGGGAGTGCGCGGCGCTCGCCCGCGCGGCCGCCCGCACGCGCGAGGTCCTCCTCGCGCGCGCGGCCGAGGTGCCCCGCCTCGCGGCCATCGCCGAGCCGCTGACGCCCACCGCCACCCTCGCGGACCGGATCGAGCGCGCGATCGAGCCCTCGGGCGCCATCTCGGACCGCGCGAGCCCCGCGCTCGCGCAGGCCCGCGAGCGCGCGCGCGGCCTCCACCGCGCGCTCAAGGCGCAGGTCGAGACGCTCCTCGCCTCCCCGGAGATGGAGCGCCACCTGCGCGACCGGTACTTCACCATCCGGAACGAGCGCTACGTCCTGCCGGTGCTCGCCTCGGCGCGCGCCGCGGTCCCCGGGATCGTCCACAACGCCTCGCAGTCCGGCCAGACGCTGTTCGTCGAGCCCGACGGGATGGTGGAGCTCGGGAACGAGCTCTCCATCTCGAACGCGATGGCGGCCGAGGAGGAGCAGCGGATCCTGCGGGAGCTCTCCGAGGCCTGCATGGAGGGCGCGGGCGCGCTCGCGCGCGACCTCGACGCGCTCGCCGCCCTCGACGCGCTGGAGGGCTCCGCCCGGCTCGCCTCGGACCTCGACGCGCACGCGCCCGAGGTCGCCTCGCCCGCGGCGGGGTTCGAGCTCCTCTCGCTCCGCCACCCGCTCCTCGTGCTCCAGGGCAAGGCGGTCGTCGCGAGCCACGTCCGCCTCGAGCCCCCGCGGCGGGCGCTCATCGTCTCCGGGCCGAACGGCGGCGGCAAGACGGTCGCCATCACGGCGGTCGGGCTCTCCGCGCTCATGCTGCGCGCCGGGCTGCCGGTGCCCGCCGCGGAGGGCTCGCGCCTGCCCTTCTACCTCGAGGTGAAGGCGGCGGTGGACGAGCGCGGCGACCTCGCGAAGGACCTCTCCACCTTCACGGCCCACCTCGCGGCGGTGAAGGACATGCTCGAGGGCGCGGTGCCGGGCTCCCTCGTGCTCGTCGACGAGATCGCCGCCGACACCGATCCGCGCGAGGGCGCCGCGCTCGCCGCGGCGATCCTCGAGGCGCTCGTCGAGCGCGGGGCGGCGGTCCTCGTCACGACCCACCTCGACGAGCTCAAGGCGATCGCGCTCAGCGACCCGCGCTTCGCGAACGCCCGGGTCGGCTTCGACGCGG
Source organism: Anaeromyxobacter sp. (assembly GCA_036391435.1). Classification (GTDB taxonomy): domain Bacteria; phylum Myxococcota; class Myxococcia; order Myxococcales; family Anaeromyxobacteraceae; genus Anaeromyxobacter. Next base: position 132 of record DASVZX010000056.1, on the reverse strand, counting down.
AGCAGCTCCGCCCCACCTACCAGCTCCACCTGGGCGCGCCGGGCAGCTCCTCGGCGATCGAGGTCGCCGCGCGCGTCGGCCTCCCCGCCGCGGTGGTCGCGCGGGCGCGCGCCGCGGTCGGCGGCCAGGGCG
>DASVZX010000055.1:0-5338 GCA_036391435.1 Anaeromyxobacter sp. | reverse complement strand
GAACGCCAGGGCGAGCGCCGGCGCGGAGCGCGCCGACGCGAGCGCGCCGCCGAGGAGCGCCGCGGCGAGGACGGCGAGCGCCCGCGCGCGCGCGAACCGCGAGACCAGCGTGACGGCGCCGGGCGAGCGCTGGATGCGGAGCATCGCCGTCCTTCGTGGCACGAGCCTCGCGCGCGCGCAACCTCCCCGCGCGCGCGGCGATCACGTCGCGCCGGCGATCCGCCCGGCCCGGGCCAGCACCGCCTCGATCTCCTCCGGGCGCGCGGGCTTCGTGAGGTGGGCGTCGAAGCCGGCCTCGCGGGCCCGCCGCAGATCGTCCGGGAGCGCGTACCCGGTCAGCGCGACGAGGAGCGTCGCCGCGTGCCCGTCCGCGCGCAGCCGCCGCGCCACCTCGTAGCCGTCCATGCCGGGCAGGCCGATGTCGCACAGCACGGCGTCCAGGCGCCCCTCGCGCGCGTGCCGGAGGCCCTCCGCGCCGTCGCGCGCCACGCGCACCTCGTGACCCGCGAGCCGGAGCACGTCGGCGAGGCTCTCCGCCGCGTCCGCCTGGTCCTCGATGACGAGGACCCGGCGGCCCGGGCGCGGGCGCGCCGCCGCGCGCGCCGATCCCGCCGGCCCCGCGGCGGCGCTCGCCTCGAACCGGAGCGGCAGCTCGACGGTGAACTCCGAGCCCCGCCCCTCCCCCGCGCTCTCCGCCCGCGCGGTGCCGCCGTGGAGCTCCGCGAGCCCCTTCACGAGCGCGAGCCCGAGGCCGAGCCCCCCGGACGTGCGCGCGAGCGAGCTCTCCGCCTGCATGAACGGCTGGAACAGCTTCGGGAGCACGTGCGCCGGGATGCCGACGCCCGTGTCCCGGACGCGGACCCGCGCGCGCGCCTCGCCCGCCTCGACGGCGACGGACACGCGCCCGCCGGCCGCGGTGAACTTCGCGGCGTTCTGCAGGAGGTTCCCCACGATCTGCGCGATGCGCGCGGGATCGGCGTCGACCCACAACGGCTCCGGCGGCGCCGCGACGTCGAGCGACACCTCGCGCTGCGTCAACGTCGCGGCGTTGTCCTCGCAGACGTGCCGCACGAGGCCGCCGAGCTCGACGCGGGTCCGGCGCAGGCTGACCTTGCCGCGGGTGATCCGCGTGACGTCGAGCAGATCGTCCACGAGCCGGACGAGGTGCTTCACCTGCCGGTCGATCACCGCGCGGGCGCGCCGCGCCGCGTCGCTCGCGGGGTCCGCCCGGTGCAGGATCTCGAGCCCGCTCACGATCGGGGCGAGCGGGTTCCGCAGCTCGTGGGAGAGCACCGCGAGGAAGTCGTCCTTGCGGCGGTCGGCGTCGAGGAGCCGCTCGTCCTGCACTCGCAGCTCGTCCGCCTGGGACTGGAGCTCCTCCTGCTGGGATTGCAGCTCCTCGTTCTGGGCCTGCAGCTCCTCCTGCTGCGACTGCAGCTCCTCGTTCTGGGTCTGCAGCTCCTCGTGCTGGGCCTGGAGCTCCTCGTGCTGCGCCTGCAGCTCGACCTGCTGATCCGCGATCCGGTGCTCGCGCGCCTCGAGCTCGAGCGCCATCCTCCCGAACGCCGCGCCGAGGCGCCGCAGCTCGTTCCGCCGCGTCCCCACCCCCGGGCCGGGCGTCGCGAGCGCCGCCGCGGCCGCGTGGTCCCCCTGCGCGAGCCGCCGGGTCGCCTCGACGAGCTCGAGCGCCGGCCCGCGCACCCGCCGGACGACGAGGAGGGCGGTCGCGGCGAGCACGGCGAGGACGGCCACCGCGCTGCCGCCGATCGCGAGGCGCGCCCGCCCCTGCAGCGCCAGGATCTCGCCGGTCGCGGCGCGGGACGTGGCCTCCTGGCGCTCCACGTACCCGGCCAGCCGGGAGAGGGCCGCCTCGCGCCGCTCGGTGAGCGCGACCTCCGCCTCGCGCACCTCCGGCGACGCGCCCGCACGCGGCGTGGCCTCGACCAGCGCGACGAACGCGTCGGCGGCCTCGCGGTAAGGCGCGACGAGCTCGAGCGCCTCGGCGCGACCCGAGCGCGGGCCGCCGTCCGGGAGCGCGTCGAGGCGCGCCCGGGCCTCCTCCACCCCGCGGACCGCGTCCTCGTAGGCGGCGCGGTGACGCGCGTCGTGCGTGAGCGCGTACGTCCGGGCGGCGAGGCCGAGCCGGAGCAGCCCCTCCTCGAGCGCGCCCGCCGCGGCCGCCCGCGGCTCGAGCACCTCCGCCTGGAGCCGCTCGGCCCGCTCGACCCCGTCGAGCATCCGGGCCGAGATCCCCCCGACGCCGACGAGGAGCACCGCGGCGGTGCCGAAGCCGATCGCGAGCCAGGTGCCCACCGTGAGGTCCGGTCCCCTATGCATGGGCGCGCCCCTCGAGGCGGAAGAGCCTCGCCTGCCGGCTGACCGGCACGAGCCGCGCCGCGACGTCCCCGGCCGGCCACTCCGCCTCGCCGAGCCAGAGGAGTCCTCCGGGGGCGATCGCGTCGCAGAGGACGCGGAGCGCGCGCTGCTGCAGGGGAGGGTCGAAGTAGATGAGGGCGTTGCGGCAGGCGACGAGATCGAACCCCCCGCGGCGAGGCGCCTCGTCGCGCACGAGGTCGTGCCGCGCGAACGACACCCGCGCGCGGAGCTCGGGCCGGACCTCCAGCGCGCCCGGCTCCGCGTCCGCGGGGCCGACCCAGCGCTCGCGGAGCGCGCCCGGCACGTCCCCGACGGCGTCGGGCGCGTACCTCGCGCGGCGCGCCGCCGCGAGGGCGGCCTCGTCGAGGTCGGTCGCGAGCACCGCCGGCGCGCCGTCCGGCTGGCCGAGATCGGCGAGGAGCCTCGCGAGGGTGTACGGCTCCTCGCCGCGGCCGCACCCGGCGCTCCAGAGCGCGAGCCGGCGCGGCGCGCGCGCGAGCTCGGCGGCGAGCGCCGCCCGCACCGCGGCGACGGCCGCGGGGTTCCGGAAGAACCGGCTCACCTTGATGGTGAGGCGGTCGAGCAGGCGCGGCGTCTCGCCGGGATCCGCCCGCAGGCGCTCCAGGTAGTCGGCCGGCCCGCGCGCCCCGGCCGAGATCATCCGGTTGCGCACGCGGCGCGCGAGGGTGCTCCGGCGGTAGCCGGACAGATCGAGCCCGTCGCGCTCTCGCAGGATCGCGAGCGCCGCGTCGAGGACGCCGCCGTCGAGGTCCGCCGCTGCGGCGGCGGCGGCCTGCTGCAGGGCTGCGGAGCTGGCGCGTGGCATGTACGCGCGGCGGGGCTCCGCCGCGCGCCCCCATCCTGCGTCATGGCCGGCCGGTGTCAACGCTCCACCGACCGCCGGCGCCGCGCCCACCCTCCCGGGACGCGCCGGGACGGACGCCCGGCCCAGCCGCGGCCGCCCGGCTCAGCCCTCGCCGAATACGCGCCGGAAGATCGTCCCGACGTGCTTCAGGTGGTAGTCGAGCGCGAAGCAGCCATCGATCTCCTCCTCGGAGAGCACCTTGCGGACGTCCGGGTCGCGCTTCAGCGCGGTCCGGAAGTCCACCTTCTCCTCCCAGACCTTCATGGCGTTCCGCTGAACGTAGACGTACCCCTCCTGGCGGCCGACGCCCTTGCCCACGAGCGCGAGCAGGACGCGCTGCGCCTCGTAGAGCCCTCCCGTCAGCTCGAGGTTCTCCCTCATCCGCTCCGGGTAGACGCGCAGGTCCTCGATCATCCGCGCGAACCGCTGGAGCGCGAAGTCGAGGGCGATGGTCGCGTCCGGCCCGATGACCCGCTCCACGGACGAGTGGCTGATGTCGCGCTCGTGCCAGAGCGCGACGTCCTCGAGCGCGGCGAGCGCGTACGAGCGCAGGAGGCGCGCGAGGCCGGTGAGGTTCTCCGACAGGATCGGGTTGCGCTTGTGCGGCATCGCCGAGGAGCCCTTCTGGCCCGCCGTGAACGGCTCCTCCGCCTCGCGCACCTCCGTGCGCTGCAGGTGCCGCACCTCGGTCGCCTGCTGCTCGAGCGTCGCGCCGGCGACGGCGAGCGCGGTGAAGTACTCGGCGTGCCGGTCGCGGTTCACGACCTGCGTGGCGGCGCCCTCGCTGCCCGCGAGCCCGAGCCGCTCCATGACGAAGGCCTCGACGCGGGGATCGACGTTCGCGTGCGTGCCGACCGCGCCGGAGATCTTCCCGAAGGAGACGGTCCTCCCGGCGCGCGCGATCGCGTCCCGCCGCCGCGACCAGGCGTCGTACCAGCCGGCGAGCTTCAGGCCGAAGGTGACGGGCTCGGCGTGGATGCCGTGGCTCCGCCCCATCATCGGGGTGCGCTCGTGCTCGAAGGCCCGCTTCTTCACGGCCGCCATCGCGCGGTCCACCCCGGCGAGGATGAGCGCGGTCGCCTCCTTCAGCTGGACGGCGAGCGTCGTGTCGAGCACGTCCGACGACGTCATCCCCTTGTGCAGGTGGCGCGCGGCCGGGCCGCCCTTCTCCTCGACGAAGGTGAGGAAGGCGATGACGTCGTGCTTCACGGTCCTCTCGATGTCGTCGATCCGCGCGACGTCGGCCGCCCCGAACTGGAAGCCGTCGAAGGCCTTCCGGAGCGTCTCGTAGTCCTCGGGCGGCACCTCGCCGAGGCGGACCATCGCCTCGCAGGCGGCGAGCTCCACGTCGAGCCAGATGCGGAAGCGGCGCTCGGGCGTCCAGATGCGGCCCATCTCGGGCCGGGTGTAGCGGGGGATCATGCGAACCTCCGATCCGTGAACGCGCCCGAGCCCGCGCCCGAGCCCGAGGAGAAGCCGGGCTCGGGCTCGGACTCGGGCTCGTTCACGGGTTTGGTCGAACCGTCCGTGGCCATCACTGTCCCGTCGACCCGAACCCGCCCGCCCCACGGCCCGAGCCGCCGAGGTCGTCCACGAGCTCGACGCGCGTCCGGGTGACGGGCGCCACGACGAGCTGCGCGATGCGGTCCCCCCGCGCGAACGCGACGGGCGCCTGCCCGAGGTTCACGAGGAGCACCTTCACCTCGCCCCGGTAGTCCGGGTCGATGGTCCCCGGCGCGTTCACGAGGGCGATGCCGTGCTTCACCGCGAGACCGGACCGGGCGCGGACCTGCCCCTCGTGGCCGGGCGGGAGCTCCATCGCGAGGCCCGTCGGCACGAGGCGCCGCTCGCCGGGGGCGAGCGAGAACGCCTCGTCCGCGCGGAGGTCCATCCCGGCGGAGCCGTCGGTCTCGTAGCGGGGCAGCTCCAGCGGGGGCCCGCGCTGCCCGACTCGCGTGACCTTGAGTGTCACGTGCACGGACATCGCGGACCCCGGCGCGGCGCCTACTTCGCCGGCTCCTTCGCCTTCGCCTCGCCGCCCTGCTTCCCGGCGGCCTCGGCGAGCGCCTCCTTGCGGGAGAGGCGGATCTTCCCGGC
>DASVZX010000054.1:0-3068 GCA_036391435.1 Anaeromyxobacter sp. | reverse complement strand
CGCCCTGGCCGCGGTGGCGCACCGGGCTCGCCTTGCCGTGGACGATGCGCGCGTTGCGCACCACCCTGCCGCCGAAGGCCTGGCCGATCGCCTGGTGCCCCAGGCAGACGCCGAGGATGGGCACCGCGCCGGCGAGCGCGCGGACGGCGTCGAGGGTCACCCCCGCCTCGTCGGGCGTGCAGGGGCCGGGCGAGAGCACCAGCCCGCGCGGCCGGCGGGAGCGGATCCCGGCCACGTCGATGGCGTCGTTGCGGTACACCTCCACCTCGGCGCCGAGCTCCCCCAGGTACTGCACCAGGTTGAAGGTGAAGGAGTCGTAGTTGTCGACGAGGAGCAGGCGCGGCTTCATCGGGCGCCTCCGGCCTTCCGGGCCAGCTGGGACTCGGGCGGGGCCACCGCGGCCGCGTCCATGCTCTGCGCCTCGGCCTGCGCCACCGCCGCGAAGAGCGCCCGCGCCTGGTTGACCGTCTCCTGGTACTCGGCGGCCGGCTTCGAGTCGTAGACGAGCCCGCCGCCCGACTGGACCGAGACGCGGCGGCCGTTCGCCATGAGCGTCCGGATCGCGATGCACATCTCCATGTCGCCGCCGCGGTCGAAGTAGCCGACCGCCCCGGCGTACGGGCCGCGCCGCGCCGGCTCGAGCTCGTCGATGATCTCCATCGCGCGGACCTTGGGCGACCCGGAGACCGTCCCGGCCGGGAAGCCGGCCTGGAGCACGTCGACCGCGCCGAGCCCGTCGGCGAGCCGCCCCTTCACCTCGGAGACGAGGTGCATCACGTGCGAGTAGCGCTCCACCGTCCGGAGGGCGGTGACGCGGACCGATCCGACGCGCGACACGCGCCCCACGTCGTTCCGGCCGAGGTCGACGAGCATGACGTGCTCGGCGTTCTCCTTCGGGTCCGCGCGCAGCTCCGCCTCGAGCCGCTGGTCGTCCTCCGCGCCGGCGCCGCGCCGCCGCGTCCCCGCGATCGGCCGCAGCGTCACCTCGCCGTCCTCGAGCTTGATGAGCGTCTCGGGCGACGACCCGACGAGCGCGCGGTCGCCGTCCTGGAGGAAGAACAGGTAGGGCGACGGGTTCACCCGCCGCAGCGCGCGGTAGATCTCGAACGGCGGGACGGCGACCTCCGCGTCGAACCGCTGGGAGTACACGATCTGCTGGCAGTCGCCGGCGCGCACGTACTCCTTCGCCCGCTCGACGGCGGCGAGGTAGTCGCGCTTGGCGACGCGCGGGACGAGCGCCGCCGGCCGGGCGGCGCGGCGCGCTCGCCGGTCGACGAGCGGCCGCGCGAGCGTGCGGAGGCGCGCCCGGATCCGGGCGACCGCGCGCGCGTAGAGGGCGCGCGGATCGTCCCCCGCGGTGCAGCGCGCCTCGGCGATGACGTGGATCGAGTGGCGCCGGTTGTCGAACGCGACCACCTCGTCGAAGTCCATGAGCAGCACGTCCGGGAAGCCGAGCTCGTCCGGGTTCGCGATCGGCACGCGCGGCTCGAAGAGCTTCACGGCGTCGTACGCGACGTGGCCCACGAGGCCGCCCGAGAAGCGCGGCGTCCCCGGCACGCGGACGGCGCGGTGCGTGGCGAGCGCGGCGCGGATCGCCGCGAGCGGGTCCTCCCCGTCGCCGAGCTTCCAGCGGATCTCGGCGCGCGGCCCGGCGCCGAGGAAGGAGAAGCGGGCGCTGCGCTCGCCGCCCTCGACCGACTCGAGCAGGAACGCCCGGTCCTTGCCGGCAGAGAGCTTGAGGAACGCGGAGACCGGCGTCTCGGTGTCGGCGTCCACCTCGACGCGGACGGGCACCGCCCGGCCGGGCCGGCAGAGCTTCACGAACGTCGCGAGATCGGGGAGCGGTCGCAGATCAGCGGCGCCAAAGAAACACCGTCATGCCATCACCCGGCGACCGGGCCCGGCGACCTCGGTCACGTCCCTGGCGACGATCCTGTTCTGACGGTCGACGAGCACGACCACCGGCTTGTGCGCGCGGGCCTCGGACTCCTCGAGCTCCGCGAACGTCGCGAGGATCACGAGGTCGCCCGGCCTGTTGAGGTGCGCGGCCGCGCCGTTGATGCAGATCGTGCCCGACCCGCGCACGCCCTTGATGGCGTACGTCTCGAGCCGCGTGCCGCGCGTGATGTTCCAGATGTGGACCGCCTCGTACTCCCAGATGCCGGCCGCGTCGAGGAGGTCCTCGTCGATGGAGACCGACCCCTCGTAGTCGAGGTCGGCGTGCGTGACCGTGGCCCGGTGGATCTTCGACTTGAAGAAGGTCCTGCGCATGGCGGAAGGGTTTTCTTACATGGTCGGGCGCCCCGGATCAAGGCTCCCCGGATCGGGGCCTGCGGCGCGCGGGGCTGCCCCCCGCGATCGCACCCGATATGTGTTCGAGCGATGCGGTCCACCATCCGGTTCGCCGCCGTCGCCGCCGCGCTCTCCGCCTGCGCCCCGCGGCCGGCGTCCCCCCCCGCGGCGCGCCCCGGGGTCGACCCCGCCCGCGCCCTCGCCGAGGTGACCTGGCTCGCCGACCCGGCGCGCGAGGGGCGGGGCATCGGCACCGCCGGGGGCGCCGCCGCGGCCGCGTGGATCGCCGACCGCTTCCGGGAGGAGGGGCTCCCGCCGGCCTTCGACGGCGGGTACCTGCAGCGGTTCGAGGCGCCCTTCCGGGCGACGCTCGGCGAGCGGAACGCGCTCGCGCTCGGCGGCGCGCCCATGTCGCTCGGCGCCGACTGGCTGCCCTTCGGCTTCAGCGACGACGGGGCCGTCGAGGGCGAGGTGGTCTTCGCCGGCTACGGGATCGCCGCGCCCGAGCTCGGCTACGACGACTACGCCGGGATCGACGTGCGGGGGAAGATCGTCCTCGTCGCGCAGGACTTCCCGCGCGAGGGCGACGCCGCCTCGCCGTTCCGCGACCCGCGCAACTACCGCCACGGCGAGTGGCGGACCAAGGCGATCGCGGCGCGCGAGCACGGCGCCGCGGGGCTCGTCGGCGTCCGGGACGTGTGGGCGCACCCCTCCGCTTTCCCCGGCGGGGCGGCCGAGCGGTCCGGCGAGCTGCCGGCGTGGCGCGGGCAGGTCTC
>DASVZX010000053.1:0-43233 GCA_036391435.1 Anaeromyxobacter sp. | reverse complement strand
CCCGCGCGCGAGCGCGCCGGGGAGGAGCGCGGCGAGGTCCTCCGCGCAGCAGAGCGCGAGCGCGAGGCCGTCGCCGGTCACCGCGTCCACGTACCCGGCCGCGTCGCCGAGCAGCACGAGCCGGTCGGCGACGCGCGCGGTGGCGCGCCGGTCGAAGGGTCCCGCGCCGCGCTCGATCGAGTCGCGGGGCGCGGACCCGAGGCGGCGCGCCAGCGCCGGGAAGCGCGCGAGGAGCGCCTCGAAGCCGGCCGCGCTCGCGCGCTCGAAGAGGAACGCGACCCCCACCCTGCCCGCGCCGGCGGGCGTGACGTACGCCTCGGCGGCCGGCCCGAAGTGGACCTCGACCGCCTCGCTCCAGGGCGGCACGGCGTAGTGCCGGCGGAGCCCGAAGCGCTGCCGGGCGCGCGTCCCCCCGTCGAGCCCCTCGCGGCACCGGGTCGGCGAGCCGAGGCCGTCCGCGGCCACGAGCACGCGCGCGGGGAAGGATCGGCCGGCGGCGAAGGCGCGGACGGCGCCCGCCTCGCGCCGGTGGAGCCGGACGTCCGCGTCCGGGACGAGCTCGACCCCGGCCGCCCGGGCCCGCTCGAGGAGCGCCCCGGAGAGCGCGAGCCTCCGGATCCCGATCCCGCCGGGCGGCGGCAGCCGGAGCCGGGCCTCCTCGCCGGTGGGCTCGATCCAGCGGAGCTCCGCGATGGGCGCGCGCTCCCGCGGCGGCACGAGCGGGAGCACGCCGAGCCGCTCGAGCGCGCGGACGCCGGCCGGGAGCACGCCCTCGCCGCAGGCCTTGTCGAGGGGACCCGGGCCGCGGCGCTCGAGCACGGTCACGTCGAGCCCGCGCGCGGCGGCGGCGATCGCGAAGGCGAGCCCGGCGGGCCCGGCGCCGACCACGACGGCGTCCCGGACCCGCTCGCTCACGCGCCTCCCTTCCGCCGCGCGCGGGCGAACGCGAGGCGGGAGCGCGCCGCCTCCCACGCGACGCGCAGCGCGCCCGAGCTCCGGGGCGGGGCGAGGATCCCGGCGGAGAACCGGCGCAGCGCCTCCTGGCGCCGCAGCTTCCCGGACGACGTCCGCGGCAGGGTCCCGGGCGCGAGCACCCGGACCGTGTGCGGCGCGACGCCGGTCCGCTCGAGGATCGCGCGGGCCGACGCCGCGGCGATCGCCGCGTCGTCCTGCTCCGTCTCCCGCGCCCGCTCGACGAGGACGAGCAGGGCCTCGCCGTCGCCGTCCGGCGGCGCGAACCCGAGCGCCACCGCGCAGCCCGGGCGCGCCCCGGCGACGCCGGCGAGCGCCGCCTCGAACTCCTCCGGCGCGTGGTTCGCGCCGCGCACGATGACGACGTCCTTCGCGCGCCCGTGCACGTGGAGCTCGCCGTCCGCGACGAAGCCGAGGTCGCCGGTGTCGAGCCACCCGCCCGCGAGGGCGCGCGCGGTCGCGCCCGGGTCGCCGAGGTACTCGCGCATGACGGACGGGCCGCGCACGTAGATCCGCCCGAGCCGCTCCTCCCCGGCCGGCGCGCCCGCGCCGTCGCGGACCTCGACCTCCACCCCGGCGACCGGCGTCCCGAGGGGCACGATCTCGCGCGGCCCCGGCGCGACGACGCCGTCGCGCGCGAGCCGGACGGGGTCGACGCGGCGGCCGGCGAGCGGCCGCCCGGGACGGCCGAACGTCACCGCGAGCGCCGCCTCGGAGAGGCCGTACACGGGGAGGAGGGCCGCGGGGTCGAAGCCCCACTGCTCGAACCGGGTGGCGAAGCGGCGCATCGCGTCGGCCGAGACGGGCTCCGCGCCGTCGCAGGCGATCCGCCACGTCGCGAGCGAGCGGCGCTCCATCTCCCGGTCCTTCACGCGGTCGGCGGCGTACGCGTAGGCGAAGCTCGGCGCCGCCGAGATCGTGCCGCGGTGGCGGGCGACGGCGCGGAGCCACAGCGCCGGGCGGGCGAGGAAGTGCTCCGGCGCGATCAGCACGAGCGGGCCCGGGTACGCCATCGCGCCGAGCAGCGCCGCGATGAGCCCCATGTCGTGGTAGAGCGGCAGCCAGGACACCATGACGTCGGCGGGGCCGGGCGAGGTCGCCGCGACGAGGGCGTCGGTCTGCGCCTGGAGGGCGGCGTGGGTGAGGGCCACCGGCTTGGGGTCCACGGTCGAGCCCGACGAGAACTGCACGAGCCCGAGCTCGGCGGGCGCGACCTCGCGCGCGATCCGCGCGGGGAAGCGAAGGAGCTCGTCGGCGTCGCGACAGCCGAGCACGGGGCCGCCCCGCTCCACCGCGGCGCCGAGGAGCCGCCGCACGCCGCCGCGCGAGAGGACGACGCGCGCGCCGGAGACGGCGAGCATCCGGCCGGTCGCGGCGGCGTACTCGTCCATCCGGCCGAGCCGGACGGGCGGGTAGAGCGGCACCGGCACCGCCCCCGCGAGCCACGCGCCGAAGAACGCGTCGAGGAACGCGGGCTCGGTGCGGAGCACGATCGCGACGCGGTCGCCGGGCCCGATCCCCATCGCGGCGAGCGCCGCGGCGGCGCGGCCCGCCCGCGCGCGCACCTCGGCCCACGGCACGAACGTCTCGTGCTCGGAGAGGTCCACGAAGGTCACCCCCGAGGGATGACGGGCGGCCGCGGCGAGCGCGTGGAGGAGCGTCGGGTGGCGCGGGGGCGGCGCCGGCGGGCCGCGCAGGATCACGGGGCCCCCGCCGCCGTCCCCGGGAGCCGCTCCGCGGGCGCGCGCGCCGCGACGAGGCGCGCGAGCTCGGCGAGGGTGCGAACGCTCGCCGCGTCGTCGTCGGTGAGCACCACGTGGAACCGGTCCTCCACCGCGACGACGAGCGCGAGGAGCGCGAGCGAGTCGAGGCGGGCGGCGAGGGGCTCGTCCGGCGCGGGCGGCTCGCCCTCGAGCCGGAGGTCCTCGCGCGCGATGCGCACGATCTCGCGGGCGACCGCGGCCTCGGCGTCGGTCACGCGGTCACCACCTGAGCAGGACCAGCTCCGCGGAGAAGCCCGGGCCCATCGCGGCGAGGAGGCCGACGTCGCCCGGGCGCGCCTCCCCGGCGTCGAGGAGATCGCCGAGGACGAACAGCACCGACGCCGACGAGAGGTTCCCGATCGTCCGGAGCGACCGCCACGACCGGGCGATCGCCTCCTCGGGCAGGTCGAGCCCGCGCCGGAACGCCTCGAGCACCTTCGGCCCGCCGGTGTGCGCGATCCAGTGGCGGACGTCGCGGCGGCCGAGGCCGTGGGCGCCGAGGAAGGCGTCCACGTCGGCGCCGATGCGCGACTCGATCACCTCCGGCACCTTCGCCGAGAGCACGACCTTGAAGCCGGTGTCGACGACGTCCCACCCCATGACCCACTCGGTGTCCGGGTAGAAGACCGAGCGGGTGGCCTCGACGCGCGGCGCGCGCGCGCCGTTCGCGCGGGCGCCGCCCGCCATGACGACCGCGGCGGCGCCGTCGCCGAAGAGCCCGGTCGCGACGAGGTTCGTGACGGACGCGTCCTCGCGCTGGAGCGTGAGCGAGCAGAGCTCGACCGAGAGCATCACCGCGACGTCGCCCGGGAACGCCCGCAGCGCGTCGGACGCGCGCGCGATGCCCGCCGCGCCCGCCATGCAGCCGAGCCCGAAGATCGGCGTCCGCTTGACGGAGGGCTTCAGGCCGAGCCGGTTCGCGAGCTTCGCGTCGAGCGAGGGGGTCGAGATCCCGGTCACGGTCACGAACCAGAGGTGGTCCACGTCGGCGGGCGAGAGGCCCGCCGCCGCGAGCCCGGCCCGCACCGCGGCCTCGCCGACCTCGGCGCCGACCCGGAGGAACGCGTCGTTCGACCTCGCGAAGGAGTCGAGCGCCGCGTACTCGGCGAGCGGGAGGGCCAGGTGCCGCCCCCCCACCTGCGCCGCCCGGTGCACGCCCGCGAGCCGGTCGACGTTGAAGTGCCGCTCCCCCCAGTAGGCGGAGAGCGCGGCGACGAGGGTGTCCTGGTCGACGAAGTTCGGCGGGAGCGCCCGGCCGACGGACACGATCGCGGGGTGGAGGGAGGGTGGCACGCGGGGACCCAGCCGAGTGGATGCGAGGTCCGCGCTCGACGGGCAATCTCTTTCGGGGCTGTACCCCGTGCACGCGCCCGGGCCGCGGCCGAGCCGGCTCCGGCTCGCTCGCGGGTGCGCCGCGCCCGCGGCGGGCTCACCCCGGCGCGACGGGCAGCGAGAACGTGAAGGTGGAGCCCTCGCCCGCCCTGCTCTCGGCCCAGATGCGCCCGCCGTGCGCCTCGACGAGCATGCGCACGATGAAGAGCCCGAGGCCGAGCCCCTCGCCCTCGTGCCGCTGGCCCCGGTAGAAGCGGTCGAAGATCCGCGGCAGGTCCTCGGCCGAGATCCCCGGGCCGCGGTCGGAGACGGTCACGTGGACGCGGGCCGCGTCCGGGCGGGCGTCGATCAGGACGCGATCCTTCGAGTACTTGAGGGCGTTCCCGACGAGGTTCGCGAGGATCCGATCGAGGCGGTCCGGGTCGGCGAGCACCGGCGGGAGGTCCTGCGGGATGGCGTTGTCCACGCGCCCCGCCTCCACCGCGCCGTCGGAGAGCTCGAGCAGCTCCGCGACGAACGCCCGGAGCGGCACGGGGCGGGCCGCGAGCTCGATCCCGCTGCCCTCCGTGCGCGCCGCGTCGGAGAGGTCGCGGAGCATGCGATCCATCCGCCGCGACGCCGCCAGGATCGTGCCGGCGGGCCGGCGCGAGCGATCGTCGGCCAGGCGCTGCAGGCGCTGGGCCTGGAGGACGACGACCTGCAGGGGGTTCCGCAGGTCGTGCGACACGGCCCGCAGCAGGTCCTCGCGCTGCTCGGTCGTGTTGCGGAGCTGATGGATGGTGACGACGAGCTCGTCCTCGACGTGCGCGCGGAGCGCGTCGAGCTCGTGGTACGGCCGGACGAGCGCGGCGACGAAGAGGCCGTCGAACACGAACCATGCGGACGCGACCAGGTAGACGTGGCCGAGGACGTTGTACGGGTCCCAGGCGTGGCCGTAGAGCATGAAGCACGCCTCGGCGTACGCCGTGAAGGCGAGGGCGATCGCGAGCTTGCCCGAGACCGGCTCGCGCGCCACCCACCAGGCGCGCGCGTGGAGGGCCGCGCCCGCCGCGGCGGCGAGGAGGAGGAGCGCCTCGGCGGCGACCTTCGGGCGCGTGAGCCCGACGCCGGCCCGGAAGAACCAGTCGCGCTCGGCGGGCAGCGCGAGCTCGACCGCGACGACGAGGGCCACGAAGACGAGGCTCGTCGCGAGGAGACGCTTGCGGCCGAGGAGGCGGCTGCCGCTCTCCCGGTCGATCCGGAGCGCGAGCAGCAGCGCGACGACGGTCGTGCCGCGGGCGGCGAGCCAGTAGAAGATGCCGCGCTCGGTCGTCGCCGGGCCGAAGAAGCCCGGCATGCCGGGGAAGACGAGCAGGTGCACCGTCTCGAGCAGCGCCGCGGCGAGGATCGCCGGGCCGATGAAGAGCGCGCGCGCCTCCCGGAAGGCGCCCGCGCCCGCGGCGAACCACTGGACGGCGAAGGTGGCGACGCCCGCCGCGATGACGAGGGTCTCGAGCGTCGCGTGGAGCGGCAGGTAGACGTTCGCCGGGAACGCGCCCCCCCACGGCCGGACCGCGAGGAGGACGGCGATCGGCAGCGACGCGAGCCCCACCGCCGCGAGCGCGAGCGTCGCGGCCCGATCCGGGCTCCTCGTCGGGACGGGCGCGTCCATTCCGGTACCGGACGGGGAGTATGCAACCGGGCGGCGCCCCTCGTCATCCGGCGCGTCGCCGCCCCCCCGGGGCGCGGGCCGGATGCCGCGGCGCGTCGCTTGCCAGCCCCTCTCCCGGTCTTACGTTCGCGGCATGCGACCGGAAAAGCTCACCGTGAAGGCCCAGGAGGCGCTGCAGGCGGCGCAGGCGGAGGCCCGGCGCCGCGACCACCAGGCCGTCGACGTCGAGCACCTCGTGCTCGCGCTCCTCGCGCAGGACCAGGGGATCGCCAAGCCGATCCTCGACAAGATCGGCGCCGAGCCGAGGCTCGTGGCCTCGCGCGTCGAGGACGAGCTCGGGACCGTCCCGAAGGTCTCCGGCGCCGAGCCCTACCTCGCGAACCGGCTCGCGAAGCTCGTCGACCGCGCGGAGGACGAGGCGAAGAAGCTGAAGGACGAGTACGTCTCGACCGAGCACCTGCTGCTCGCCGCGGCGCAGGAGAAGTCCGGGGCCGGCGAGGCGCTGCGCGCCTCCGGTGCGACCCCGGAGCGGATCCGCGAGGCGCTGAAGGACGTCCGCGGCGGCGCGCGGGTCACCTCGCCCGAGGCGGAGAGCCAGTACCGGGCGCTCGAGAAGTACGCGAAGGACCTCACCGAGCTCGCGAAGCAGGGGAAGCTCGACCCCGTGGTCGGCCGCGACGACGAGATCCGGCGCGTCGTCCAGATCCTCTCCCGCCGCACGAAGAACAACCCGGTCCTCGTCGGCGACCCCGGCGTCGGCAAGACCGCCATCGTCGAGGGGCTCGCCCGGCGGATCGTGGACGGGGACGTGCCGGAGGGGCTGAAGGGGAAGCGGCTCCTCTCGCTCGACCTCGCCTCGATGGTCGCCGGCGCGAAGTACCGCGGCGAGTTCGAGGAGCGGCTCAAGGCGGTGCTGAAGGAGGTCGTCGCCTCCGAGGGCCAGGTCATCCTCTTCATCGACGAGATGCACACCATCGTCGGCGCGGGCGCCGCCGAGGGCGCGATGGACGCGGGCAACATGCTGAAGCCCGCCCTCGCCCGCGGCGAGCTGCACGCCATCGGCGCGACGACGGTCAACGAGTACCGCAAGCACATCGAGAAGGACCCCGCCCTCGAGCGCCGGTTCCAGCCGGTCTTCGTCGGCGAGCCGTCGGTCGCCGACACCATCTCGATCCTCCGCGGCCTCAAGGACCGGTACGAGCTCCACCACAAGGTGCGGATCCAGGACGCGGCGCTCGTCGACGCCGCGCGCCTCTCGCACCGCTACATCACCGACCGCTTCCTGCCGGACAAGGCGATCGACCTCGTGGACGAGGCCGCGTCCCGGCTCCGCATCGAGATCGACTCCATGCCGACCGAGGTGGACGAGGTCCGCCGCCGGATCGGCCAGCTCGAGATCGAGAAGCGCGGGCTCGAGAAGGAGCAGGACGAGGCCTCGCGGACGCGGCTCGCGCGCGCGGAGAAGGAGCTCGCGCAGCTGAACGAGGAGTTCGCGCGGCTGAAGGGGCGCTGGGACGCCGAGAAGGGCGCGATCCAGCAGGTCTCCGCGGCGAAGCAGGAGATCGACGAGCTCAGGAACGACCAGGCGAAGGCGGAGCGCGAGGCGGACTTCCAGCGCGCCGCCGAGATCAAGTTCGGCCGGCTGCCCGAGCTCGAGAAGAAGGTGAGGGACGCGCAGGCGAAGCTCGCCGAGCTGCAGACGGGCGGCGCGATGCTCCGCGAGGAGGTGACGCCGGAGGAGATCGCCGAGGTCGTCTCCAAGTGGACCGGCATCCCGGTCTCGAAGCTCATGGAGGGGGAGGTCGAGAAGCTCCTCGCGATGGAGGACAAGCTCCGGCTCCGCGTCGTCGGCCAGGACGAGGCGGTGGAGGCCGTCTCGTCCGCGGTGCGGCGCGCCCGCTCCGGCCTCCAGGACCCGAACCGGCCGATCGGCTCGTTCATCTTCCTCGGCCCGACCGGCGTCGGGAAGACCGAGACCGCCCGCGCGCTCGCCGAGTTCCTGTTCGACGACGAGGCCGCCATGATCCGCCTCGACATGAGCGAGTACATGGAGAAGCACACCGTGTCCCGCCTCATCGGCGCGCCCCCCGGCTACGTCGGCTACGACGAGGGGGGCCAGCTCACCGAGGCGGTGCGGCGGCGCCCGTACGCCGTGATCCTCTTCGACGAGATCGAGAAGGCGCACCACGACGTCTTCAACGTGCTCCTCCAGATCCTCGACGACGGCCGCCTCACCGACGGCCAGGGTCGCACGGTCGACTTCCGCAACGCGGTCGTCATCATGACGTCGAACATCGGCTCGCAGGAGATCCAGCGCCTCGCCGGCCGGCCCGGCGCCGACGTCCAGGCGATCCGGGAGGCCGCGCTCGAGCACCTGCGCGCCGAGTTCCGCCCCGAGTTCCTGAACCGGGTGGACGAGATCGTCGTCTTCCGTCCGCTCACCCGCGAGCACGTCGGCCGGATCGTCGAGATCCAGCTCGGCCGGCTCCGCAAGCTCCTCGAGGAGCGGCAGATCACGATCGAGCTCACACCGGCCGCCCGCGAGGCGATCGCCGACGCCGGCTACGATCCCGTCTACGGCGCGCGGCCGCTCAAGCGCGCGATCCAGCGGATGGTGCAGGACCCGCTCGCGACGAAGCTCCTGCGCGGCGAGTTCCGGCCCGGCGACCACGTGGTGGTGGACGAGGGGCCGGACGGGAACGTCACGTTCGCGAAGGGGCAGCGGGCGATCGAGGGCGATGCGGTCGTGCACGAGCGCCGGCCGGCACCGCCCGCCGCCCGACGAGCCCGACGGTGAGCGCGCCGGTCGGGCAGGCGGCGACGCACGAGAGGCAGCGCGAGCAGGTGTAGTCGGTCGAGGCGTTCACCTGCCCGGCGACGTGCAGGCTGCGGCCCTCGGCGAGCTGAGAGACGTAGCAGACCTCGTCGCAACGCTCGCAGCCGGTGCAGCGCTCCGGGCGCAGCTTCACCCGCCACAGGCTGAGCCGGTTGAGGAGGCCGCCCGCCCAGGCGATGGGGCAGCCGAGCTTGAAGTAGAGGTAGTGACGCTGCGCGCTGTCGCCGCCCCTGCCGGTGACGAGCTCCATCACCGCGCCCATCGGGCACATCCACCGGCAGAAGAACTTGCCGAGGAGGATGCCGGCCGCGGACCCGCCGAGGATCACCCAGGTGAGCGGCACGCCGCCGGGGCCGATGGCCCAGTAGAGCGCGGCGCCGACGAGCGCCTGCACCGCCCGGCGGCGCGTGATGAGGGACCGCCAGCGGCTCGGGCGGAGGCGGACGCCCACGAGCGGACGCGCGGGCGCCGCGACCGCGAGGGCTTGCGCCTCCGCGGGAAGGCTCGGGGCTGGGCGTCGGCGATGGCTCACGGGCTTCTCCTCGTCCGGCGCGCGCCGGGGTCCACCTCCGCGAGAGCCCCGGAAGGGCCCGGGGATTCGCCCGGTCGGATCCCCTCCGCGCTTTCGACGCGTTGCGTTATCATGGACGGGTTCGCAGGGAGGGCCGGACCGTCGCCTCGCGGCGCGCGCCGGCCCCGAGATCGGAGCGGCCAGCCATGGCGAGACTTTTCAAGGGCGCGGAGTACCTGTTCATCGACCCGGCGGCCGCGGACGCGTTCACGCCCGAGGACGTCTCCGAGGAGCAGCGCCAGATCGCGCGGACGACCGAGGCGTTCGTCGCGGACGAGGTGACGCCCGTCTACGACCGGCTCGAGCACCAGGAGCCGGGGCTCGCGCGCGCGCTCATGCGGAAGGCGGGCGAGGCGGGCCTCCTCATGATCGACGTGCCGGAGGCGTACGGCGGGCTCGAGCTCGACAAGGTGACGAGCATGCTCGCCGCGGACCGGATGGGCGCGGGCGGCGCCTTCTCGGTCTCGTACTCGGCGCACAGCGGGATCGGCACGCTGCCGCTCGTCTACTACGGGACCCCGGCGCAGAAGGAGCGCTACCTCCCGCGGATCGCGAGCGGCGAGTGGGTGGCGGCGTACTGCCTGACCGAGCCCGGCGCGGGCAGCGACGCGATGGGCGGCACGACGACCGCCGTGCTCTCGCCGGACGGCAAGCACTACCTGCTCGAGGGGACGAAGCAGTTCATCACGAACGGCGGCTTCGCCGACCTCTTCACCGTGTTCGCGAAGATCGACCGCAAGCACTTCACCGCCTTCCTCGTGGAGCGGACCTTCCCGGGCGTCACGATCGGCCCCGAGGAGAAGAAGATGGGCATCAAGGGCTCGTCCACGACCCAGGTGATCCTCGAGGGCGCGCGGGTCCCGGTCGAGAACGTGCTCGGCGAGATCGGCAAGGGGCACAAGATCGCGTTCAACGTTTTGAACGTCGGGCGCTACAAGCTCGGCGCCGCCGTGAACGGCGCCGCCCGCAAGGCGATCGGCGTCGGGGCGGCGTACGCGAACCAGCGCAAGCAGTTCGGCGTGCCCATCTCGAGCTTCGGCGCGATCCGGGAGAAGCTCGCGGACCGCGTCGCCGACTTCTTCGCGTCGGAGGCGCTCGTGTTCCGGCTCGCCGGGATGATCGACGACCGGCTCGCGACGCTCCCGAAGGACGCGCCCCGGTACTACGAGAGCTACCAGGCCGGGATCGAGGAGTACGCGATCGAGTGCGCCGTCGCGAAGGTCTTCTGCAGCGAGGTGCTCGCCGACGTCGTGGACGACGTCGTCCAGATCCACGGCGGCTACGGCTTCACGCAGGAGTACCCCGCCGAGCGGTTCTACCGCGACGAGCGGATCAACCGGATCTTCGAGGGGACGAACGAGATCAACCGGATCCTCGTTCCCGCGACCGTGTTCCGCCGGGCGATGAAGGGCGAGCTGCCGCTCCAGCAGGAGGCCCTCCGCGCGGCGGGCGCGATCGAGGCGGCGCGCGCCCACGGCCCGGGCGCGGCGGCGGCGGGAGCGTTCGGGCCCGAGCGCACGGCGGTCCGGCGCCTCAAGGACGTCTTCCTCGCGCTCGCGGGCGCGGCGGCCGGACGGTTCGGGGACGGCCTCAAGGACGAGCAGGAGCTGCTGCTCGCGCTCGCCGACGTCGCGATCCAGGTCTTCGCGGCCGAGAGCGCCATCCTGCGGGCCGAGAAGACCGCGCCGCGCCGGTCCGAGGCCGGGCGCGCGCTCGCGGCGGCCGCGGTGAAGGTCGAGACCTTCTCCGCGTGCGAGAAGGTCGGCACCGCCGCCCGCCGCGCGGCGTTCTACGTCGGCGAGGGCGCGGCCGCGACCGCGCTGCTGCGCGGGGTCGATCGGCTCACGGCCTACGACGCGACCGGCCTGCTCGACGCGAAGCGCGCGCTCGCGGCGGCGGTGCTCGAGGGCGAGCGGTATCCGTTCTGAAGCAAGCCCGTGAACGCGCCCGAGCCCGGACCCGGTCTCCTCTCGGGCTCGGACGCGGGCTCGTTCACGTTCACGGCGCCCTCTACCTGCTGGCCACCTTCTCGCCCGGGACGTCGATGTGCAGCTCGACCCGGCGGTTCCGCGCGCGCCCCGCGGCGGTCGCGTTCGTCGAGACGGGCCGCGTGTCGCCCATCCCGAGCGCGGTCACCTGCTGGTCCTTCACGCCGCGGCCGACGAGCACGCTCCGCACGGACTCCGCGCGCCGCTGCGAGAGCTCCTCGTTGTGGCGGGCGCTGCCGGTGGAGTCCGCGTAGCCCTCGACCCGGATCCGGTCCTTGGGATACCGCGCGAGGATGTCGCCGAGCCGGGAGAGCTGGTCGATGGCGTCGGGCTTCAGCACGGCGCTGTCCGTCCTGAACAGCAGGTCGCTCTTCAGCTGGACGAGCAGGCCGTCCTCGGTCTTGCGGGTCTGCGCGACCTTCTCGAGCTCCTTCCGCTGCCGGTCGAGGTAGTAGCCGACCCCTCCCCCGGCGGCGCCTCCGACGGCCGCGCCGATCGCGGCGCCCTTCCAGCCGCCGACGAGCGCGCCGACGCCGGCGCCCGCGGCGGCGCCTGCCCCGGCGCCGATGGCGGTGTCCTTCCCGGCGGTTGCGCATCCCGCGACCGCCACGAGGGCGAGGGAGAGGGCGAGCGGACGGTAGATCTTCATGGGTCGTGTCTCCTTTCGCCGGACCGAACAACCCGGCGCCGGAGAACATGCGCCTCATCTGCCGCCCGGCAGCCGGGCGCCTCTCGCCTTCCGGGGAGCCCCCGTCCGGTGGCCGGGTCCTTCGGCTTCCGGGAGCCCCGCCCGGCACGAGCGGGCGAGCGCGCCCCCGGCGGAGCCGCCGCACCCCGATCTACGCGCCCGCGCCGGACCGGGCGGGCCGGACATGCGGAAGGTCCCCGAGCTGTTCGAGGCCCGCTCCTGCGAGGTCGAACGAGCCGGTCGAGGTCGAGTACGCGTCCTCGTTCTCGCCGCGGTGACGGCCCCGGACGCCCGCGATCCTAGAAGAGCCCGCGCACGTTCCGCTGCGCCTCGTCCGGCGCGATCGCGTCCGGATACGCGTCGGGGACCGGCGCCGCGGCCTTCAGGACGGACGGGCCGGAGGCCTTCGCCGCGACCGCCGGCGCGGGACAGGTCCCCGTGGTCATCCAGGCGATCGCCGCCGCGGTGGAGGCCTCGGCCGGATCGGACTGCAGGTGCGTGAGGTCGTCCGGCGCGGCGCAGAGCGGCCCGGAGAAGTTGCCGCTCGCGTCGGGGAGGCCGTCGAAGTAGCCGCCCTCGCCGTCCGCGTTCGTGAGGGAGAGGGCGATGAGGTAGACGGCGAGGTCGCACTGGTAGAACGCGAAGCCCGCCTGCCCGACGGGCTTGCCGTAGGTCCTCGCGCCGACGAGCGCGATGTTCCCGGTGAGGTACGGCTCCAGCACGTTGGCGACGAGCTCGCTCGCGGACGCGGTCGCGCCCGTCGTGATGAACGCGACGCGCATCGCCTGCGTCGACTGCGCCTGCGGCGCGAAGAAGACCGTCTCGGCGGAGCTCGCGTGCTGCGCGTTGAACGAGACGTGGTACATGACGTCGCTCGTCGACCGGGCGCCGCCGAGGAGGTCGGCGAGCAGCTCCGCGATCGAGATGAGGCCGCCGCCGTTGTAGCGGAGGTCGACGATGACGTCGTGGACGTTCTGCTGCTGGAACTGCGCGAAGACGTTCTGGAGCGGGATCTGCGCCGTGCCGATGAAGGTGCGGAGCGCGACGTAGCCGATCGGCGTCGGGCCCGCCGGGTCGAACACGGTCCAGCCCGCCGGGACCGGATCGAGGAGGTAGCCGTCCTTCGTCATCGTCCGGAGCACCGACGTCGATGCGCCGAGCGGCAGCACCTGGAAGCTGCGGCTCAGGCCCGCGGTGGAAGGGCCGATGGCGCTCGAGACCGCCGCGCGGGCGTCGTCGATGGTCGCCGCGCCCGCGACCAGCGTCGGCACGTCGACGAGCGTGGCCGGCGTGTCGCCGATCGCGAGGATCTCGTCGCCGCGCGCGAAGGACGCGCTCGACGCGGGGGAGCCGGGGAACACCTGCGACACGAGCACGTGGTAGGCGTTGCTCGCGTCCTGGCGCACCAGGATCCCGATGCCGAACCCGACCGCGGTGCCGTCGGCGTAGTACCGCTGGCTCGCGCTGTACGTGGTCGCGTAGGTCCAGCCGCGGTCCTTGCCCGCCGCCCGCGCGTCGGCGGTGAGGGCCCACAGGTACGCGTCCACCGTCGGGTAGGCCGGGTCGTTCGGGCTGATCGACCGGAGCAGGTCCGGGTACAGATACCAGGACTGCATGAGGCCGAGGACGTCGGCCTTCTGGGCCTGCGGCGTGCACGAGTCCGGCTGGGGCGCCGGGCAGCCCGCGAGGACCAGCGGGAGGACGAGGAGCGCGAGGGATCGCCGCATGGTGGACCTCCGGGCGACGAGGATAGCTCGGGCGACGCCGTCCGGCCCAGAGACCCGGCGCTCGCCCCGACGCCCGCGGCGTCCGCCCCTGGGCGCGAGCCGCCGGGAGACGGCGCGGGCCGGCCGCGCGGGGTCGCGAGGCCGGCCCGGTGACGGCGGGGACGCGCGGCCTACTTCGCCTGGATGAACCCCTCGGCCGTGAGCAGCTCGGCGGTGAGCACCGCGCCGCCCGCCGCGCCGCGCAGGGTGTTGTGCGAGAGCGAGACGAACCGGTAGTCGAAGAGCGCGTCCGGGCGGAGCCGGCCGATCGCGACGCCCTGGCCGTTCCCGATGTCGCGGTCGAGCCTCGTCTGGGGCCGGGCGTCGTCCTCGAAGTACGTGAGGAACGGCTTCGGCGCCGACGGCAGCCCCATCTTCTGCGGCTTCGGCACCCAGCTCCTCCAGAGCTCGATCACCTCGGCCTTCTCCGGCTTGCGGTCGAAGGAGACGAACGCGGCGGCGAGGTGGCCGTCGCTGACGGGCACGCGGATGCACTGCGCGGTGATGACGGGGTTCACGGCCTTCTCGATCTTCCCGCCCACGACGGAGCCCCAGATCTTCATCGGCTCCTGCTCGCTCTTCTCCTCCTCGCCCTTGATGAACGGGATGACGTTGTCGATCATCTCCGGCCAGGACTCGAAGGTCTTCCCGGCGCCCGAGATCGCCTGGTACGTGCAGACGGCGATCCGCTTCGGCCCGAACCGCATGAGCGGGGCGATCGCCGGGACGTAGCTCTGGAGCGAGCAGTTCGGCTTCACCGCGACGAAGCCGCGCCTCGTGCCGAGCCGCTTGCGCTGCGCCTCGATCACGGCGACGTGCTCGGGGTTCACCTCGGGGATCATCATCGGCACGTCGGGCGTGCCGCGGTGCGCCGAGTTGTTCGAGACGACCGGCGTCTCCGTCCGCGCGTAGTCCTCCTCGAGCTTCGCCGTCTCCTCCTTCGACATGTCGACGGCGCAGAAGACGAAGTCCACCGCCGCGGCGATCGCCTTCACGTCGGACGCGTTCTGGACCGTGAGGCCGGAGACGGCCGCCGGGATCGCGGACTTGAGGGCCCAGCGGCCCTTCATCACGTCCGCGTACTTCTGCCCGGCCGAGTTCGCGCTCGCGGCGAGGAGCGTGACCTCGTACCAGGGGTGGTTCTCGAGCAACGAGAGGAAGCGCTGGCCGACCATGCCGGTCGCGCCGAGGACGCCGACCTTGAGCTTCTTCTGGGACATCTGCTCCTCCCCGAAGGGGCGAAAGAGTGGGAAAGCGCCGGAGGATAACACACGGTCCGACGCGCTGTAGTCCCCCGGCCGGCGCGAGACCCGGTGTCCGCCGACCCGTGAACGCGCCCGCGCCCGCGCCCGGCTTCTCCTCGGGCGCGTGCACGGGCTCGGGCACGTTCACGGGCTCAGCCCAAGCGATCGGCGCCTCAGTAGAAGACCTCCTCGAGGTAGAGCCCCTGCGGCGGCGCGGTCCTGCCCGCCTTCGTGCGGTCGCGGGAGGCGAGGAGCGCCGGCATGGCGCCGGCCTCGCGCTTCCCCTGCCCCACCTCCACGAGCGTGCCCACGAGGTTGCGGACCATGTGCTTCACGAACGCGGTCGCCTCGACGACGACCTCGACGCGCCCGCCCGCCTGCCCGACGACGTCGAGCCGGCGCACGTCGCGCACCGCGTGCGCGGACTCGCAGTCCGACGCCTGGAACGCCGCGAAGTCGTGGCGGCCGACGAGGTGGCGGGCGGCGTCCCGCATCGCGCCGACGTCGAGCGGTCCGAAGAGCTGCCAGGCGCGCAGCCGCGTGAGCGGCGCGCGCGTCTCGAAGTTCTCGACGAGGTAGCGGTAGCGCTTCCCGCGCGCGCTGCGCCGGGCGTCGAAGCCGTCCGGCTCGACGGACGCCGCGCGCACCGCGACGTCGGGCGGGAGGAGCGCGTTCATGCCCTTCACGTAGGCGGCGAGCGGCAGCGGCCGCTCCTCCGGGAACGACGCGACCTGTCCGAGCGCGTGGACCCCGGCGTCGGTCCGGCCCGCCGCCGTCACGCGCCGCGGCGCCTTGTGCAGCTCGGAGAGCGCGCGCTCCACCTCGGCCTGGATCGAGGGCCCGTTCGGCTGGACTTGCCACCCGACGTAGCGCGTCCCGTCGTACTCGAGCGTAAGCTTCACGACCGGCACCTGCGCAACCTAGCACGCGCGGCGCCGCGCCTCTCGCCGGCGGGGAGCGGGGCTCGCGGGCGGGGCCGCCCGCCCCGTGGAGCGACCTCGCCGCGCGACGTATCATCCGCGCGTGACGCCCTCCTCGACGACCTCCGGCTCGCGCCCGGCGATCCTCGGGCCGGCGCTGCTCGCCGTCGCCGCGCTGGCGCTCCACGCCGCGTGCTGGGGCCGCTACGGCGTCTTCCGGGACGAGCTCTACTTCATCGTCTGCGGCGAGCGGCTCGCGTGGGGCTACGTGGACCAGCCCCCCGGGATCGCGGCGGTCGCGGCGCTCGCGCACGGGCTCTTCGGCACCTGGGTCCCCGGCCTGCGCCTCCTCGCCTGGCTCGCGTCCGCCGCGACGGTCTACGCGGCGGGGCGGCTCGCGGCTCGCCTCGGCGCGGGGCCGTTCGGGGCGAGCCTCGCGGCGGCGGCGACGCTCGGCGCGCCCGTCCTCATCGGCCTCGGCCACTACCTCACGATGAACGCGTTCGAGCCGCTCCTCCTCGTGGCGCTCGCGACGGTGCTCCTGCGCCTCGCCCGCGGCGAGGACCCGCGGCTCTGGATGGTGGCGGCGGGGATCGCGGGCGTCGCCGTCCTCTTCAAGTACACCGCCGCGCTCCTGGCGCTGTCGTTCGTCGCCGGCCTGCTGCTCTTCCCGGAGCGGCGCGCCCTCCGCGCGCGCTGGGCGCTCCTCGCCGCGGCGTTCGGGCTGCTCGTCGTCCTCCCGAACCTCGCCTGGCAGGCGTCGCACGGGTTCCCGTTCCTCGAGCTCGTCCGGAACGGAGCGCGGTACAAGAACGCGGCGGTCCCGCCGGGCGACTTCGCCCTCGAGCTCCTGAAGGAGCCGAACCCGGTGGGCGCGCTCGTCTGGATCCCCGGCGTGCTCTGGCTCCTCGGCTCCCGCCGCGCGGGCCCGGCGCGGTTCCTCGCGGTCGGCGCCATCCTCTACGTCGCGCTCCTCCTCGCGACGAAGGGAAAGCCCTACTACGCGGCGCCCGCGTTCCCGGTCCTGTTCGCCGCGGGAGGCGCCGCCTGGGACGGGATCCGCCCGCGCGCGCTGCGGGTCGCCCTCCCGGCCGCGCTCGTCCTCTCCGGCGTCGCGCTCGCGCCGCTCCTCGTCCCGCTCCTCCCGGAGGAGACCTTCGTCCGGTACCAGGCCGCGCTCGGGCAGCGCCCGCCCGCGCTCGAGCGGCTGCGGATGGGGCCGCTGCCCCAGATCCTCGCCGACCAGCACGGGCTCGCGGAGATCGCGGCCGCCGTCGCCGCGGCCTACCGCGCCCTCCCGCGGGAGCAGCAGCGCACCGCCGGGATCTTCGCGCAGAACTACGGCGAGGCCGCCGCGATCGACGTGCTCGCGGAGGGCGAGGGCCTGCCGCCGGCGTCGTCGGGACACAACACCTACTGGCTCTGGGGCCCGCCCGCCGTCGCCGACCCGCTGCTCGTCGTCGGCGGCGAGGGCGAGGACTGCGGCGGCGGGGCGTACCGGACGCGGACGCTCGCCGCCCGCGTCCCCGACGACCCCTGGGCGATGCCCTACGAGCGCGGGCGCCTCGTGTGGATCTGTCGCGGGCTCGACCGGCCGATCGCCGAGCTCTGGCCGCGCGTCCGCCATTACGAGTGAGCGCCGCCCCGGCCGGTCGTCCCGCGCGTTGACCCTCGCGCGCGCGGCGCGCTATACGCTTCAACGTTCGTTGAACGTTCCCGGAGGGGCGGCGCATGGCGGCGAAGGACCAGGCGATCCTGGCGCAGCTCGACTCGACCGCCGAGCGCGGGGTCCGGCCCGAGCGCGCGAGGGCCGCGCTCGCCGACGTCCCCGCGCTCTCCGAGACCCTCCTCGCGCTCGAGGAGCGGCTCGCCGCCGCGACGGACGGCGCCTCGGAGAAGCTCGCCGGCGCCGCGCGCCACCTCGTCTCCGCCGGCGGCAAGCGCATCCGCCCGATGGTGACGCTCCTCTCCTGCGGCGCCTGCGGCGGAGAGATGCGCGGGGCGGTGCCGTTCGCCATCGCCGCCGAGCTGACCCACTCCGCGACGCTCCTCCACGACGACGTCATCGACGACGGCCCGGTGCGCCGCGGCCAGCCGGCCTCGCGCGTCATCTGGGGGAACGCGGTCTCGGTCCTGTCGGGCGACTGGCTCCTCACCCGCGCGCTCGAGATCGTGGCGGGCGAGCCGGGCGGGAAGCACGCGCTCGGGCCGCTCCTCGCGACCATGCGCCGCCTCGTCGAGGGCGAGGTGCTGCAGCTCTCGCTCCGCGGCACGTTCGCGGCGAGCGAGCAGGACTACCTCGCCGTCGTGATCGGCAAGACGGCGTCGCTCTTCGGCTGGGCGACCGCCGCGGGGGCGTGGGCCGCCGGCGTGACCGGGCCGGTGCCCGACGCGCTCTCCCGCTTCGGGGAGGGGATCGGCATCGCGTTCCAGCTCGTGGACGACGCGCTCGACTACGCCGCGGATCCGGGCCTCCTCGGGAAGAAGCTCGGGGCGGACCTCCTCGAGGGGAAGGCGACGCTCCCGCTCATCCGCGCCTGCGCGGCCGAGCCCGGGCTGCGCGACCGGCTGCGCGCGCTCGTCGACGGCACGGCGGACGGCGCCGACGTCGCCGGCGAGGTGATCGGCGTCGTGAAGAAGGTCGGGGGCGTGGACGCGGCGCGCGCGATGGCGCGCGAGCACACCCGCGCCGCGATGGCCGCCCTCGAGGAGGTCCCCGCGGGCGCCCACCGGGACGCGCTGCGCGAGGCGGCGAGCTCGCTCACCGAGCGGGCGTTCTAGGGGCCCTGAGCTCCGCCACGATCTCCGCGAGGATCGACACCGCGATCTCCGCGGGCGACCGCGCCCCGATCGCGAGCCCGACCGGCGCGTGGATCCGCGCGAGCGCCGCGTCGCCCAGGCCCGCCGCCGAGAGGCGCTCGCGCCGCGCGGCCTGCGTCTTCCGGCTGCCGAGCGCGCCGACGTAGAAGGCGTCGGACCCGAGCGCCGCGGCGAGGGCCGGGTCGTCGAGCTTCGAATCGTGGGCCAGCGTCACGACCGCGGTGCGGCGATCGAGCCCGATGCGGGCGAGCGCCTCGTCCGGCCAGGCGCACACGATCCGGGCGCCCTCGAACCGCGCCTCGGTCGCGAAGGCGCGCCGCGCGTCCACCACGACCGCGTCCCAGCCGACGAGCCGGACCATCGGGACGAGCGCCTGCGCGACGTGCACCGCGCCGCAGGCGACGACCCGGATGCCCGGGTTGAAGACGCGCAGGAACCACCTGCCGCCGCGCACCTCCGCCTCGCCGGACGCGTCCCGCTCCGCGGCCGCGCGCGCCGCCGCGGCGAGCGCCGGGTCCACCGCCGCGTCCGGCGCGCCCGGATCGACGACCCGGACGCCGCCGGCGGCGAGGTCGAGCGCCAGGACCGCCGGCGCCCTCGCGGCGATCCTCGCGAGCAGCGGGTCGAGGACGCCGTCGGGCGCGAGCGGCCGGACGTCCACCTCGATGGTCCCCCCGCACGCGAGCCCCACCGCGTGGGCGCGCGCGTCCGGGACGCCGAGCTCGAGCCGGCGGGGCGCGCCGTCCGCGATCGCGCGGCGCGCCTCGCGGATGACCTCCGCCTCGACGCAACCGCCCGAGACCGAGCCCGCGAACTCGCCGCCCGCGTTCGTCGCGAGGTGGCTCCCGACCGGCCGGGGCGCCGAGCCCCAGGTGCGCACGACCGTCGCGAGCGCGACGCCGAGCCCGTCGGCGCTCCACGCCTGCGCCCGGCGCAGCACCTCGGCGTCGTCGCTCACGGCGGCGTCCCCGCCCGGCGCCGCGCCTGCTCGAGATCCGCGGCCTCGTCCACGTCGGCGAGCGCCTCCGCCGGCCAGTCGGCCCAGGCGACCTCGCTCGCGTGGCGCGCCAGCACCTCGCGCCCGCGCCCCTCGCCCTCGCCGCCGCGGAGCTCGCCGAACACCGCCCGCGCGTAGAGCGCCGGCGGCGCGACGACCGCGCCGTAGCGCGACGCGACGAGGGCGGCGCCCGTGTCCCGGTGCCGATCGAGGAGGGTCCGGATCATCGGCGCGGTGACGAGCGGCATGTCGGCGAGGAGCACGACGGCGGCGGCCGCGTCCGCCGGGACGGCGGCGATCCCGGCGTCGAGCGAGGTGGCGAGCCCGAGCGCGTGCCGCGGGTTCACGACGCTCGCGCAGGGGAGGCCCTCGAGGTCGCGCGCGACGAGGTCCGCGTCGTGCCCGAGCACGACCACGACCGGCTCGAGCCCGGCCTCGAGCGCGACGCGCGCGGCGCGGCGGACGAGCGTGTCGCCCTCGACGCGCAGCAGGAGCTTGTTCACCCGCATCCGCGTCGAGCGGCCCGCCGCCAGGACGATCCCCGCGACCTTCACGCGTGCCTCCGCCGCGGCGCGCGAGAGGGTGAGTGCCCACCGCCGCTCCGGCCGCGCGCCCATGGTACCCGGTCGCACCCCGCGAGGTGAGGAGCCCCCGAACGAGCGCTCCCCGCCGCTTGGGTCCTTCCAGGGGCGGCCGTAGACTCTCGCCCGTTCCACTCGCGGAGGGAAGCCATGGCCCGGCTGAAGCTCCTCGTGAACGGCAGGAGCCACTCGGTGGACGTCGCGCCCGACACGCCCCTGCTCTGGGTGCTGCGCGACACGCTCCGCCTCACCGGGACGAAGTTCGGCTGCGGCATCGCCGAGTGCGGCGCGTGCACGGTGCTCGTGGACGGCGAGGCGGTCCGCTCCTGCCAGCTGCCCGCCCGCGAGGCGGCCGGCAAGCGCATCACGACGATCGAGGGGCTGTCCGCGGACGGCGACCACCCGCTGCAGAAGGCGTGGCAGGCGGACGAGGTCCCGCAGTGCGGCTACTGCCAGTCCGGCCAGCTCCTGGCCGCCGCGGCGCTGCTCGAGAAGAAGCCCCACCCCACCGACGCGGAGATCGACGAGGCGATGCGCGGCATCCTCTGCCGCTGCGGGACGTACAACCGGATCCGGCGGGCCATCAAGGCCGCGAGCGGAGGCCGGCCATGAGCGACATCCGCAAGGTCGGCCGGCGCGGCTTCCTGAAGCTGTCGGCGGGCGGGGGCGCCGGGCTCTGGCTCGCGGTCCACCTGCCCGCGCGGGCGGGGGCGGCCGAGGGCGCGGGGCTCGCGCCCGACGCGTACCTGCGCGTCGAGCCGAGCGGGACGGTCACCGTCTTCCTCGCCAGGTCGGAGATGGGCCAGGGCACCTACACCGGCATGGCGGTGCTCGTCGCGGAGGAGCTCGAGGCGGACTGGGCGAAGATCCGGGTGGTCCAGGCCGACGCCGACGCGAAGAGGTACGGCCAGATGACGACGGGCGGATCGCGCAGCGTGCGCCAGCTCTTCGATCCGCTCCGCAAGACCGGCGCGACCGCGCGCGAGATGCTGATCGCCGCCGCCGCGAAGCGATGGAAGGTGGAGCGGTCCACCTGCCGGGCGGAGTCCGGCTCGGTCGTGCACGAGCCCTCGGGGCGCAAGCTCGCCTACGGCGCCCTCGCCGCCGCCGCCGGGCGCGAGGAGATCCCGAAGGACCCGCCGCTCAAGGACCCGAAGGACTGGAAGCTCATCGGCACGAAGGTCCCCCGCCTCGACACGCCGGACAAGACGCGAGGGCGCACGCGGTTCGGGATCGACGTGCGCGTCCCGGGGATGCGCTTCGCCGCGATCGCGCGGCCGCCGGTGGTCGGGGGCAAGCTCGCGCGCCACGACGCCGCGAAGGCGAAGGCCGTCCCCGGCGTGCGCCAGGTCCTGGAGGTCCCGAGCGGCGTCGCCGTGGTCGCGGACTCGACCTGGGCGGCCTTCCAGGGCCGCGACGCGCTCGCGGCCACGTTCGATCCCGGGCCGAACGGCGCGCTCGACTCCGCCGCGCTGGCGAAGCTCCTCGCGGAGGCGCCGGTCGAGAAGCCCGCCCGGAGCGAGGGCGACCTCGACGCGGCGCTCGCGTCCGCGGCGAAGCGGCTCGAGGCGGTCTACGAGCTGCCGCTCCTCGCGCACGCGACGATGGAGCCGATGAACTGCACCGCCCTCGTCCGGGGCGGCGCGGCGGAGCTCTGGGCGCCGACCCAGGCCCCGACCTGGGCCCAGAGCGAGGTCGCGAAGGCGCTCGGCGTCGACCCCGAGCGCGTGAAGGTCCACGTCACGTTCCTCGGCGGCGGCTTCGGCCGGCGCGCCATGCCCGACTTCGCCGTGGAGGCGGCGCTCGTCGCGAAGGCGGCGAGGGAGCCGGTGCAGGTGGTGTGGACGCGCGAGGACGACGTGCGCCACGACTTCTACCGGCCCGCCGGGCGGAACGAGCTGCGGGCCGGGCTCGACGCGGGCGGGAAGCTCGTCGCCTGGCACCACCGCGTCCGGACGCCCTCCATCGGGAAGCAGGTCTTCGGCGCGGCGGCCCGCGGCGGCGGGAGCCCCGACGTGCTCGAGGGCGCGATCGCGTTCCCCTACACGGCCGGCGCGGTGACGATCGAGGCGGCGATGCCGGAGGTGGGTCTCCGGCTCGGCTGGTGGCGCTCCGTCTACGCCTCGCAGAACGCGTTCCCGGAGGAGTGCTTCGTGGACGAGCTCGCGGCCGCGGCGGGGAAGGATCCGCTCGCCTTCCGCCTCGAGCACCTCCCCGCGACGTCGCGGCTGCGCGGCGCGCTCATGCTCGCCGCGGCGAAGGCGGCCTGGGATCGGCCGCTGCCGCCGGGGCACGGCCGCGGGATCGCCTGCCACAGCTCGTTCGGGAGCCACGTGGCGGAGGTGGCGGAGGCGTCGATCCGGGACGGCAAGGTCCGCGTCCACCGCGTCGTCGCGGCGGTGGACCTCGGCGTCGCGCTCAACCCGGACAGCGTGGAGCACCAGGTGGAGGGCGCCATCGCCTACGGCCTCTCCGCGGTGCTGCGCGGCGAGATCACGCTCGCGAAGGGCGCGGTGGTGCAGGGGAACTTCGACGACTACGAGCCGCTCCGGATGGACGAGATGCCGGCGGTCGAGGTCCACCTCGTGCCGAGCCAGGAGGCGCCGGGCGGGATCGGGGAGCCGGGGCTCCCGCCCCTCGCGCCGGCGGTCGCGAACGCGCTGTTCGCGGCGACCGGGAAGCGGATCCGGAAGCTGCCGATCCGCGCCGTGTAGCCCGGCGCGCCCGCCATGGAATGCCCCCTCTCCCCCGGCGGCGCCAGGGGGAGAGAGAGTCAGCGCTCCTGGTACTCGATCGAGACGCGCGGGACCAGCCCGGCCCCGGCGGCCTCGCCGAGGAACCGCGCCACGGCCTCGCGCCCCCGCGGCCCGAGCTCGCGCGTCCAGTCGTTCACGTACATGCCGACGAAGGCGTCCGCCTTGTCGCGCGCGAGGCCGCGCGCGAACGTCATCGCGTAGTCGAGCGCCTGCTCGCGGTGGGCGAGCCCCCAGTCGATCGACGCCTTCCACGCGATCGCCGCCGCGCGCCGCACGGGCTCGGGCAGGTCGCGCTTCACCGCGTTGAGGCCGAGCGGGAGCGGCAGGCCGGTGCGGGCCTTCCAGCTCCGGCCGAGGTCCTCGACGACGCGGAGCCCCTCGGCGGCCGCGGTGAGCTGCCCCTCGTGGATCACGAGCCCGGCCGCCACCTCGCCGCGCAGCGACGCGGGCCCGACCGCCTTGAAGTCCATCGGCACCGCGACGTGGTCGGGGAGGCGGAGCGCGAGCGCGAGCGCGGCGCTCGTCCGGCGGCCCGGCGTCGCGATGCGCGCGCCGGCGAGGTCCTCGAGCCGGCGGACGGGCGAGGCCGCCGGGACCACGACGCAGGGGCCGTAGCCGTCGCCGAACGAGGCGCCGGAGTCGAGGAGCAGGTAGCGGGCGGCGAGCGACGGGTACGCGGCGGCGGAGATCGCGGTCAGGTCGAAGCGACCCTCCTGGGCCGCGGCGTTCGCCGACTCGATGTCCGAGAGCGCCTGCTCGAAGCGGACGCCCTCCGGCTCCACCGCCCCGCAGGCGAGGCCGCAGTACATGAAGGCGTCGTCCGAGTCCGGACTGTGGGCCACGCGGATCGTGTGCATCGCGGCGTCACGTATATCTTTCAACGATCGTTGAAACAAGGCGGGTGACGCTGTAAGAATCGCGCCCGCCATGGCCTACCGCTCGCTCGCGGAGTTCCTCGATCGGCTGGAGCGCGCCGGCGAGCTCGTCCGCGTGAAGGAGCGCGTGGACCCGGTCCTCGAGATGGCCGCGCTCGCCGACCGCGCCGCGAAGCAGGGCGGTCCGGCGCTCCTCTTCGAGCGCCCCGCGGCCGGCGCGTTCCCCGTCGCCATGAACCTCTTCGGGACGCGCCGCCGCACGAGCTGGGCGCTCTCGTGCGACGACCTCGAGGACCACGCGCGGGAGCTGCGCGCGCTCCTCCGCACGGCCCCGCCGCAGTCGTTCTGGGACAAGCTCAGGATGCTCCCGAAGCTCGGGAAGCTCGCCTCGATGACGCCGAGGCACGTCGGCGCGGGCGCGTCGCAGGAGGTGGTGGACCGAGACCCCGACCTCCGGAAGCTGCCGGTGCTCACGACCTGGCCGCACGACGGCGGCCCGTTCGTCACGCTCCCGCAGGTCATCACGCGCGACCCGGAGACCGGGATCCGCAACGTCGGGATGTACCGGCTCCAGGTCCTCGGCCCGCGCCGGCTCGCGATGCACTGGCAGCTCCACAAGACCGCGACCGCGCACTACCGCGGCTACAGGAAGAAGGGCGAGCGGATGCCGGTCGCGATCGCGCTCGGCGGCGATCCCGCGCTCACCTACTGCGCCTCGGCCCCGCTGCCGCCCAACGTGGACGAGTACCTCTTCGCCGGCTTCCTGCGCGGCGAGGCGGTCCGGATGTCGAGGGGCGTCGCCACCGACCTCGACGTGCCCGCCGACGCCGACCTCGTGATCGAGGGGTTCGTCGATCCCGCCGCGCCGCTCGTCCGCGAGGGCCCCTTCGGCGACCACACCGGCTTCTACTCGCTCGCGGACGACTACCCCGCGCTCGACGTCGTCGCGATCACGCACCGGAAGGACGCGATCTACCCGGCCACCGTCGTCGGGCCGCCGCCCGTCGAGGACCAGTGGCTCGGGAAGGCCACCGAGCGGCTCTTCCTGCCCATGCTCCAGCTCGTCTTCCCGGAGATCGTCGACATGGCGATGCCGGTGGAGGGCGTGTTCCACAACCTCTGCCTCCTCTCCATCAGGAAGGAGCACCCCGGCCAGGCGAGGAAGGTGATCCACGGGCTGTGGGGCTCCGGCCAGATGGCGCAGACGAAGACGCTCGTCGTCTTCGACGAGGACGTCGACGTGCAGGACGTCCCGCAGGCGGCCTGGCGCGCGCTCGCGAACGTGGACGTGACGCGCGACCTCGTCGTCGCCGAGGGACCCGTCGACGTGCTCGACCACGCGGCGAGCCACTTCGCGTACGGCGGGAAGATCGGCGTGGACGCGACGCGCAAGTGGCGCGAGGAGGGCGGGCGCGAGTGGCCGGAGGTCTGCGTCCACCCGCCGGAGCTCGTGGCGCGCATGGACGCGCTCTACGAGCGGCTCGTCCCGGGCGCGAAGCCGCCCCGGCGGCCGCGCATCGCCCCGCCGCCCGCCGCGTCCTGGAAGCCGCCCAGCGGAGGGATCCTCCAGTGACGATCCCGCCGCTGCCGGGCGAGGGCCCCCGCGCGGGCGCGGTCCGCGCGATGTTCGACCGGATCGCGCCGTCCTACGACCTCCTGAACCGCGTCATGACGCTGCGGGTCGACCAGGCCTGGCGGCGGAGGCTCCTCGCGGCGCTGCGCCCGCGGGACGGGGAGGCGCTGCTCGACCTGTGCGCCGGGACGATGGACGTCGCCGACCTCGCGCGGCGGCGGGCGCCGGGGCTCCGCGTGGTCGCCGCGGACTTCTCCTTCCAGATGCTCCACCGCGGCGTCGAGAAGACGCGGCTGCCGGCCGCCCAGGCGGACGCCCTCGCCCTGCCCTTCCGCGCGGGGTCCTTCGACCTCGCCACGGTGACCTTCGGGATGCGGAACCTCGACTCGTGGGAGGCCGGGCTGCGCGAGCTCGCGCGCGCGCTCCGCCCCGGCGGCCGGCTCGGCGTCCTCGAGTTCTTCCGCTCGGAGTCGGCCGGCTCGCGCTTCGTTCACGGTGCGTACAACCGGCTCGCGCTCCCGGTGCTCGGCCGGGTCCTCTCGCCCGACCCCGAGGCGTACCGCTACCTCGTGGCGTCGATGGAGCGCTTCGCCTCCCGCCCGGAGTTCGAGGACGGGGCGCGCCGGGCGGGCTTCCGGGACGTCCGCGGCGAGACCCTCTTCCCCGGCGTGTGCGGGCTCGTCAGGGCGGTGCGGGCGTGAAGCTCGTCGTCGCCGTGTCCGGCGCGTCCGGCGCCCCCTACGCGAGGCGGCTCCTCGACTTCCTCGCGAAGGAGGGGCCGGCGCACGGGGTCTCCGTCGACCTCGTCTTCACGCAGACCGGCAAGCAGGTCTGGAGGCACGAGATCGGGGCGGAGCCGAGGTATCCGTTCATGGTCTGGAAGAACCAGGACTTCACCGCCCCGTTCGCCTCCGGCTCCGCGCTCTACGACGCCATGGTCGTCGTCCCGTGCTCGGCCGGCGCGCTCGCCCGCATCGCCTGCGGGATCTCGGTGGACCTCGTCGGCCGCGCCGCGGACGTCATGCTGAAGGAGCGCAGGAAGCTCGTGCTCGTGCTCCGCGAGACGCCGATCTCGCTCGTGCACGCGCGGGCGATGACGCAGGTCATCGAGGCGGGCGCGTTCGTGATGCCCGCCTCGCCCTCCTTCTACTCGGGGCCGAGGACGATCGCGGAGCTCGTCGACACGGTGGTCGCGCGCATCCTCGACCGCATCGGCCTCCCGAACGACCTCATGAAGCGCTGGGACGGGCTGTCGGCATCCGGGCCGGGGGGAGAAGCCCCCCCGGACCCCCCGACGCTCGCTCCGGGGCAGGCTCATCCGCCTGCCCCTCCGCTCGGGGATCCCTGGGAGGACGTGTGATGCCGCTCTCCACGCTCGCGAACCGCGCCCTCGAGCGCGACGGCCTCGGCGACGTCCGCGACAGGGTCCTCGCCGGCGAGCGCCTCTCCGACGCGGACGCGCTGCGCCTCCTCGAGACGGCCGACCTCGCCGCGCTGGGGGCGCTCGCGAACCACGTCCGCGAGGCGCGCCACGGCGACCTCACCTTCTACAACCGGAACGTCCACCTCAACCCGACGAACGTCTGCGTCGCGAGCTGCAAGTTCTGCTCGTTCGCGCGCAAGGACGACCAGGTCGCCTCCGACGGCTACACGATGTCGCTCGACGAGGCGGTCGAGAAGGTGCTGTCGCGCAGGCCGCTCGGGATCACCGAGGTCCACATGGTGGCGGGGCTCCACCCGACCCTGCCGTGGGACTACTACCCGGAGCTCCTCCGCCGGATCCACGCCGCCTGGCCGGAGCTCACCATCAAGGCCTTCACCGCCATCGAGATCCACTTCTGGGCGGAGAAGTACGGGAAGAGCTACGAGCAGGTCCTGCGCGAGCTGCAGGCGGCGGGGCTCGTCACCATGCCCGGCGGCGGCGCCGAGATCTTCGCCCCCCGCGTGCGGCGGAAGATCTGCGACGACAAGGCGACCGCCGAGCAGTGGCTCGAGATCCACCGCACGGCGCACCGGCTCGGTATCAGGACGAACTCGACCATGCTCTACGGCCACATCGAGCGGCTCGACGAGCGCGTCGACCACATGCGGCGCCTGCGCGAGCTGCAGGACGAGACCGGCGGGTTCCAGGTCTTCATCCCGCTCGCCTTCCACCCCGAGCACAACATGATCGGGAAGGCGTTCCCGAAGCCCACCGGCTACGACGCGCTGCGCACGCTCGCGGTCGCGCGGCTCTACCTCGACAACTTCGATCACGTGAAGGCCTACTGGGTGTCGCTCGGCGAGCGGCTCGCGCAGGTCGCGCTCGCCTTCGGCGTGGACGACGTGGACGGGACCGTCCTCGAGGAGCGCATCTACCACATGGCGGGCTCCACCGTGCCGCAGGCGCTCTCCGAGCGGACGCTGCACGAGCTCATCCGCGCCGCGGGCCGCGTCCCGGCGGAGCGCGACTCGCTCTACCGCGTCCTCAAGGTTCACGGGACCGTCCCTCCCCTCCCCCGAGCCGCGAATGCCTAAGCTCCGCGCCGCCGCCGTCTCCTTCCTGAACGCCTGGCCGCTCACGGCCGGGCTCGAGGGCTCGGACCGCGTCGAGATGGTCCTCGCCGAGCCGTCGCGGTGCGCCGCGATGCTCGAGGCGGGCGAGGTGGACCTCGCCCTCGTCTCCGTCGGCGCCCTCCCCGGCGGCGAGTTCGAGATCGTCCCCGGCATCGCCATCGGCGCGGACGGCCCGGTGCAGACCGTCGTCCTCGCCGGCGAGCAGTCCCCCGCGATCTGGGACGAGGTGTTCCTCGACACCGCCTCGCGCACCTCGCACGTCCTCACGAAGATCGTCCTCGACGAGATGGGCGTCCGGCCGCGGTACACGCTCCTGCCCGCCGTCGAGGGGCTCGCCCGCGCCAAGGGGACGAAGGGCGCCCTCGTCATCGGCGACCGCGCCTTCGACGTGCGCGCGAACCACGTCATCGACCTCGGCCGCGAGTGGAACCGGCTCACCGGGCTGCCGATGATCTTCGCGCTCTGGGCGGCGCGGCCGGGCCGGGTCTCGCCCGAGGACGTCCAGGAGCTGTCGCGCGCGGCGCAGCACGGCCTCGGCGTGCGCACCGAGCTCGCCCAGCGGTTCGCCGCGACGAGGGGCGGCGACCCCGAGCGGTACCGGCGCTACCTCACCCAGCGGATCCGCTACGGGCTCGGGCCGTACGAGATCGAGGGGCTCGAGGTCTTCCTCCGGAAGGCGGCCGAGAAGGGCTTCATCCCGCCGATGAAGGTCCGCTTCGTGGACGACGTCGTCCGCACGAAGCGCGCGCGGCGCGCCGTGTCGCTCGACCGGGCGCTGCAGAAGGGCGCGGACGGCGAGCGGCTCGACGCCGACGAGGCGGAGCTCCTCGACGAGAAGGCTCCGCTCCTCGAGCTCGGCCTCGCCGCCGACCAGCGCCGCCGGGCCCTCCACGGCGACGGCGTCGTGACCTACATCGTGTCGCGCAACGTGAACTACACGAACGTCTGCACGACCGCGTGCCACTTCTGCGCCTTCTACCGCCCGCGCGGCCACCGCGAGGCGTACGTCCTCGGGAGGGACGAGCTCGCCGCGAAGCTCGACGAGACCGTGAAGCTCGGCGGGATCGAGCTCCTGATGCAGGGCGGGCTCCACCCGGACCTCGGCATCGAGTGGTACGAGGACCTCTTCCGCTGGATGAAGCGCGGCTGGCCGATGATCAACCTCCACGCGCTCTCGCCGGAGGAGATCTGGCACATCGCGCGGACGAGCCAGCTCGGGCTCGACGCCACCATCGACCGGCTCGTCGCGGCGGGGCTCGACTCGATCCCGGGCGGCGGCGCGGAGATCCTGCACGACGAGGTCCGGCGCCGGATCGCGCCGCTCAAGTGCTCGACGGACGAGTGGCTCACCGTGATGCGCGCCGCGCACCGCAAGGGGCTCCGCAGCACCGCCACCCTCATGTTCGGGGTCGGCGAGGAGCCGGTGCACCGGGTGGCGCACCTCGCGCGCCTGCGCGAGCTGCAGGACGAGACCGGCGGGTTCACCGCGTTCATCTGCTGGCCGTTCCAGTCGGCGAACACCCGGCTCGTGCCGGGAGACGGCAGCGCCCAGGCGTACCTGCGCACGAACGCGCTCTCCCGCCTGTTCCTCGACAACGTGCCGAACCTCCAGTCGTCCTGGGTGACGATGGGGGGCGGCGTCGCGCAGGCCGCCCTTCACATGGGCTGCAACGACTTCGGCCAGGTCATGATCGAGGAGAACGTCGTCTCGGCCGCGGGCACGACCTTCAAGATGGACGCGGAGGAGGTCGAGCGGCACATCCGCGACGCCGGGTTCCGACCGGCGCGCCGGAACATGCGCTACGAGCGGATCGGAGGCGCCGCGGCGTGAGCGTGCGGGTCGTCAGCGCGCCGTGGGTGCTCACCGGGCGAGCCGACGCCGGCCCGGGAGCCGCGCTGCCCGGCGCGATCCGGGACGGCGCCGTCGCGCTCGACGGCGACCTCGTGGTCGCGGTGGGCCCCCGCGCCGACCTCGAGGCGCGGCACGGCGCGGGCGAGCGGCGCGACGGCGTGATCCTCCCCGCCCTCGTGAACGCCCACCTCCACCTCGAGCTCTCGCACATGGCGGGCACGGTCACGGGGGGCGAGGGGCTCCCCGCCTGGATCGAGCTGTTCATCTCCGCGCGGGCGCGGGCCCGCGAGCGCGATCCCGGGCCTGCCATGACGATGGCGGCCGAGGACCTCGTCCGCTTCGGCGTCGCGGCCGTCGGCGACGTCTCCAACACCCTCGCCTCGGTCGCGCCGCTCGCGGCCGCGGGCCTCGCCGGGACCGTGTTCCACGAGGTGTTCGGCCTCACGCCGCGCCGGATGGTCGAGGCGCTCGAGGCGGCGAGGGCGCTGCGGGCGGCCCTCCCGCCGCTGCCGCCCGGGCTGCGCGTCGTGACGAGCCCGCACGCCGTCTACTCCACCCTCCACCCGTCGCTCGTCGAGCTCCTGAAGGCGGGCCCGGGCTCGATCCACCTCGCCGAGGATCCGGCGGAGCGCGCGTTCGTCTCGACCGGCAAGGGCGGCTTCGGCCACCTCGTCGCGCGGATGGGCGGGCGCGCCCGCGACCTCGTGCCGAAGGGGCGCTCCGCCGTCGCCGTCGTCGGGCCGCACCTGAGGTCCCATCACCTCGTCGTGCACGTCGTCGATCTCGACGAGGACGACCTCGCGCTCCTCCGCGGCACCGGCGCGACCGCCGTCCTGTGCCCGCGCTCGAACGGGTTCATCGGCGGCAGGCTGCCGCCGCTCGCGGCGCTCCTCGCCGCCGGCATCCCGCTCGCCGTCGGGACCGACTCGCTCGCCTCCTGCCCGTCGCTCGCGCCGCTCGCCGACGTCGCGGTCCTGTGGCGCGCCTTCCCGTCCATCCCCGCCGCGCGCATCCTGCCCCTCGCCTGGAACGGGCCGGCCGTGGGGGCGCCGCACGTGGGCGCGCTCGCGCCCGGGCTCGCGCCCGGCGTGATCGCCGCGCCCGCGCGCCTCGAGCGCGTCGGGGATCCCTTCGAGGCCGTCGTCGCGTTCGGCGCCGAGGAGAAGCCGTTCGAGTGGCTCGCGCGGGCGCGGCACCCGGAGATCGACGCGGGCGGCGGCGGCGCCGGCGCCCCGGGCGCGCCCCGCACCGAGAGGACCTCCGCATGAGCATCGCGGCGCTCGCCCGCATGGTGAAGCTCGAGCACTCCTTCTTCGCGCTGCCGTTCGCGGCGAGCGCGGTGGTGCTCGTCTCGCGCGAGGCCTCGCTCGACCCGCTCCGGCTCGGCCTCGTCGCGATCGCGGTCGTCGCGGCGCGCACCGCCGCCATGGCGATGAACCGGGTGGCCGACCGCTGGTACGACGCGCGGAACCCGCGCACCCGGCGGCGCGAGCTCGTGACGGGCGAGGTCTCGCCGCGCGCGGCCTGGGGACTCCTCGCCGGGAGCGCCGCCGCCTTCGTCGTCGCGGCCGCGCTCATCTCCGAGCTCACCGGCTGGCTCGCCCTCCCCGTCCTCGGGATCCTCCTCGGCTACTCGTACGCGAAGCGGTTCACCTGGACCTGCCACCTCTGGCTCGGCGTGGCGCAGGCGCTCGCGCCCATCGGCGTCGCGATCGCGCTCACCGGCGCGGCCCCGCTCGCGTCGGTCGTCCTGGGGATCGGCGTCGGGGCGTGGATCGCCGGGTTCGACGTCTTCTACGCGCTGCAGGACGTGGACTTCGACCGGGGCGAGGGGCTCCGCTCCATCCCGGCCCGCTTCGGCGTCGCCGGCGCGATCCGCTGGGCGCGCGCGCTGCACGTCGTCGCCATCGCGGGCGTCGCCGCGGCGGGGCCCCTCGCCGGGCGCGGTCCGGCGTGGATGGTGGGGACCGCGATCCTCGCCGCCGTCGTGGCGGCGGAGCACCTCTACGTCGCGCCGCGCGGCGCGCTCCGGCCCGAGCGGATCAACGTCGCCTTCTTCAACTACAACGCCTTCGCGTCGGTCGCGTTCGCGCTGTGCGCCCTCGCCGACCTGGCGCTCTCGCGAGGACCCTAGATGACCGCCGCCGCGCCCCGCGCCGCCCCCGCCCCGTCCTCGTTCGCCCTCGCGCGGACCGACCTCGCCGTCGCCGACGCGGTGGGCGCGATCATGGAGCTGTGGGGGTTCCGGCGGCAGCTCGGCCGGATCTGGGCGGTGCTGTTCCTCTCCGACCGGCCGCTCGCCGCGCCGGACCTCTGCGAGCGGCTCCGCATCTCGACGGGGCTCCTCTCCATGAGCCTCGGCGAGCTGCGCCGCTGGGGCGTCGTCCGCTCCGTCGAGATCGCGGGCGACCGCAAGGAGCACTTCGAGGCCGAGACGAACGTGTGGAAGCTCGTCTCGCGGGTGCTGCGGGAGCGGGAGAAGCGCGCGGTGGAGGGCGCGCTCGCCACCTTCGAGGGCGCCCTCGACGACCTGCGCGCCGCCCTCGCCGACGTGGACCCGGCGGTGAAGCGGGCCGCCCGGTTCAAGGCGAGGCGGCTCGAGCTGCTCGCCGATCTCTCGCGCGCGGCGCTCAACGTGCTGCGGCTGCTCGTCGACTCCGGGCGCGCCGACGCCGGCCCCCTCCGGATCCTCTCGGAGGCGCTCGGCAAGCGGGCGGAGCCGCGCGGGTAGCGCGCCGTCAGCGCGCGGAGCGCGCGGCGAAGTGGTCCGCGAGCGCGGCGAGCGCGTCCGCCTTGGCCGCGTGGTACCGGCGCGCGATCGCCGGCCGCTCCCGCCCGGGCGCCTGCGCGAGCGCGGCGCAAGCCGGCGGGCGAAGGGCGCGCATGCGGTATCCTGCGAGCCGAGATGGCGTCCCTCGTCCCGTCGCTGGCCGTCGCCCTGTCCACCACGTTGCTCGCGCAGGGGAGCGCCGCGGGGGCGCGCGGCGGGCCCGCGGCCCCAATCCGCGTCGGGCTGTACGGCTCCTTCTCGCTGCCGAACAACGGGCCCGCCATGCGCGACGGCGCCCGCCTCGCCGCCGACGCGATCAACGAGGCGGGGGGCGTCCTCGGCCGGCCGCTCGTGCTCGTCGAGGTGGACGACCGCGGCGACCCCGGCGAGGGGCTCCGGGCGGCGAAGGCCCTGGTGGACCGGGAGAAGGTGGTGGCGCTCCTCGGCCCGAGCCTGACGATCGTCGCCGACGCGACCTCGTCGCTCGTGAACGAGCGCCGCATCCCGGAGATCGTCGCCGGCGCGACCGGCAACGCCGTGAACGAGCTGCTCGAGGCGGGCGAGGACAGCTACGTGTTCCGGTTCTCCCTCGCCGACCGGATCCAGGCCGCGATGATCGTGCGCGAGGCGATCGAGGTCCGCGGCCGGCGCCGGCCCGCGATCGTCTACGAGACGACGCGCTTCGGCGAGCAGGGGCGGGATCGCCTCCTCGAGGCGCTCCGCCGGCGCGGGGTCGCGCCGGCCCGCGTGGTGGCGCTCGCGCCGAGCGGCGACGACGCGCCGGCCTGCGTCGAGGCCGCCCGCGCGTCCGGCGCCGACGTCCTCCTCACCTACGCGGTGTCCGGCCCGGCCGCGCGGATCGTCCGCGCGCTCGAGGGGATCGGCTGGCGCGTCGAGCTCGTCGGCAGCTGGGCGCTCTCCCACGAGGGCTTCCTGCGCTCGGCCGGGCCGTACGCCGAGGGCGCGATGATGCCGCAGACGTTCATCGACTCCGAGGCGGCGGGCGACGAGGCGGCCCGCTTCCGCGCCCGGTGGCGCGCCCGCTTCGGCACGCCGATCGGGGCCGCGTCGGCCGCGGCGCAGGGGTACGACGCCCTCCAGCTCCTCGCCCGCGCGCTCCAGCAGGCCGGCGCGACGGACGGCCCCTCGGTCAAGGCCGCGCTCGAGTCCCTGCGGAGGCCGTACGACGGCGTGACCGGGCACCACTGGAAGCCGTGGAGCTCCACCGATCACGAGGGCATCAAGCGCGGCGCCGTCCTCATGGGCGTGATCCGCGGCGGGCGCGTGGTCGCGCTGCCGCCGCGCTGACGGGCGTCAGGCGGTCCCGAGCAGCCCGCCCACGAGCGCGCGGAGCACGTCGGCCCCGATCGGCTTCTCGAGGCGCGGGTTCGCGACGCGATCGAGGAACTCCCGCGCGCTCGCCGTGAAGGCGCCGCCGGTGAGGAACACCATGCGCGCCGCGAGCTCGGGATCGGTGGTCGCGAGGCGCGCGTGCAGCTCCATGCCGGTCATCTCCGGCATCATGAGGTCGCACATCACCGCGTCGAAGCGCCGGTCGCCGCCCTCGATCCGGGCGAGCGCGGCGCGCGCGCCGGTCTCGATCACGACCTCGTGCGGCGGCGCGAGGACGCGGGCGACGGCGCGCGCGACGAGCGGCTCGTCGTCCACGACGAGGATCCGCCCGGCGCGCCCCCGCGCGAGCGCCGGCGCGCTCGGGGCGGGCCGCTCCGCGGCCTCCGGGCGCGCCGCGGGCAGCCTCACGACGACCGTCGTGCCCCGGCCGGTGGCGCTGCGGACGTGGATCTCCCCGCCGAGCCCGGTGACGATGCCGTGGCAGATCGCGAGCCCGAGGCCGGTGCCGATCCCGACCGGCTTCGTCGTGAAGAACGGGTCGAAGATGCGATCGAGGATCGCCGCGTCGATGCCGCACCCGCTGTCGGAGATCTCCACCTCCGCGCCCCCGCCGGCGGCGGTCCGCGTGGTGGCGCGGATCACGTTCGCCTCGGCGTGCCCCTCCGGGATCGCCTGCGCGGCGTTGACGAGCAGGTTCAGGAAGACCTGGCCGAGCCGGCGCTCGCTCCCGAGGACGCGCGGGACCTCCGCGAGGTCGAGCTCGAGCCGCGCGCGGTGGCGGATCTCGTTGCTCGCCACGCTCACCGCGGACCGCAGCACCTCGCGCACGTCCACCGGCGCGCGATCCCCGCCGTGCGGCCGGGAGAAGGTCTTCAGGTCGCGCACGATCTCCCGGACGCGCGCGCCCCCCTGCTTGGCCTCGGCGAGGGCGGACAGCACGTCCGGCGGCGCGCCCGCGCGGCCCAGCTCCTCGATCGCGTAGTCGACGTTCGCCACGATGTAGGAGAGCGGGTTGTTGATCTCGTGCGCGACGCCGGCCGCGAGCGTCCCCACCGACGCCATCCGGTCGGCGAGCAGCAGCTGCGCCTCCATGCGCTTGCGGTCCGAGACGTCCTCGACGACCGCGAGCGCGTACTGGATCTCGCCCGCCGGGCCGTGGACCGGGCGAGCGCGGACGATCGTCTCGACCGAGGCGCCGTCGGGGCGCCGCAGGCGCAGCGGCCCCTCCACCGACGCGCGCCGACCGTCCAGGAGGGCTCCGACGGCGTCCGGCGCCGCCGCGT
The DNA here is from genome assembly GCA_036391435.1 of Anaeromyxobacter sp. Taxonomy (GTDB): domain Bacteria; phylum Myxococcota; class Myxococcia; order Myxococcales; family Anaeromyxobacteraceae; genus Anaeromyxobacter. The sequence goes on along the minus strand of DASVZX010000053.1, from coordinate 8,086 downwards.
CCCCCTCCGGCGAGACGAGCTCCGCGATCGCGCGTCCGCGCGGATCGACCTCCTCGGCGCCGAGGATGCGGCGGAGCGCGCGGTTCGTGTCGAGGAGCCGCCCGTCCCGATCGACGAGGGCGATCCCGAGCCCCGCCTGCTCGAAGGCCGCCCGGAACTTCTCCTCGCTCGCGCGGAGCGCCTCCTCCGCGCTCCTTCGCTCGGTGATGTCCCGGGCGACGGCCTGGTGGTGCGGACTCCCGCCGATGTCCATCAGGCGGACGGTCAGCTCGACGGGGAAGGTGGTGCCGTCCTTGCGGCGGAGGCGCGTGTCGTAGCGCGCGAACCCCGCCTCCCGTTGCTCGCGGACGCGGTCCTCGAGATCCCCGAGCGTCGCGGGGTCGCGCAGCTCCCGGACGGGCAACCCGACGAGCTCGCCGGGCGCGTACCCGAGCGCGACCGCCGCCCGGTCGTTCGTCTCGACCACGGCGTCGCCGTCCGTGAGGAACACCATGTCGTTCCCGTAGCGGGTGATCCACTCCATCTTCTCGAGCAGCGCGGCGCGCTCGACCTCGGTCCGGATCCGCTGCCGGTCGAAGCGCGCCCGCTGCTGACGCCACCAGAGCGTCGAGCCGGCGCCGGCCGCGGCGACGAGCGCGAGGGCGGCGATCGCGATCCAGACGGCGCGGCCGCGCAGCGGCGCGGCCGCCTCGTCCGCGTCCACCTTGACGACGAGCGCCCAGGGCGTGTCGGGGACCTGCCGCATCGCCGCGAGGACCCGCCTGCCGCGGTAGTCGATCCCCTCCGCGACCCCGACCTCGCCGGCGGCCGCGAGCGCCGCGGGATCCTCGCGGCGTCCGAGCGGGACGGAGAGCGCGAGCGGGTCGTCGTCCCAGTACCGCAGCTCGTTCGCGAAGCGGACCCGCTCCCCGTCGCGCCAGACGAGGAGGGCCTCCCCCGTCGCGCTCGGGCCGGGCCACGACTGCAGGAACCGGAACAGGTAGCGGTAGGGGTCGATGCGGAGGATCACCGCGCCCGCGGCGCCGTCGCTCGCGGCGCCCGGCGCGACGACGTCGAGGTGGAGCGCCCCCGTGATCCCGATCCGGTGCACCCCGGTCACGACGATGCGGCGCCCCTGGACGGCCGCGCGGATCGCCGCCTCGAGGTCGGGGTCGGGAGGCTGCGCGGGGATGCCGGACGATGCGCCGATCCCCCCGTCCGCGGTGGCGAGCGCGATGCCCGAGTAGTCGCCCGCCTCGCGGAGCCGGTGGAACCAGGCGACGAGCCGGGCGCCGGCCGCGCCCCGCGCCGAGGCGACGACGGCGTCCGCGGGGAGCAGGCCGGCCGCGATGAACTCCGCGTCGGAGAGCCGCTCGTCGCGCCAGCGCTCGAGCTCCTCCACCTTGAGCGCGGCGATGCTCTCGAGCTCGCGCTGCTTCTGTCGCCTCAGATCCGCCGCGGTCGCGCCGTAGGAGAGGACCCCCGCCACGGCGGCCGCCACCGCGAGCACGAGGAAGAGGACGAGCGGGGTCGTCGGCGACGGAGCGGCGGGCGCCGCGGGCGCGTCGCGCGGGCGTGCCGGCTGTGCGACGGCGGGGGCGGTCATCCTCTCGCAGGATAGTCGACCCCGCCCGGGTCGTCCCTCCCCCGCCCGCCCCCGCGACGCGGTACGGCCCCCGGGGCGCGATGCCGCCCCGCGACGCGGGACCGCTCCCCTCGACGCGGGACCGCCTCCTTGCCGCGGACCGTCGCGAACGGTAAGAAATCGCCCCCATGCTGTCTCCCGAGGTCCTGAGGAAGCTCGAGGCCATCGAGCAGCGGTTCGAGGAGCTGACGCACCAGCTCTCCGATCCCGCCGTGGCGTCGAGCGGCGAGCGCTTCCGCAAGGTGTCGAAGGAGCGCGCCTCGCTCGAGCCGACCGTGAACGCCCTCGTCGCGTACCGGAAGCTCGTGAAGGACCTCGAGGACAACGAGGCGCTCCTCCAGGACAGGGACCCCGAGCTCCGCGAGATGGCGAAGGAGGAGCTCGGGCAGCTGCGGCCGCGGCTCGAGCCCGCGGAGGAGGCGCTGAAGCTCCAGCTCGTCCCGAAGGACCCGAACGACGAGAAGGACGTGATCCTCGAGATCCGCGCCGGCGCGGGCGGGGACGAGGCGGGCCTGTTCGCGGCGGAGCTCCTCCGGCTCTACCTGCGCTACGCCGAGCGCCACGGCTGGCGCGCCGAGCTCGCCGACACGTCCGCGGGCAACCTCGGCGGCGTGAAGGAGGCGGTCGTCAACATCTCCGGCGACGCCGTGTACTCGAAGCTCAAGTACGAGTCGGGCGTCCACCGGGTCCAGCGCGTGCCGGCCACCGAGGCGCAGGGGCGCATCCACACGTCCACCGTCACGGTGGCGGTGATGCCCGAGGCCGAGGACATCGACATCCAGGTGAACCCCGCCGACGTCGAGATGGACGTGTTCCGCTCGACGGGCTCCGGCGGCCAGAGCGTCAACACGACCGACTCGGCGGTGCGGCTCACCCACAAGCCGACCGGCATCGTCGTGAAGTGCCAGCAGGAGAAGAGCCAGCTCAAGAACCGCAACATGGCGATGCGGATGCTGCGCGCGAAGCTGTACGAGATCGAGCAGGAGAGGCAGCGGAGCGCGCGCGACGCCGCCCGCAAGAGCCAGGTCGGCACCGGCGATCGCTCCGAGAAGATCCGGACCTACAACTTCCCGCAGGACCGGCTCACCGATCACCGGATCAACTACACGCGCCACAACCTCCCCGCGGTGATGGACGGGGACGTCGACGATCTCGTCGAGGCGTGCCGCACGTTCTACGCGGCGCAGGCGCTCCGCGAGGCGTCGCGGACGGACGGCGGGGCGACCGACAAGGGCGAGAAGCGCGCGTGATGCCCCGTCCCCTCCCCCTGGTCCTCTCTCCCCGACAGGTCTCTCCCCGGGGGGAGAGGGGAGTGACGCCCGCGGCGCGGGCGAGCGTCGAGTGACGATGCCGGAGCTCTGGACCCCGCTCCGGCTCATCGCCTGGACCCAGGACTTCTTCGCGAAGAAGGGGATCGACGCGCCGCGCCTCACCGCGGAGGTGCTCCTCGCGCACGCGCTCTCGTGCGATCGCGTCCGCCTCTACCTCGACTTCGACAAGCCGCTCGGCGACCCCGAGCTCGCGCGCTACCGCGAGCTCGTCCGGCGCCGGGCCGACGGGGAGCCCGCCGCCTACCTCGTCGGGAGGAAGGAGTTCTGGGGGCGCACGTTCCGGGTGGATCCGCGCGTGCTCGTGCCGCGCCCGGAGACCGAGCTCCTCCTCGAGGCCGCGCTCGCGGCGCTCGCCCCCGGGGGCCGGACGCTCGACCTCTGCACCGGGTCGGGGTGCCTCGCCGTGTCGCTCGCGCTCGAGCGGCCCGGCGCGCGGGTGCTCGCGACCGACGTGTCGGAGGACGCCCTCGCGGTGGCGCGCGAGAACGCGGCCGCGCTCGGCGCCGTGGTCGAGTTCGCCACGGGCGACCTGTGGGCGGCGGTACACGGGGACGTCCGCTTCGACGTCGTCGTCGCGAACCCGCCCTACGTGCCGTCGCGGGAGCTCGCCACGCTCCCCCGCGAGGTCCGGCGCGAGCCGTGCATCGCGCTCGACGGGGGCGAGGACGGGCTCGAGGTGATCCGGCGGATCGTCGCCGGCGCGCCGGCCCGGCTCGTCCCGGGAGGCGTGCTGTGCGTCGAGATGCACGAGGGCCACGGGGAGGCCTTGCCGAGGCTGTGCCGCGAGGCGGGCTTCGCCTCGGCGGAGCCGCGCCGGGATCTCGCGGGGCTCCCGCGCCTCACCGTGGCCCGGATGGCGGCGCCGGAGGACCCGGCGTAGAATCCGCGGGCTTTCGGGCCGGACCTTCCGTCCGGGCCTGGGCTCGCTCGCCCGCTCCCGCGCCCGCACCGCTCACCAGGAACGAGATGGACAAGATCGTCATCGAGGGAGGCGTGCCGCTCCGGGGGACCGTCGAGGTCAGCGGCGCGAAGAACGCCGCGCTCCCCATCGTCGCCGCCTCGCTCCTCGCCGAGGGCGACCACCTCGTCCGCAACGTCCCGGACCTCGCCGACGTGCGGACGTTCTCGCGCCTCCTCGGCCACATGGGCTGCGGCACGGAGCGGATCGCCGCCGAGCGCGGCGCGCTCGCGATCCGCGTCCCGCGCGCGGTCGCGCCGGAGGCGCCCTACGAGCTCGTGAAGACGATGCGGGCCTCCGTGGTCGTGCTCGGGCCGCTCCTCGCGCGCTGGGGCAAGGCCCGCGTCTCGCTCCCCGGCGGCTGCGCCATCGGCGCGCGGCCGATCGACCAGCACCTGAAGGGCCTCGCCGCGCTCGGCGCCGAGATCCGGCTCGAGCACGGCTACGTCGAGGCGTTCGCGCCGCGGGGCCGCCTCCGGGGGGCGATCTTCACGTTCGACGGGCAGACGGTGACCGGGACGGAGAACGTCATGATGGCCGCGGCGCTCGCGGAGGGGCGCACCATCCTGCGCAACTGCGCGCGCGAGCCGGAGGTGGTGGACCTCGCGGCGGCGCTCGTGCGGATGGGCGCGCGCATCGAGGGCGCCGGCACGGACGAGATCCGGATCCGCGGGGTCGAGGCGCTCCGGCCGCTCGACCACACCGTCATCCCCGATCGGATCGAGGCGGGGACCTTCCTCGTCGCGGGTGCCCTGCCCGGCGGCGACGTCACGGTCCGCGGCTGCGTCGCGGCCCACCTCGAGGCGCTCGTCGAGAAGCTCCGCGCGGTGGGGGCGGACGTCCGGGACATCCCCGCGGGGCTGCGCGTCGTCGGCGACGGCCGGCCGCGGCCGGTGGACGTGAAGACTGCCCCGCACCCGGGCTTCCCGACCGACATGCAGGCGCAGCTCATGGTGCTCCTCTGCCTCGCCGACGGCTCGTCGAAGATCACCGAGACCGTCTTCGAGAACCGCTTCATGCACGTGCAGGAGCTGCAGCGGCTCGGCGCGAACATCGCGGTGGACGGGAAGACGGCGGTCGTGAAGGGCGTGCCGTCGCTCTCGGGCGCGCCGGTGATGGCGTCCGACCTGCGCGCGTCCGCGGCGCTCGTCCTCGCGGGGCTCGCGGCGACGGGGACGACCGAGGTCCACCGCGTCTACCACCTCGACCGCGGCTACGAGCGCATCGAGCAGAAGCTCGCGCCGGTGGGGGCGCGCATCCGGCGGGTGAAGGCGTGACGCGATGACGGAAGAGCTCATCACGGTGGCGGTGCCGAAGGGGCGGCTCCTCGAGGAGTCGTCGGCGCTCTTCGAGCGCGCCGTCGGCGTGTCGCCGAAGCGGCTGCTCGACGGCACGCGCCGGCTCGCCGCCGACGCGCCGGAGGCGGGCCTCCGCTTCATCTCCATCCGGGCCGCCGACGTGGCGAGCTACGTCGAGCACGGCGCGGCGGCGGTCGGGATCGTCGGCCTCGACGTGCTCCGCGAGGAGCCGCGGGACCTCTACGAGCCGCTCGATCTCGGCATCGGGCGCTGCAAGGTGATCGTGGCGCGCCCCCGCGGCGCGAAGCCGCTGCCGCCCGGCGTCGCCCCCCGCGTGGCGACGAAGTACCTCTCCCTCGCCGCCCGGCACTTCGCCCGGAAGGGCGTGCCCGCGGAGATCATCCCCCTGCACGGGTCCATCGAGGTCGCCCCCTCGCTCGCCCTCGCCGACGCCATCGTGGACATCACCGAGACCGGCGAGACCCTGAAGGCCAACGGGCTCGTCGTCGAGGAGGAGGTCCTCGACGTGTCCGCCCGCCTGGTCGTCAACCGGGTCGCCCTGAAGCTCCACCCGGAGCGCCTCCGCCGGCTGATCGCGGCCCTGCGGGAGGCCGTGGGCGCGGCCGCCGCGTCGAATCGGCGTTGAAACGCGTCTGCGCTTCTGGCTAGTATTCCCGCCGGATACCCCGAGCGGCGCTCGCTTGACCCCCCGTACCTGAACCCGACAAAAGCCACGGGCCCGAGGAGGACCCGCACCGTCATGGATTGCCCCCGCTGTAGCGTCGAGATGTCCGACATCGCCCGAGACGACGCGACGCTCCACCGCTGCGCCGAGTGCGGCGGCCTGTGGGTCGATGCGACGGACATCAACAAGATGCTCCTGCACGCCAACCTGCCCGCGCTGTCGGCGCTCGGCGGGTTCGCGAACCCCGACGAGATCTCGGGGATGTGCCCGGTGTGCAACGTCGATCTCGTCGTCGTCGAGGGCGGCGAGAAGCGGTCGGTGAGCTACGACACGTGCGAGTCGTGCGGCGGGATCTGGGTGGACGGGCCGGACGAGGACCCGGCGCCCGAGCTGGACTGGCCGAGCGCCGAGAAGCAGGTGGTCGGCTTCTTCAGGCGGTTCGCGAAGCGGAAGTAGCGCGCGGGCGCGCTCGAGAGTCGAAGGGCGGCGCCGCCATGAGCAGCGCCGCCCTTCCGTTCGATGGCGCCGCTACAGCCCGAGGCCCTGCAGGATCCCGAGGATCTGGTTCAGCAGGTTCGTGATGGCGGTGAGGCCACCGCCGCCGGTCCCCGCGCCGTTGAGGAGGTTGGCGACCGCGCAGAGCAGGTTCCCGAGGAGGTTCCCGGGGCCCGCCTGCGCCGTGATGTCGAGGTTGACCTGGTTGAGATCGATCACGAGGCCGAGCAGATCGAGGTGCAGCGGCCCGAGGGTGAGCTGCAGGATGTCGCAGGTCGGATCTCCGAACGCCACGGGGACCTCGGCCGTGAGGTTCTGCGGGACCGCCGTCGACGTCGTCGTGAGCGTGCCGATCGCGACCAGCTTTCCGTCCCGATTCGCGAACTTCTGGACGTTGAAGTAGCCGCTCACGTTCTGCGTGGTCTGGTCCGCGAGCGTCACCGTCCCGCTGACCGGGACGTGCGTCACGTTCGTGTAGGTCGGCGCCCCCGGTGCGCCGAGCGCCGGGCGCGGGGCGAGCGCCCCGAGCATGAGCACACCGAGAAACACGGCGCCGGAGCGCCGCACCGTCGTGTTCGACATGGGATTCCCCTCCTGGTTGGAGCTGCTGCGACGGAAGGTAGGTTTCCGCTCCGCGCGTGGCCTCGCCGGCTGCGCGGAGAGAAGCGGCGTGTCCGGCAGGGAACCAGGCGCGCGCGTGGGGCCCGCGCGCGCGCGCGGGCGGGTGGCTCACCACATCCGGTCGTCGCGCCAGGGGTACGCGGTGTTCGAGTACCCGCGGATCTCCCAGTAGCCGCGCCGGTCGTGGGTGAGCACCTCGAGCCGGCTCACCCACTTCGCGCCCTTCCACGCCCAGAGCTGCGGGACCACGATCCGGACGGGCCCGCCCCGCGCGGCGGCGAGCGGCTTCCCGTCGACGGCGTGGACGAGGAGCACGTCCGGCTTCAGCGCCTCCTCGAGCGGGAGGTTCGTCGAGTAGCCGTCGTAGCCGTGGCACATGACGTGCGTCGCCTCCGGCGTCGGACGCGCGAGCGCGGCGATCGTCTCGAGGCGCACGCCGTGGAAGGCGACGTCGAGGATCGACCAGCCGGTGACGCAGTGGAAGTCGGCGTCGACGTCCACCTGGGGCAGCGCGAGCAGGTCCGCGAAGGAGAGCGTGAGCGGCGTCTCGACCGCGCCGTCCACGGTCAGCCGCCAGCGCTCCGCCGAGACCTCCGGCGTCCGGCCGAGGTCGAGCACCGGCCACTCGTGCTTCTCGAGCACGTTCTGGCCCGGCGGCTCCTTCGGCATCCCGTGCCGGTTCCTCGCCCCCTCGCCCTGCGGCGCCGCGTCGGAGAGCGACGGCGTCGCGCGCATGCGCTCCCCGAAGCGCGCGCGCAGCGCCGCGACCCCCTCCGCGATCCGCCGCTCGACGTCGGTCACGCCGAGGTTCTACCAGGCGGGCGTTCCGCCCGCAGCGCGGAGGGGAGCCCCCGGGATCGTCTTGACTCGCTCCGGCCTTCGCGGCACAAGGGAAGCCGCGACGCGGGAATAGCTCAGTTGGTAGAGCATCAGCTTCCCAAGCTGAGGGTCGCGGGTTCGAATCCCGTTTCCCGCTCCAGTCTTCGAGGCCGGAATCCGGTGGCTTGGTCGCCCTGGGTTCCGGCCTCCTCTCGCGTGGACCTCGCCGGTGAGCCGGAGATCCGCGACGGGAAT
>DASVZX010000052.1:0-9815 GCA_036391435.1 Anaeromyxobacter sp. | reverse complement strand
TCCCGGGGTGATTCTAGGCGGGCGTCCGGTTCCGGGCGGGGCCGTCGCGGAAGAGGCCGATGCGGCGCGGGACCGCATCCCCGCCATGGCCTGCCCGTTGCAGCCTGACCGTGCGTGGATCGAGCGAACGTCCCGCACGAGACGCGCGCGGGCCGACTCGCCCGGACCACGTCGAGGAGAAGCGAAACGTGAAGCGAAGGGCTGTGCGGATCCCGGGCAGCGCGTGCCCGGGAACCGAGCATCAGGGTTGACCGCCCGCGTCGGCGGGGCGTAGCGTCAGCGAGTCAAATTTCCCGAAGGGGTGAGCCGTGAAGAAGGTCGAGGCCATCATCAAGCCGTTCAAGCTGGACGAGGTGAAGCAGGCCCTCTCCGAGATCGGGGTCGCGGGGCTCACGGCCACGGAGGTGAAGGGCTTCGGCCGGCAGAAGGGGCACACCGAGCTCTACCGCGGCGCGGAGTACGTCGTCGACTTCCTCCCGAAGGTGAAGGTCGAGGTCGTCGTGGCCGACGCGCTCGTGGGCCGCGTGATCGAGGCGATCGAGCGCGCCGCGAAGACCGGACGCATCGGCGACGGGAAGATCTTCGTCGTGCCGATCGAGGAGGTCATCCGCATCCGGACCGGCGAGCGCGGCGAGGACGCGCTCTAGCGCGGACGCGAAGTGTCCCGGGCGGGCAAGGCTCCACCGCTCCCCGCGGCGCTCGCCCGGGCCGCCCTCGACTCCATCGGCGACGCGGTCGTCATCGCCGGCGCCGACGGCGGGGTGCTGCACCTCAACCCCGCCGCCGAGGAGCTGTTCGGCAGGAGCAACGAGCGCGCGGCGGCGCTGCCCGTCCGCGCGCTCCCCGGCGGCGCGCAGCTCGCCGTCCTCGCCGACCGGGTCCGCGTGACGCAGGAGGGGCAGGCGATCGAGTTCCCCTCGCCGCGGGATCCCGGCGTGCCGGTCGCGGTCGAGGCGAGCCCGCTCCTCGACGGCGCGCAGTGCGCCGGGACCGTGCTCGTCCTGCGCGTGCACGGCGCCTCCGACCGCTCCCTCGACTTCGAGGCGCTCGCGGCGGGGCTCGCCCACGAGATCAAGAACCCGCTCGCCGGCCTGCAGGGCTCGGCGGAGCTCCTCGCCCGCGAGGCGGAGGGGCCGGCGAGGGAGTACGCCTCGGTGATCGCGCGGGAGGCGAAGCGGGTCGACGGGCTCGTCCGCGAGCTGCTCGACCTCGCGCGGCCGGCGGCGCTGCAGCCGGCGGCGGTCTCCATCCACGACGTCGCGCAGGACGTGCTCGTCCTCGCGAGGGGCGTGCCCGGTGGCGACCGGGTCGCCTTCGTCCGCCGCTACGACCCGTCGCTCCCGCCCATCCACGCGGATCAGGAGAAGCTCACGCAGGTCCTCCTGAACCTCGTGCGCAACGCCCTCGACGCCGTCCAGGGCGTCCCAGATCCCGCCGTCGTGCTCGAGACCGGCGTCGCGCCGCTCCGCGTGCGATCGAAGAGCGGGCGCACGCGGCCGCTCGCCCGGATCTCCGTCCAGGACAACGGGCCCGGCATCTCCGAGGCGATGCTGCAGCGCCTCTTCACGCCCTTCGCGACCTCGAAGCCGCACGGCACCGGGCTCGGGCTCGCCATCTCCCGCCGGATCGTCGAGGCGCACGGCGGGCGAATCGAGGTGAAGAACCGGCCCGGCGCGGGCGCGGAGGCGACCGTGTACCTCCCCCTCGACCTGCCCTGACGGGCGCCGCCCGGCGAGCTGGCCCCGTCCTTGCTTGTGGAACGGGCGGCCGCAGAACCACGAACCTGGAGGCAAGGTGCGGAAGGTCCTCATCGTCGACGACGAGCCCTCGGTCCGCTTCGTGCTCGGCAAGACGTGCGAGCGCGCCGGGGTCCCGTACGAGGAGGCCGGCAGCGCCGAGGAGGCCCGCGAGAAGCTGCGCGCGACCGGCGGTGGCGCGAACGGCATCGGCCTCGTCCTGCTCGACGTGCGCCTGCCGGGCGACGACGGGTTCAAGCTCCTCGGCGAGATCGGCGGCCGCACCGACTCGCCCTTCATCGTGGTGATGACCGCCGAGGACACGATGCGCTCCGCCGTCGAGGCGATGAAGCGCGGCGCGGCGGACTACCTCGGCAAGCCCTTCGACCTCGCCCGCGTCGAGCGGATCGTGAAGGACCTCGCGGCGGCCCACCCGGACGGCGAGCACGGCGACCCGGAGGCCGCGTCGATCGAGGCGCGGATCGACCCGAACGCGGAGCCGCGCCGCTACAAGGACATCGCGATCCCCGAGACGCTCATCGGCCGCTCGGCGGCGATGATCGAGGTCTACAAGGAGATCGGCCGCGTCGCGCGGACCGAGATGACCGTCCTGCTCATGGGCGAGTCGGGCACCGGCAAGGAGCTCGTCGCGCGCGCCATCCACGGGAACTCCACCCGCTCGCGCGGCCCCTTCGTCACGGTCAACATGGCCGCCATCCCGAAGGACCTCATCGAGAGCGAGCTGTACGGCCACGAGAAGGGCTCCTTCACGGGCGCGGTGGAGCGCCGCCCCGGCAAGTTCGAGCTCGCGACCGGCGGCACGCTCTTCCTCGACGAGATCGGGGAGATGCCGCTCGACCTGCAGGCGAAGCTGCTGCGCGTCCTGCAGGAGCGGGAGATCGATCGCGTCGGCGGGACGCGCCCGCTGCCGGTGGACGTCCGGATCGTCGCCGCCACGAACGCCGACCTCGCGCGCTCCGTCGAGGAGGGCCGCTTCCGGCGCGACCTCTACTACCGGCTCGCGGTCGTCCCGATCCGCCTGCCGCCGCTTCGCGAGCGCGAGGGCGACGTCATCCTGCTCGCCCGCCACTTCCTCGCGAAGTACGGCGAGCAGCTCAAGGGGCGCGCGCTCTCGCTCGCGAAGGACGCCGAGCCGCTCCTCGTCGCCCACGCCTGGCCGGGCAACGTGCGCGAGCTCCAGAACGTCATCCAGCGCGCGCTCCTCAAGCTCGCGGGGACGCGGGTCGCCGCGAAGGACCTCGTGGGCCTGCTCCCCGCCGCCGCGGTGCAGGACCGCGGCGTGTCGGGCCTCGTCGAGGCGCTCCTCGACGCGCCGCCGCCGGAGGGCGGCCGCTACCAGGCGGGGCTCGCGGCGATCGAGGCGCCGCTCATCGCCGCCGCGATCGCGCGCACGAACGGCAACCAGCTGCGCGCGGCGGAGCTGCTCGGGATGAACCGCAACACGCTGCGCGAGCGGATGCGCGCGCTCGGGATGAAGCCCAGGCCGGAGTAGGCCTGCCCGCGAAGCGGGCAGCGCGGTGCCCGGAATCCGGGCAGTAGGACGGGACGGTCGGCCGGCCGCCGGCCGTGTCCGGGACGCGCACGCCGGCCGGGCAGGTGCTCGGAGGGGCCCCGAGAGGTGCCTGGATTTCGGTCACCGGGTGCCAGCTGATCGGGCGGCCGACCTCCTGGAATCGCGGATTTACGGCGGCGACCGCGGTGTTCCCGTGGCACGTCGCGTGCTATCTCAGGCGCCCACAAACCCCGCTGCATCCGGAGATACGAACCCGATGGCAAAGCTGACCCCGAAGCAGGTCCTCGACCTCGCCAAGGAGAAGAAGGCGACGTACGTGGACCTCAAGTTCATGGACTTCGTCGGCATCTGGCAGCACTTCTCGATCCCCGTCTACGAGCTGACCGAGGACGTCTTCGAGGCGGGTCTCGGGTTCGACGGCTCCTCGATCCGCGGGTGGCAGGCGATCCACGCCTCCGACATGCTCGTCATGCCGGATCCGGACACGGCGGTGATCGATCCGTTCATGGCGGAGCCCACGCTCTCGCTCATCTGCAACATCACCGATCCGATCACGAAGGAGCCGTACTCGCGCGACCCGCGCAACATCGCGATCAAGGCGGAGAAGTACCTCAAGTCCACCGGCATCGGCGACACGGCGTTCTTCGGCCCCGAGGCCGAGTTCTTCATCTTCGACGAGGTCCGCTACGACACGGGCGTGAACCAGGGGTTCTACAAGGTCGACTCCGTCGAGGGGCAGTGGAACACCGGCCGCGAGGAGGCGGGCGGGAACCTCGGCTACAAGCCCCGCTACAAGGAGGGCTACTTCCCGGTCGGCCCGACCGACAGCCAGCAGGACATCCGCACCGAGATGTGCCGCGTGATGGAGCAGGTCGGCATCCACGTCGAGCGGCAGCACCACGAGGTCGCCACCGCCGGGCAGGCCGAGATCGACATCAAGTTCTCGCCGCTCGTCAACATGGCGGACAACCTCATGTGGTTCAAGTACATCATCAAGAACGTCGCGCGCCGGCACGGGAAGACCGTGACGTTCATGCCGAAGCCGCTCTACGGCGACAACGGCTCCGGCATGCACGTGCACCAGTCGATCTGGAAGAACGGCAAGCCGCTCTTCGCCGGCGACGGGTACGCGGGGCTCTCCGACCTCGCCATGTGGTACATCGGCGGCGTGCTGAAGCACGGCCCGTCGCTCGCCGCGCTCATCTGCCCGACGACGAACAGCTACAAGCGGCTCGTCCCCGGCTTCGAGGCCCCGATCAACCTCGCCTACTCGGCGCGGAACCGCTCGGCGTCGATCCGCATCCCGATGTACTCGCCGTCGCCCAAGGCGAAGCGCATCGAGTTCCGCTCGCCCGATCCGTCGGCGAACGGCTACCTCGCCTTCGCGGCCATGCTGATGGCCGGCCTCGACGGCATCGAGAACAAGATCAACCCCGGCCAGCCGCTCGACAAGGACATCTACGGCATGTCGCCGGAGGAGCTGAAGGAGATCCCGAAGATGCCGGGCTCGCTCGACGACGCGCTCGAGTGCCTGCGCCGGGACCACAAGTACCTGCTGAAGGGCGACGTCTTCACCGAGGACGTCATCGAGACCTGGATCCAGTACAAGTACGACAAGGAGGTCAATCCGGTCCGGATGCGGCCTTCGCCGATGGAGTTCGCGCTTTACTTCGACATCTAGTGCATCCCGAGCCGAGCCCGAGCCCGAGCCCGAGAAGAGGCCGGGCGCGGGCGCGGGCTCGTGCACGGGGTTGACACGGCCGCCCTCCGGGGCGGCCGTTTCGCGTTTGGAGCGCGGCGCGCGCCGGTGCTACACCCACGGGCGCCGCCATGCGCCACCGCCTCCGCGACGCCGTCGGCGGGCTCTCGCCCGTGTTCTGGACCCTCCTCGCGGGGATGTTCGTGAACCGGCTCGCGAGCTTCGTCGTCACGTTCCTCGCGCTCTACCTCGTCCGCGAGCGCGGCTTCGCGCCCGACGCGGCGGGGCGCGTCGTCGCGCTGTTCGGGGTCGGCACCCTCGTCGCGGGGCCGCTCGGCGGCACGCTCGCGGACGCCGTCGGGCGGCGCGCGACGATGCTCCTCTCGTTCTCGGCGGGCGCGCTCGTGGTCGGGACGATCGGGTTCCTGCGCGACCCCACCCTCCTCGCCGCGTTCGCCTTCCTCGCGGCGCTCACGGGCGAGGTGTACCGGCCCGCGATGAACGCGGCGATCGCGGACCTCGTGCCGTTCGAGGATCGCGCGCGCGCGTGGGGGCTCACCTACTGGGTCATGAACCTCGGGTGGACCTTCGGCCTCGCCATCGGGGGCGTCCTCGCGGCGCGGAGCTTCACCGCGCTCTTCCTCGCCGACGCCGCGACGACGGCCGCCTTCGCCGTCATCGTCGCGCGGCGCGTGCCCGAGACCCGGCCACCCGGGACGCACGTCCACTCGCCGCTCGCCGGGCTCGCGTGCGTCTTCGCGGACGGCCCGTTCGTCGTGTTCCTGCTCCTGCACCTCGTCGCGCTCGTCGTGTTCGTCCAGTTCCAGCTCGCCGTGCCGGTCGACATGAACGCGCACGGCGTCGGCCCGGGCACCTTCGCGGCGCTCCTCAGCCTGAACGGCCTCGGCGTCGTCATCCTCCAGCCGCTCGCGGGCCCGGCGCTCGCGCGCCACGATCCGGGCCGGCTGCTCGCCGCCTCCGCGCTCCTCATCGGCGCCGGCTTCGGCGTGAACGCGCTCGCCGGCTGGCTCCCGCCCGTGCCCGTCTACGTCGCGGGGGTCGTCCTCTGGACGATGGGGGAGGTGACCGGGTTCCCAGCGGCCGCGACCGTCGTCGCGAACCTCTCGCCGCCCGACCTCCGCGGCCGGTACCAGGGGGCGTTCTCGATGGCGTGGGGCGTCGCGTTCACGATCGCGCCCGTGTTCGGCGGCGAGGTCCTGACGCGCGCCGGCGGCCGGACGCTCTGGGGGCTCTGCCTCGCCATCGGCGTCGCGGTCGCCGCCGGGCACCTCGCGGCGGCCGGGCCGCGGCGCCGCCGGCTCGCCGCGCTCCGAGCCCGCGACGCCGACGCCGCTCAGGGCTGGAAGCCGGGCGTGGCGGAGGGCGAGGCCGGGGGCTCGAAGTAGCCCTGCTGCGAGGCCTGCCGGCTCGCCTCGGCGCTCTGCTGCGCGGCGGCGGCGGCCGCGGCCTGCATCTGCACCCAGACGCCGGCGACCGCCTGCGGGCCCCCTGGACCGGGGCCCGACGCGTCGGACGAGGGCCTCGGCGGCTGGGCGGCGGGCGCTCCGGCGCCCCCGGGCCGGACCTGGCAGATGCAGCCGTCCGAGTACTCGCCCATCTTCACCATCCCCGCGAGATCCATCCCCCAAGCGTCGCACGCCGCCCGGCAGCCCTTCGGGCCGTCGGTGATCTTCGGCGCGCCGGTGAAGACGGTCTGGCAGCCCGCGAGCGCGAGGGCCGCGGCGATCCCGAGCATCCTCTGCATGGCGTCTCCCCTTCCCCGAGCCGGCGCCGCCGGCTCACCGGGAGTGAGAACGATAGCCCGGTCGCCCTCCCCGCGAAAGCCCATCCTGGCGGCCGCCGGCCCGCGCGGTGGGTTGCGCGCGGCGAGCGTGCCCACCATGCAGGGCGGAGGAGGTCCGGAATCATGCGTGCAGCGCGCGCCGGCGTGGAAGCGCTCGAGGAGGAGCTGGCGCGCGAGCGGCGCGCGCTGGAGCGGCGCTCGCCGCCGTACGCCCGCGCGCTCGAGCTCCTCCCGGGCGTCCTTGCGGGCCCCGAGGGACGCTTCCTCGCGGCGGCCTGGGAGGCGCGGCGCTTCTTCGCCTGGTACGAGCGGCCGCTGCTGCTCCTCGCGGCGATCCGGAACGACGTCCTCGCCGAGGGCGAAACCCACCCGCTCTGGCCCGCGTTCGGCCCGGACGCGGATCCCGGCGCGGTCGAGGCGGACGCGCTGCGCGAGACGCTCGCCGGCGGGCGGGACCGGGTCTTCGACGCGCTCGTCCGGCGCAGCGTGCAGACGAACGAGACCTCGCGGGCGATCGCGTGGCTCTGGCCCGCGGCCCTCGCCGGCGCCTCCGGCGGCGCGCGGACGATCGCCCTCGCCGACGTCGGCGCGAGCGCGGGGCTGAACCTCGTCGCCGACGCGCTCCCGCCGATCTGGACGGACGAGGGCGGCGCGCCCGTCGAGGTCGCGCAGGGCGTCCGGGCCGTCGCGCGCCTCGGCCTCGATCCCGCGCCGCTCGACGCGCTGAGCGAGGAGGACGCGCGCTGGCTCCGCGCGTGCCTGTGGCCGGGCGAGGCGGAGCGCGAGACCCGGCTGCTCGCCGCGATCGACGCGTTCCGGGCGGCGCGCATCCGGCCGGACGCCCCGGTGCTCGTGCCCGTCGCCGCCCCGAACGTCCCCTCGCGCCTCGACCTCCTGTCCGCCTCCGACGGCGCCGCCCTCGTCGTCGCCAGCCAGACCGTCGTCCGCGACTACCTCGATCCGGCCGACCGCGCCGAGTACGAGCGCGGCATGCGCGAGTGGCTCGCGACGCGCCCGCCCGGCAACGCGCTCTGGGCCGAGCTCGAGGCCGCCGACGAGGACGCGCGCGAGGCCGCGCTCGTCGTCCACGTGCGCGGGCCCGACGGGCGACTGCGCGACGTCGAGCTCGGCCGCACCGGGATGCACCCCCGCGTCGTTCGACGCGATGCGGCCGCCGAGGCGGAGCTCCGGACAGTGCTCGCGCGCGAGGACGCCGTGGCGAACGCGTGACGCGCCCGCTGACGACTCCGACGCAGCCGCCTCGTTCGTAGACGGCTCGGCGGTCACGTGACCGGCCGGCCTCGCTGGAGAAGTCCCCGCGCCAGTTCGTTCAGGTCCTCGGCGATGTACCCACGCTCGTGAAGCCGCCGACGCGCGTCGGCGCCGAGTGACGGCGCGATTCCCACCTTCTCGATCTTCCAACCCCCGAACTTCGGCGACGCGGTCGCGAAGCGCGCGATGTGGCCATCGAACCTCGGAAGATCCGCGACCAACTTCTCGGGGTTCCGCTTGCAGCTGACGAGGCGCAGCACCTTGTCGTCCCCCGCAACGGCGACGAGATCGATCTCGGTATCGGCACGATCCCAGTACCCCCGGATGCGTTCCGTGAGACCGAACCCGCCGACGCGTTTGCGGCTGCGCTCCTCGTACAAGGTTGCGACGAGCTTCTCGAGCGCCGGACCTTCGACGTCCGCGAGCCGCTCGTCGGCCTGCCGCACGACCACGTCGAGCGGGCGGAACGCCATTGCAGAGACGGGAGAGGACAGGGCAGCGAGCCACGCGCGGAGGAAGTTGTCTGTCAGGTAGTAGCGGCCCTGGCGTTCCGTCTTCTTCGCAAAGATAGGCAACCGCCTCTCGATGATCCGGTACTTCTCGATGAGAATCTTGAGATACCCGCCGACCTGCTCGTTCGTGTCCGCACTCACCTGGCGTACGTGCTCGAGCAGCTCGCCGTTCGTGCAGCCAGGCTTCCGAGCGACGAACTTCAGGATCACGTCGTATCGACCGTGCAACTCCTTCAGAAACCAGTTGTCCGCCTCCGTTCGCAGCGGCGACGAACTCGCGAAGAACGCCCTCTCCAGCAGGACGCGTCGGTCTGCCCCGAGCACGCCCTGCTCGAAGCAGTCCCTGTAGAACTTCGGAACGCCTTCGAAGAGCGTCCACAGGAAGAGGAGTCGCTCCGGGTCACCTGTCGCGTGTTGGGCCAGGATCTCGAGCACGGATTCGATGTCGAGGTGCCCCAGCTCCAGCTCGTCGGTCGTGCGGTTGTACAGCGGCGCGTGCCGCTCCTGGAGCAGTGCCGCCATCTCCGTGTGGATCGAGCCGAGCACGAGCAAGCCGCCGGGAACGTCTGCCGATCGAGCCGTGAGACGGTCCACCTCGGCCTGGAGCAGGGAACAGAAGTCTCGCAGTCGTTCTCTGTTGAAGTACTGGAACTCGTCGAGCGCGACGGCATAACCCGCTCGGGCCAAGCTGCCCACCAGCTTCGCCATCTCCGCGAGCGACTTTGGTCTTGGAAACTCTGCCGCGGCGATTTCGAACGTCTCCATCGCGTCCGACACAGCCGAGAGAACGCCGACCGGACCCGAGTCCGGTATCTGGACGTAGAAGACCTTCTGGCCCTCCTGGAGAGCCCGTTGGATGAGGGTCGTCTTCCCGATCCGTCGGCGCCCCGTGATCTTGACGAAGTACCAGCGGTTCCTCGTGAGGATGGTCCGCAGGCGCCGCAGCTCGTCGTTTCGACCGTAGAAGCCCCAGGGCACGGCAACATCCTAAGGTAATTTGTTTTACCTTACAATCGGAGCGCCTGTAAGCCGCGGATATTTGTGGTGTATATCCTGGGTCGTTACGATTCGAAGCCGCGGGGCTCGGGGGGCCATGGACGGCGCGAGCAGGCACGGCGACGCTCGGCTTTCTACTCGCCGAGGTACGCCCGGCGGACGTCGGGGCTCGCGAGGAGCTGCTTCCCCGTGCCGCTCATCGAGATCGCGCCGGTCTCGAGGACGTAGGCGCGGTGGGCGAGCTGCAGCGCCTTGTGCGCGT
>DASVZX010000051.1:0-30254 GCA_036391435.1 Anaeromyxobacter sp. | reverse complement strand
CAGGGCGGCCCCGCCGGCGCGGGCGCGGGGCGCGGCGAGCGCGACGGGTCCATGCGGCGGGATCGCCTGCGCGACGGCCCCGGCGCCGGACGGACGGGCGGCGGCGGGCGCCGGTAGGTCGTCCGGGGCGCAGCTGGCCGGGCGCTCACCCCGCCTCGGCCAGCACCCGGACCGGCAGCACCATCGCGCTCATCCCCTGGAACTGCAGCCGGCGCTGCAGCGCGTACGCCGTCTCGTTGTGGAGCACCCGCTGGAACCAGTGCTCGCGCTGGAACACGAGCTTCCCCGCGAACACCACCGAGCGCGGGTACTCCTTCGCGATCTCGACGCAGAGCGCCTCCGCGGTGGAGACCGCCTCGGTGCCGACCTCCATCCGGTAGTCCGCGGCGAGCCGCAGCCGGTGGGCGAGGTCGACGTAGCGCTGGAGCCCCTGCTCCGTCCGCAGGCGCACCCGGTCCACCTCCTCGACGCCCTTCATCGACGCCGAGTCGACGACGCCGACGGAGACGAAGACGAAGTTCTTGAAGAACCCGGGGAAGGTCCGCTGGACGGTGAGGAGCTGGTGGACGCCGAGGCCGCCGTAGCCGCCGACGAGCAGGATCGCCGTCGGGGCGCGCGGGTCGAGCACGGGCCGCGGGCCGCCCGGGTGAGGCGGCAGCGCATCGAGGATGGTGTCGAGGCGGCGCAGGCTCTCCTGGACCGCGGCGTAGTGCCGCCGGATCACGTAGCAGAGCGCGACGACGAGCCCGGTCACGAGGATCGTGACCCAGCCGCCCTGCTCGCCCTTCTCGTAGACGGTGCCGGCGAGGATCGCGACGCAGAGCGCGAAGGCGACGCCGTGGATCGCGAGCCCCCGCCGCCGACCGACCGTGCGGGTCTTGACCCAGTACCGGAGCATCGCGAGCTGCGAGAGCGAGAACGTCACGAAGACGTTGATCGAGTACATCGTCACGAGGTGGACGATGTCGCCGCGCGTCCAGAGCAGCGTCGCGAGCGAGGCGCCGCCCATGAGGAGCACGCCGTTCTGCATCGTGAGCCGGTCGGAGAGCTGTCCGAAGCGGTGCGGGAGCCAGGAGTCCGTCGCCATGTTCGCCATGACGCGGGGCCCGTCGATGAAGCCGGCCTGCGCGGCGACGACGAGGAGCGCCGCCTCGGCGGCGAGCGCGATGACCACGAACCCGGTGCCCACCCGCACGCCGCCGAGCGTCCACGCGCCGGCGAACCGGTCGAGCAGCACGGCGTTCATCGTGCGCCCCTCCTCCGGGGAGGCCCGGAAGAGCAGGTAGCAGACGAGGATCCCCGCCGCGGTGACCGCGAGCGAGACCGCCATGTACGTCATCGTGCGGCGCGCCGTGTGGACCTTCGGCTCGCGCATGATCTGGATGCCGTTCGAGACGGCCTCGATCCCGGTGTACGTGCCGGCGCCCATCGAGTAGGCGCGCAGGAACACGGCGAACAGGCCGACCGCGCCGAGCTCCGCGAGCCCGCTGCGGAACCCCTGCGACACGTCGGCGGCGACGCGCGGCACCTCCGTCACGTGCGAGCCGATCCCCCCGACGATCAGGATCGCGTGCGTCACCAGGAAGAGCCCGAAGATCGGCGCGAGCGCCGAGACGCTCTCCTTCACGCCCCGGAGGTTCAGCACGACGAGCAGCCCGATGGCCGCCGCCTCGACGGGGAGCTTCCAGGCGTCCGCGCCGCGCGGCAGGAAGCTGAAGATGGCGTCGCCGCTCGAGGCGATCGAGACGGAGATGGTGAGCACGTAGTCGACGAGGAGCGCCGCGCCCGACACGACGCCGACCCGCGCCCCGAGCAGCTCGGAGGCGACGACGTACCCGCCCCCGCCGAACGGGAACCGCTTGATGATCTGGCCGTACGCGACCGAGATCACGAGGACGGTGACCCCGGTCGCGAGCGCGAGCGCGACGGCGAGGTACGCGTGGCTGCCGAGCGCCCGGAACGCCTCGTCGGGGCCGTACGCCGACGAGGAGAGCCCGTCCGCGCCGAGCCCCACCCACGCGAGGAGCGCGACGAGCGAGATGGTGTGGTGGACGTGCGGGTCCTGCGGATCGCGCGGCGCGCCGAACAGCGCGCGGCGGATGCGCGACACGCGGGATGGATGGGCCGCCGGCGGCCCGGCTGGCGGTGCGGGGAGCGGGCCCTGCTCGGGGGTCGGTTCTTCCATCGGGGGCCGGACCATGGCCTAGAGGCGCGTCAGGTGGCCGTCAAGAGGAGGCCGATCCGTATCAAGGCCATATCAACGCCATCGCCAAGCCAGCGGCAGGACGGCGCTTTTCGGGTCGCGGCGCCCTTGACGCCGGCCGGACGGCGGCGCCGCGCACCTTGACGACGGCGGGACGGGGACCTGCCCTACGCTGGTGAGCGCAGGAGATCGTCATCATGCGCCCCGGCACTCTCCACGTGGTCCGCCCCGATCGACAGGGTCCCACCGCCCCGACGCCCGCCGGAGGCGACCGCGGAGACCTCGCCGTCATGGCGATGCTCTTCGGGGTGAACCTCGTCCCGCTCGTCGGCGAGGTCGTCGCGCGCGGGCGCTGGGGCGCGGGGACGCTCGGCCTCGCCACCGCGGGCGCCCTCGTCACCGGGCGCGAGCTCGTGCTCGGGGCGCGCGCGGTGCTTCGACGGCGCCGCTGACCCCCCCCGCCCCCGAGCGAGCGGCCGGCGCGCGCGCGGCTCGCCCGCGCCCGCTCGCGAAGTCCCCGACCCGGAGCCTCCCCATGATGGACACCCTCCTCCTCCTCGCCACCGTCGCCTTCTTCGCGATCTCCATCGCCTACGTCGCGGCATGCGACCGGCTGTGAATCCCGAACCGGAGCCGTCCATGTCCTTCGAATACGCCCTCGGCCTCGTCCTCTCCGTCCTCCTCACCGGGTACCTGGCGTACGCGCTCGTCCGGCCGGAGCGGTTCTAGGAGTCGCCATGAGCGCCAACGGCTGGATCCAGATCGGGCTCTTCGCGCTCGCCGTGCTGGCGCTCACGAAGCCGCTCGGGGCGTACCTGTACCGGGTGTTCGAGGGCGACCGGCGGCCGCTGCCGCGCGTGCTCGGGCGCGTCGAGCGCCTCCTGTACCGCGCGTGCGGCGTGAACCCGGCGAGGGAGCAGGGCTGGAAGGCGTACGCCGCCTCCATGCTCGTCTTCTCGCTCTCGACGATGCTCGTGACGTACGCGATCGAGCGGCTGCAGCACGTGCTCCCGCTGAACCCGCAGCACCTCGGGGCGGTGCCGCCCGATCTCGCCTTCGACACCGCCGCGAGCTTCGCCACGAACACCAACTGGCAGGCGTATTCCGGCGAGAGCACGATGAGCGACCTCACGCAGATGGCGGGGCTCGCCTGGCACAACTTCCTGTCGGCCGCCGTCGGGATCTCGATCGCGCTGGCGCTGGCGCGCGGGCTCACCCGCCGGCCCGGACCCCGGGGCGCGAAGACGATCGGGAGCTTCTGGGTCGACCTCGTCCGGTCCGTCGTCTACGTGCTCCTGCCGGTGAGCGCCGCCGTGGCGCTCTTCTTCGTGTGGCAGGGCGTGCCGCAGACCCTCGCCGCCTACCGGGACGTCACGACGCTCGAGGGCGCGAAGCAGGTCATCGCGCTCGGCCCCGTCGCCTCGCAGGAGGCGATCAAGCTGTTCGGCACGAACGGAGGCGGCTTCTTCGGCGCCAACAGCGCCCACCCGTTCGAGAACCCGACGCCGCTCACGAACTTCGTCCAGCTGCTCCTCATCTTCGCGATCCCCGCGGGGCTCACCTGGACGTACGGCAAGATGGCGCGCGACCTGCGCCAGGGCTGGGCGATCTTCGCGGCGATGGCCGTGCTCTTCGCCGCCGGGGTCGCCGTCGCCTACCGGGCGGAGGCCGGCCCGAACCCCGCCCTCGCCGCGCTCGCGGCGGACCACCGGGCGGGGAACCTGGAGGGGAAGGAGGTCCGGTTCGGCGTCGCGGACAGCGCGCTCTTCGCGACCGTCACGACGGACGCGTCCTGCGGGGCCGTGAACTCGATGCACGACAGCTTCACGCCGATCGGCGGGCTCGTGCCGCTCGTGAACATCCAGCTCGGGGAGGTCATCTTCGGGGGCGTCGGCGCGGGGCTCTACGGGGTGCTCGTGATGGTGATCCTGGCGGTGTTCATCGCGGGGCTCATGGTCGGCCGGACGCCCGAGTACCTGGGCAAGAAGATCGAGGGACGCGAGATGAAGCTCGCGATGCTCTACGTCCTCGTCTTCCCGCTCTGGATCCTGACGATGACCGCCTGGGCCGCGGTCGAGCCGTACGGCGTCTCGTCCCTCGCGAACGGCGGCCCGCACGGCCTGTCGGAGATGCTCTACGCGTTCTCGAGCGTCGCGGGGAACAACGGCTCCGCGTTCGCGGGCCTGAACGCGAACACGCCGTTCTGGAACGTGACGCTCGGCGTCGGAACGCTGGTCGGCCGGTTCCTCATGATCGTGCCCGCGATCGCCATCGCGGGCTCCATGGTGGGCAAGAAGGTCGTCCCCGCCGGCCCCGGTACCTTCCCGACCAGCGGCGCCACCTTCACGGCCCTGCTCGTCGCGGTGATCCTCGTCGTCGGCGCGCTCACGTTCTTCCCGGTCCTCTCGCTCGGCCCGCTGCTCGAGCACTTCGCGGCGATCGGCGGAAAGGTGTTCTGACATGGCCCCGCAGAAGACGAGGTCTCCGTCCCTGTTCGACCGCGCCATCGTGCGGCGGGCGGCGCTCGACAGCCTCCGGAAGCTCGACCCGCGGCACGTCGCGCGGAACCCGGTCATGTTCGTGGTGGAGGTCGGCAGCGTCCTCACCACCCTCCTCTGGGTGCGCGACCGGCTCCTCCACCCGGCGGGCGCCGCGCCGGGCTGGTTCACCCTCGCGGTGAGCCTCTGGCTCTGGTTCACGGTCGTGTTCGCGAACTTCGCCGAGGCCGTCGCCGAGGGGCGGGGAAAGGCGCAGGCCGACGCGCTGCGACGGATGCGCCGCGACGTCGCCGCGCGCCGGCTCGTGGGCGGGCGCGAGGAGAGCGTCCCCGCCTCGACGCTCCGCAAGGGCGACACGGTCGTCGTCGAGGCGGGCGGGCTCGTCCCGGGCGACGGCGAGATCGTGGAGGGGATCGCCTCGGTCGACGAGTCCGCCATCACGGGGGAGTCCGCGCCCGTGATCCGCGAGTCCGGCGGCGATCGCTCCGCCGTCACCGGCGGCACGCGCGTGCTGTCGGACCGCATCGTCGTCCGCGTCACCGCCAGCCCGGGCGAGTCCTTCCTCGACCGGATGATCGCGCTCGTCGAGGGCGCGTCCCGGCAGAAGACGCCGAACGAGATCGCGCTCCACATCCTCCTCGTCGGCCTCACCATCGTGTTCCTGTTCGCGTGCGTGACGCTCGTCCCGATCGCGCGCTACTCCGGGATCGGGCTCTCGGCGACCGCGGTCGTCGCGCTCCTCGTCTGCCTCATCCCGACCACCATCGGCGGCCTCCTCTCCGCGATCGGCATCGCCGGCATGGATCGGCTCCTGCGAAGGAACGTGATCGCGATGAGCGGCCGCGCCGTGGAGGCCGCGGGGGACGTCGACACGCTCCTCCTCGACAAGACCGGCACGATCACCCTCGGCAACCGGATGGCGACCGAGCTCCTCCCCGCCCCGGGCGTCGCCGTCGAGGCGCTCGCCGACGCGGCGCAGCTCGCGAGCCTCGCGGACGAGACCCCGGAGGGCCGCTCCGTCGTCGTGCTCGCCAAGGAGCGGTACGGGCTCCGCGGCCGCGAGGTGCGCGAGGCGGAGCACCGCTTCGTGCCCTTCACCGCGAACACCCGGATGAGCGGCCTCGACCTCGCCGATCGCGCGATCCGGAAGGGGGCGGTGGACGCGATCGCGAGGCACGTCGAGGCGCTCGGAGGCGCCATGCCCCGCGAGCTCGTGGACGCCGCGAACCGCATCGGAGACGCCGGCGGCACGCCGCTCGCGGTCTCCGACGGGCCGCGCGTCCTCGGGCTCGTCCACCTGAAGGACGTCGTGAAGGGCGGCATCAAGGAGCGCTTCGACCGGTTCCGCGCCATGGGGATCCGGACCGTGATGATCACGGGGGACAACCCCCGCACCGCCGCCGCGATCGCGGCGGAGGCGGGCGTCGACGGCTTCCTCGCCGAGGCGACGCCCGAGACGAAGATGCGGCTCATCAAGGAGGAGCAGGCGAAGGGCAAGCTCGTCGCGATGACCGGCGACGGGACGAACGACGCCCCGGCGCTCGCGCAGGCCGACGTCGGCGTCGCGATGAACACCGGGACGCAGGCGGCGAAGGAGGCCGGCAACATGGTCGACCTCGACTCGAACCCGACGAAGCTGCTCGAGGTCGTCGAGGTCGGCAAGCAGCTCCTCATGACGCGCGGCTCGCTCACGACGTTCTCGATCGCGAACGACGTCGCCAAGTACTTCGCCATCCTGCCGGCGCTGTTCGTGGCGGCGCACCCCGAGCTCGCGCCGCTCGACCTCATGCACCTCTCCTCGCCGTTCAGCGCCATCCTCTCTGCGGTGATCTTCAACGCGATCATCATCGTGGTGCTCATCCCGCTCGCCCTGAAGGGCGTCCGGTACCGGCCGCTCGGCGCGGCGGCGGTGCTGCGCCGGTCGCTCCTCGTCTACGGCGTGGGCGGCGTCGTCGCGCCCTTCGTCGGCATCAAGCTCATCGACCTCGGCCTCGCCGCCGTGGGTCTCGTCTAGGAGGCCGACATGATGCTCCAGGAGATCGCGGAGATCGCACACGAGGAGCCCGCCCCGGCGCCGCCGCCGCGCGAGGAGCGGATGACGGACGGGATCTTCGGGCCCGCGCTGCGGGCGACGGTCGTCACGCTCGCGCTCACCGGCATCGCGTACCCCCTCGCCGTCACCGGCGTCGCGAACGTCCTCTTCCCGCGCCGCGCCGGGGGATCCCTCGTCGCGGACGAGCGCGGGAGGGTCGTCGGATCGGAGCTCCTCTCCCAGGCCGCCGCGAGCCCCGCCCGCTTCCAGCCCCGGCCGTCCGCCGCGGGCGACGCCGGGTACGATCCGCGCGCCTCGGGCGGCTCGAACCTGGGCCCGACCTCGAGGAAGCTGCGCGACCAGGCGACCGAGCGTCTCGCCGCGCTCGCCCGTTCGAACCCGGGCGCCGGACCGCCTCCGGTCGAGCTCGTGACCGCCTCGGGCAGCGGCCTCGACCCGCACCTCTCGCCGGCGGCCGCCCTCTGGCAGGCGCCGCGGGTGGCGAGGGCGCGCGGCGTCGACGTCGAGCGCGTGCGCGCGCTCGTGGAGGAGAACGTGGAAGGGCGGGATCTCGGCGTCCTCGGCGAGCCGCGCGTCAACGTGCTCCTCCTGAACCTCGCGCTCGATCGCCGCTTCGGCGCGACGCCCGCGAGCCCGACGGCCGCGACGCGCCCGCCGGAGCCGTCCGGCCGGCCCGACTAGGCGCCCGCCATGCCCGGCGTGACCGCGACGCGCCGCCCCAGCCCGGAGGACTTCCTCGAGCTCGTCGAGCGAGGGAGGCGCGGCCGCCTGAAGCTGTACCTCGGCTTCGCCGCCGGGGTGGGGAAGACCTGGCGGATGCTGGAGGAGGCCCACGCCCTGAGGCGGCGCGGGGTCGACGTGGTGGGCGCCTTCGTCGAGCCGCACGGACGGGCCGAGACCGCCGCGCTCGTCCGCGATCTCGAGCTCGTCCCCCGGCGCCGGATCGCGTACCGCGGCGTCGTGGTGGAGGAGCTGGATCTCGAGGCGGTGCTCGCCCGCCGGCCCGCCGTCGCGATCGTCGACGAGATCCCGCACACCAACGTCCCCGGCTCGAGGAACGCCAAGCGCCACCAGGACGTGCGGGACCTGCTCGCGGCCGGGATCAACGTGATCGGCGCGCTGAACATCCAGCACCTCGAGTCGCTGAACGACCTCATCCTGCGGAACACGGGCGTGCGGGTGCGGGAGACCGTCCCGGACTCGTTCCTCCTCGCGGCGGATCAGGTCGTGAACCTCGACCTCGCGGTCGAGGACCTCGTCGAGCGGCTCGAGGCCGGGAAGATCTACCCGAAGGAGAAGATCCCCTGGGCGCTCGAGCACTTCTTCCGGGGGCCGAACCTCGCGACCCTGCGAGAGCTGAGCCTCCGCGAGGTGGCGGAGAGCCTGGACCGCTCCGCCGCGCAGGCGGCCGAGCGCGGCGCGGACGCCGCGATGCGCGGGCGCGTCATGGTGTGCCTCTCCTCGAACCCGCCCCACGCGCTCGCGCTCCTCCGGCGTGGGTCGCGCATGGCGGGGCGGCTCAACACCGACTGGTACGTCGTCTACGTGGAGACGCCCCGGGAGGCGCCCGACCGGATCGACTCGGAGAGCCAGCGACATCTCCTCGACAACGCCGGGAAGGCGCGGGAGCTGGGAGCGGAGGTGGTCCGCCTGAAGTCGGACGATCCCGCCGCCGCGATCCTCGGGTTCGCGCGGTCCCATCGCGTGAGCGACCTCATCGTCGGCCGGACGGCCCGCCCGAGGTGGAGCTTCTTCCTGCGGCGCGCCGTCGTGCAGCGGCTCGTCGACGAGGCGGCGGGGATCGACGTGCACGTCGTCTCCTTCGACGACGAGGGAGTCCCTCCATGACGCTCCGGGCGAAGCTCCTCGCCGCCCAGGCTCCGCTCGCGCTCGCGCTCATCGTGTCCGGGTGGGCGACGACCTCGAGCCTCATGGCGCTGGGGATCGGCCCGGCGCTCGTCCTGAAGGACAACGACCGCTCGGTGCTCGCCGCGGAGCGCATGATGGAGTCGCTCGAGCTGCTCCAGGCGAACGCGCTCGCCGGCGCCGCGGGCCGCGCCGCCGGCGAGCGCTCGACGGCCGCCGCGCGCGACCGCTTCGAGAGCGAGCTCGCCGTCCAGGAGCACAACATCACGGAGCCGGGCGAGGGCGCGGCGACCGGGCGGCTGAGAGCGCGCTGGACGGCTTACGCGAAGGCGTTCGCCGCGCTCGCCTCCGGGCCGGCGGCCGCACCCCTCCAGCGCCGCGTGCGCGACCTCGACGCGCTCTCCCTCGCAGCGCTCGCGGTCCGCTCGGCCGCGGACGAGGTCCTGACGCTCAACCAGGACGCGATGGCCCGCAAGGCCGACGCCGCCCGGCGCGCGGCGGAGCGAAACGCGGCGATCGTCGTCGCGGGGACGATCGCCGCGCTCGCGCTCGTCCTCGCGTCCTCGTTCGCGCTCACGTCCCGGCTCCTGCGCCCGCTCGGCGTCCTCGCGCAGGTGGTGCACCGCTTCGGGGAGGGCGATCTCGAGGCGCGCGCCCCCGTCCGGGGCAGGGACGAGATCACCGCGCTCGCCGGGGAGTTCAACACGATGGCGGAGCGGCTCTCCGAGTACCGGAGGAGCTCGCTCGGCGAACTGCTCCAGGCGCAGCAGGCGGCCCAGGCCGCGATCGACAGCCTCCCCGATCCCGTGCTCGTCCTGGACGCGGCCGGCGCGATCCTGAACCTGAACGGCGCCGCCGAGTCGCTGCTCCGCCCCGGCGGCGGCGCGCCCTCGCTGGCGTCGCTCGAGCCCGAGCCGCGAGCCGTCGTGGAGCGCGTGCGCCAGCACGTCCTCGCCGGACACGGCGCCTACGCCCCGCGCGGCTTCGAGGAGGCGGTCCGCGTGGCGTCGCCGGAGGGCAGCCGGAACCTGCTCCCCCGGGCCACGCCGCTCTACTCCGAAGCGGGCGGCGTCGCGGGCGTGACGATCGTCCTCCAGGACGTGACGCGGCTCATGCGCTTCGACGAGCTGAAGAACGACCTCGTCGCGACCGTCGCGAACGAGCTGCGCGCTCCCCTCGACTCGCTGCGGATGGCGGTCCACCTCACGGCCGAGGAGGCCGTGGGGCCGCTCACCGAGAGGCAGACCGATCTCATGCAGGCGGCCCGCGCCGACTGCGAGAGGCTCCAGGGGATCGTGGACGACCTCGCCGATCTCTCCATGGGGGTCGTCCGCCGAACTCGCGCTTGACGAGCCGTGCACGGCGCGCGTTCATGCCTCAGGATCGCCGAGCCGGCCGGAGGAACCGCGCGTGACGCAACAGCCCGACCGCCCCGATCCCGACGCGCTTCTCGCGCGGGTCACCGCGGACGAGGCGAGGCAGCGCCGCGCGCGCTTCAAGATCTTCTTCGGGTTCGCGCCGGGGGTCGGGAAGACCTACCGGATGCTGCAGGTCGCGCGCGACCTCGCCGCCGAGGGCGTCGAGATCGTGATCGGCGCGATCGAGACGCACGGCCGCTACGACACCGCCGGGCTCATGCTCGGGCTCGAGGTGCTGCCCCGCCGGGCCCTCCCCTACCGCGGCCGCGTGCTCGAGGAGTTCGACCTCGACGCGGCGCTGGCGCGCCGTCCGCGCATCCTCCTCCTCGACGAGCTCGCCCACTCGAACGCGCCGGGCGCGCGGCACGAGAAGCGCTGGCAGGACGTGATGGAGCTCCTCGAGGCCGGCGTCGAGGTCTACACGACCCTGAACGTCCAGCACGTCGAGAGCCTCAACGACGTCGTGGAGCAGATCACCCAGGTGCACGTCCGCGAGACCGTGCCGGACGTCGTGCTCGAGCGCGCCGACGACGTGGAGCTCGTCGACCTCGCGCCGGAGGAGCTGCTCGCCCGCCTCCGCGAGGGGAAGGTGTACCTGCCCGAGCAGGCGGAGCGCGCCCGCGAGCACTTCTTCAAGCGCGGCAACCTCCTCGCCCTCCGGGAGCTCGCCCTGCGCCGCATGGCGGAGCGGGTGGACGCGGACGTGCTCGCGTACCGGGCCGAGCACGGCGTCAACGCCCCCTGGGCGACCGCGGAGCGCGTGCTCGTGTGCGTCGGGCCGGCGCCGGACTCCGCCCGCGTGATCCGGGCGGCCCGCCGCATCGCGGCCGGCCTGCGCGCGCCGTGGGTGGCCGCCTCCGTCGAGACGACCGCGCGCGCGCCGATGGGGGACGAGGATCGCGCCCGCGTCGAGGCCCACCTGCGGCTCGCCGAGTCGCTCGGCGCGGAGGGGGTCCGCCTCTCCGGGCTGCAGGTCGCCGCCGCGGTCCTCGACTTCGCCCGGCGCCGCAACGTGACCCGGATCGTGCTCGGCAAGCCGCGCCACGCCCGCTGGCGCGACCGGCTCGGCGGCTCGCTCGTGGACGAGATCATCCGCGGCAGCGGCGACATCGAGGTCCACGTCCTCGCGGGCGACGTGGAGGGCGAGCGGGAGCGCCGTCCCCCCGCCCCCGCCCGGCCGACGCCCCCGGGGGACTGGTTGCGCGCGGTCGCGATCGTCGCGCTCACGACGGCGCTCGCCGCAGCCGCGCGCGGCGTCGCGAAGGTCCCGGACGTCGAGATGCTCTACATCCTCGGCGTGATGATCGCCGCGCTCACGACCGGGCGGCGAGCGTCCATCCTCGCCGCCACGCTGGCGGTCGTGTCCTACGACTTCTTCTTCGTCCCCCCGGCGTACACCCTCGGCGTCGCCGACGCGCGCTACCTCCTCACGTTCGCCATGATGTTCGGCGTGAGCGTCGTGATCGGCACCCTGACGCTGCGGCTCCGGGAGCAGCGGGCGGCGTCGGTCCGGCGCGAGCGCAGCACGTCGGCGCTCTACGCGCTCAGCCGCGAGCTCGGCGCGGCTTTCGACGCCGCGGGCGTCGCCGCCGTGTGCGTCAAGGCCGCGGCCGAGGCGTTCGACGGCGAGGCGGTGTTCCTGCGGGCCCGCGGCCGGGAGGAGCTCGCCGAGCTCGCCGCGGCGCCGCGGGGCGCGGCGCTCTCGCCCGACGAGCGCGCGGTCGCGCAGTGGGTCGTCGATCACGGCCGCCCGGCAGGGCGCGGCACGGACACGCTGCCGGGGGAGCCGGTGCTCTGCATCCCGGTGCGCGCCTGGGGAGACGTCCTCGCGGTGCTCGCGGTGCGGACCCCGAACGAGCGCAGCGAGGCCCGCACGCTGCTCGAGGCGCTCGCGCGCCAGGCGGCGATCGCGCTCGATCGGGTGCGCCTGGCCGAGGAGGCGCGCGACGCCGCGCTGCGCGCCAAGACCGAGGAGCTTCGGGCCGGGCTCCTCTCCGCGGTGTCGCACGACCTGCGGACGCCGCTCGCCACGATCACGGGCTCGGCGACGACCCTGCGGGACTCGCCCGGGCTCCCCGAGCCGGCCCGGATGGATCTCGTCGAGGCGATCTGCGAGGAGGCGGAGCGGCTCGAGCGGCTCGTCGCCAACCTCCTCGACATGACCCGCCTCGACTCCGGCGCGGTCGAGCCGAAGCGCGACTGGGTGCCGCTCGAGGAGGTCGTGGGCGGCGCCCTCACGCGGCTCGAGCGGCGGCTCGCCGGCCGGCGCGTCACGACCCTGATCGCGCCCGACCTGCCCCTCGTGTCGCTCGATCCGGTGCTCGTGCAGCAGCTGTTCGTGAACCTCCTCGAGAACGCGGCGAAGTACACGCCGCCGGGAAGCGAGATCGAGATCCGCGCCGGGCGCGAGGGCGGTACGCTCTTCCTCGACGTCTCGGATCGGGGACCGGGGATCCCGCCGGGCGACGAGGAGCGCGTGTTCGAGCGGTTCCACCGGGGCAAGCACGCGGGCGTGCGCGGCGTCGGCCTGGGCCTCCCGATCGCCCGCGCGATCGCCCAGGCGCACGGCGGGCGCCTCGTCGCCGCGAACCGGCCGGGCGGGGGCGCGGTGTTCCGGCTGACCCTGCCGATCGGCGCGAATCCGCCCGGCGCGCCGGCCGAGGGAGGGACGCGGTGACCGACACGGGCCCGCTGGTGCTCGTCGTCGAGGACGAGGTCCAGGTGCGGCGCTTCCTGCGCGCGGCCCTCGCGTCCCGCGGCTACCGCGTCCTCGAGGCCGAGAGCGTCCGGGAGGGGGAGCAGCTCGCGACGGGCCACAACCCCGACGTCTTCCTCCTCGACCTCGGCCTCCCCGAC
Source organism: Anaeromyxobacter sp. (assembly GCA_036391435.1). Lineage (GTDB taxonomy): Bacteria > Myxococcota > Myxococcia > Myxococcales > Anaeromyxobacteraceae > Anaeromyxobacter. Next base: position 17,360 of record DASVZX010000051.1, on the reverse strand, counting down.
GGCGACGGCATCGATCTCGCACGCCGGCTCCGCGAGTGGACGCGCGCACCCATCATCGTGCTGTCGGCGCGCGGGCGCGAGGAGGACAAGGTGAACGCGCTCGACGCCGGCGCGGACGACTACCTGACGAAGCCGTTCGGCGTGAACGAGCTGCTCGCCCGGCTGCGGGTCGCGCTGCGCCACGCGCGCGCCGCGCCCGGGGCGCCGCAGGTCCTCGAGGCGGGACCGCTCCGGATCGACCTCGCCCGCCGCGAGGTGACGGTGGACGGGCGGGAGATCCGGCTCACGCCGACCGAGTACAAGCTGCTCGCGCTCCTCGCGCGCCACGCGGGGAAGGTGCTCACGCACCGCCAGATCCTCCGCGAGGTCTGGGGGCCGAACGCGACGGAGGCGCACTGGGTGCGGGTGCACATGGCGGAGCTGCGGAAGAAGATCGAGGCCGATCCGGCCCGGCCGAGGCTGCTCGTCACCGAGCCCGGGGTGGGCTACAGGCTCCGGGATCGAATCGACGCAGGGTGACGGGACCGTTCCCCGACCTCGACCCCACCCCCGACCCGTTGTCGCTCCACGCCGGCGCTGCTAGCCTGCGTCGCTCCCGATGGTCGAGACCGTCGTCACCTCCTTCCTCCTCGTCGCCGCGAGCGAGATGGGCGACAAGACCCAGCTGCTCGCCCTGACGCTCGCGAGCCGCTACCGCCGGCCGTGGGTCGTCATGGCGGGGATCCTGGCGGCCACGCTCGCGAACCACACGCTCGCGGCCGGGGTGGGATCGTGGGTCTCCTCGCACGTCCCGCCGCGGGCCATGGCGGGCGCCCTCGCGGCGACCTTCCTCGCGTTCGGCCTGTGGACGCTCGTCCCCGACGCGCTCGAGGATCGCGAGCGCCGCGATCCGTACGGGCCGTTCCTCACCACGGCGGTCCTCTTCTTCCTCGCCGAGATGGCGGACAAGACCCAGCTCGCGACGGTGGCCCTCGCGGCCCGGTTCCGCTCCGTCGCGCTCGTGACGGCGGGCACCACGCTCGGGATGCTCGTCTCGGACGGCCTCGCGGTGTTCCTCGGCGACCGGCTCGCGGCGCGCGTCCCGATGAAGGCGCTCCGCGCGGTCGCGGCGGCCCTCTTCTTCGCCTTCGGCGCGGCGTCGGCCTGGGCTGCGTTCCGGGGGTAGCGCGGGAGCGGGTGGCCGGGCGGCGGCTCCGGCCTTAGATGCAGGGCGTGCTGACCTGCGTCCACCACGTGCAGTGGGTGCGCCCCGTCGCGGGCGGGCTGCACCAGTGCATCCTGTGCCAGCAGATCGTCCGCCGGTCCGACGTCTACCCGAAGCTCGAGGACCTGACGGAGGAGTTCCGCCGCCGCTGGGACGAGCACGAGAAGAAGGCGCAGGGAGCGGGCGGACCGGAGGGCGGCGGGGCACCCGCGAAGACGCCGGGCGAGACGCCGCGCTGAGATCCGAGAGGGGTCGCCTCGACGGTCCCGTGGCCGGCGCTCCCGCTCCGGGCCGGGCCGCCAGGCGGCGCTCAATGGATCGAGGCCCGCTCTTCCGCGGGCGGTCGCGCCTCGCGCGGCCCGCCGTCGGGCGGGACGGCGGGGGGCGGGACCTCGGGCAGCGTCGGCGCGATCGGCCCCGTGATGAGCCGCACCGGGCGGCCGAACGTCGCGTACGACCAGGCCCACTCGAGGACGACGGCGACGCGGTTGCGGAACCCGACGAGGAACAGGATGTGGACGAAGAGCCAGAGGAGCCACGCGACGACGCCGCCGAACCGGAACCGCCCGATGCGCGCGACGGCGGACGCGCGGCCGATCGTGGCGAGGAGCCCCTTGTCGCGGTAGCGGAACGGCCTGCGGGGCTCGCCGCGCGCGTCGCGCAGGACGTTCCGGGCGGCGGCCTCGCCCATCTGGAGCGCCGCCGGGGCGACCCCGGGCACCGGGCGCCCGTCCTGGACGACGGCCGCGAGGTCCCCCGCGACGAAGACGTCCGGGAGCCCGGGCACCGAGAGATCCGGCGCGACCGGCACGCGGCCGGCGCGGTCGAGCGGCACGCCGAGCGATCGCGCGAGCGGCGAGGCCGCCACCCCGGCCCCCCAGAGCACCGTCCGCGCCTCGATCCGCTCGCCCGACGCGACCACGCCGCCCTCGTCGATCTCCGTCACCTGCGCCCCCGTCCGGACCTCGACGCCGAGCCGCGCGAGCTGGCGGCGCGCCTTCTCCGAGAGGTCCGGCGGGTACGGCGGGAGCACCCGGGGCGCCGCCTCCAGCAGGATCACCCGCGCCGACGCCGGCGAGAACCGGCGGAAGTCGCGCGCCAGCGTCCGGCGCGCGATCTCGGCGAGCGCGCCGGCGAGCTCGACGCCGGTGGGGCCCGCCCCGACCACGACGAACGTGAGCCACGGCCGGCGCCGGGCGGGATCGCGCTCGCGCTCCGCCATCTCGAACGCGCCGAGCAGCCGGCGCCGCATCTCGAGCGCGTCCTCGATCGTCTTCAGGCCGGGCGCGACGCGCGCCCACTCCGGGTGGCCGAAGTACGAGTGCGTGGCGCCGGTCGCGAGGAGGAGCCGGTCGTAGCGGAGCTCGCCGCGGTCGAGGGCGACGACGCGCTCCCGCGGGCGGATCGCGCGGACGTCGGCGAGCAGCACCTCCGTGTTCGACTGCCGGCGCAGCACGTGCCGGATCGGCGCGGCGATCTCCCCCGGGCTCAGCGCGGCCGTCGCGACCTGGTACAGGAGCGGCTGGAACAGGTGGTGGTTCTTGCGGTCCACCACGGTCACGCGGACGGGCGGCCGGCCGAGCACCCGCGCCGCGCGCAGCCCGGCGAACCCGGCGCCGACGATCACGACGTGGAGCGGCGCGTTTCCCATCGACGCCAACATGGCGGCCCGCGGACCGCCGCGCCCGACTTCCCGCGACGCTCGCCCTCCGGACGGCCGGGCGTGCCGCCGGCCCGGAGGCCGGGCCCGCCCCCCTCGCGCGCCGGGATGCACATCCTGTGTCCCGACGCCCGCGCCTCCGTCCCCACGACGGCCGGAATCGAGCGGGGGCGCGGAGGGACGCGTGGACCGCGGCGGAGCGACGTGCGAGGACGAGCCGTGCCCCGCGCGCGCGGCGACCCGGCGCGCCGCGGCGGCGGCGGCGGTCCTCGCCGCTTTGGCCGCGCTGCCGGGGGCCGCGGAGGCGCAGGGCATCCCCGGCTGCCCCGGGCCCACGATCGGCTCGGACGCCCCGCCGCCCGCGACGACGCCCTGGACGGATCCGTCGCTCCCGCCGGACCGGCGCGCCGAGCTGCTGCTCGGCCAGATGTCGCTCGAGGAGGAGGTGGACCTCGCGACGGGCGAGCTCTGCCTCATCTACGGGTACTACGACGCGCCCATCGCGCGGCTCGGGATCCCCGCGCTCACGATGGCGGACGGGCCCGCCGGGATCCGGATCACCTACCAGCGCGTCAACGGCGGGCGCGCCACGCAGCTCCCCGCGCCGATCGCGCTCGCGGCGTCCTGGGACCCCGCGCTCGCGGCGGAGCAGGCGGACCTCCTCGCGTCGGAGGCGTTCGCGACCGGTCACAACGTCGTGCTCGGGCCGACGCTCGACCTCGCGCGGACCCCGCTCGCGGGCCGGAACTTCGAGGGCTTCGGCGAGGACCCGCTGCTCGCCTCGGCGCTCGCCGTCCCGTTCATCCGCGCGATCCAGTCCCACCCGGTCCTCGCCGACGCGAAGCACTACGCGGGCTACAACCAGGAGAGCGCGCGGTTCACGCTCGACGCGCGGATCGGGACGCGCGCGCTCCGGGAGCTGTACCTGCGCCCGTTCCAGGCGGCCGTCCGGGACGCCGAGGTCGGGACCGTGATGTGCGGCTTCAACCGGGTGAACGGCGCGTTCGCCTGCGAGGACCCCTGGCTCCTCTCGGGCGTCCTGAAGGGCGAGCTCGGGTTCCGCGGCTTCGTGCTGTCCGACTGGGGCGCCGTCCACGACACGGTCGCGGCGGCGCTGGCCGGGCTCGACCAGGAGCAGGCGGTCCCGCGGTACTACGGCCAGGCGCTCGTGGACGCGGTCCGCGCCGGCTCGGTGCCGCGGTCCGTCGTCGACGACAAGGCCCGCCGCATCCTCCGGGCGATGTTCCGCTTCGGCCTCTTCGACCACCCGGTGGAGGAGGCGCCGCTCCCGGAGGCCGAGCACGGCGCGCGCGCGAGAGAGATCGCCGAGCAGGGGGTGGTGCTCCTCGCGAACCGCGGGCTCCTCCCGCTCGACGCGGGCGCGATCCGGTCGATCGCGGTGATCGGCGCGGACGCGGACGACGCGAGCGCGCAGGGCGGCGGGGCCGCGCGCGTCACCCCGACCTACGAGGTGAGCGCGGTGGACGGGATCGCCGCGCGCGCCGGCCCCGGCGTGCGCGTCACGTGGTCGCCCGGCACGGACCCCGTCACCCCGGCGCACCTCCTCCCCGGCCCGCCCCCGATCCCGTCGTCCGCGCTGTCGCCGCCGGGATCGCCCGGCGCGCCGGGGCTCCTCGCGCGGTACTGGCTCGACCCCGGCTTCGAGGGCGATCCGGATCTCGTGCAGGTGGACCGGCAGATCGCGGCGTCCGCCGGCTTCTTCGCCTACCCGAGCATCAACGCGTCGTCCGTCCCCGCCCTCCCCGCCTCGTACGCGCTGACGAGGTTCTCGGCGCGCTGGACGGGCACGCTCACCGCCCCCGCGACCGGCGACTACGGGCTCGCCCTGACGAGCCACGGGCGCGCCTGGCTGTGGCTCGACGGCGCGCTCGTCGTGGACGACTCCGCCGAGCACGCGCTCGGCGTGAAGTCGGCCACGGTCCACCTGCAGGCGGGCGTCCCGCACGATCTCCGCGTCGACTACGCCGCGGACGACCCGGCGATCGGCGTCGCGACCGACCTCGGGGGCGACGTGAAGCTCGGGTGGACGACGCCCCCCGGCGCGGTCCCGCCCGCGATGCGGGACGCCGCGGCCGCGGCCGCGGCCGCCGACGTCGCGGTGGTGGTCGTGCGGGACTACGAGACGGAGGGGCGCGATCGCCCCGACCTCGCGCTGCCGGGCGACCAGGACCGGCTCGTCGCCGAGGTGGCGAAGGCGAACCCGCGCACGGTGGTCGTCCTCATGACCGGCCAGCCCGTCGCGATGCCCTGGCTCGGGGCGGTCGCGGCGGTGGTGCAGGCGTGGTACCCCGGGCAGGAGCAGGGCGCCGTCGTCGCGCGCGTGCTGTTCGGCGACGTGAACCCCTCCGGCAAGCTCCCGGTGACGTTCCCGCGGGGCGTGGCCGGGGTCCCGCCGGGCGCCGCGCCGGAGCGGGGCGGCCAGACGCCGGTCGTGCCGTACTCGGAGGGCATGCTGCTCGGCTACCGCGCGTACGACGCGCTCGGGGTCGCCCCGCTCTTCCCGTTCGGCCACGGCCTCTCGTACACGACGTTCCGGTACGCCGGCCTCGCCGTCGACGACCCGGTGCGGCGCCCGGGGCTCGCGGCGGGCCGCCCCCCGTCCGATCGCTTCGGGCCGGCGCGCGTGTCGTTCACGATCAGCAACACCGGCGCCCGCGCCGGCGCCGAGGTCGCGCAGGCGTACGTCGGCTCGTGTGCGCCCGGGACGCCGCCGAAGGCGCTCGCCGGGTTCGCGAAGGTGCCCCTCGCGCCGGGCGAGAGCCGCCGGGTCACGATCGAGATCTCGCCCGACGCGCTGTCGTGGTGGAGCGACGCGCGGGCCTGGGTCACGCCGGGCTGCCTCGTGCCGGTGTGGGTCGGCAGCTCGTCGCGGGACGCGCGGCTCGGCGGGTTCATCCGCGTGCCCGGCAGCCCGTAGGTCGGCCCGGGGCGGGTCCGGGCGGAGCCTGGCGGCCCGCGCGGGCCACCCTCCGCCGGGGGGCTTGGTCGCCCGCCGGCCGGAACGCACGTTGTCCCCCATGTGGATGCGCGTGCGGTTCTCGCTCAGCGGCGGCGGAGAGCGCGCCTACCGGGAGGCGCTCGAGATCCTGCGCGGCGCGGGGTTCGGCCCCGAGGAGGCCGGCGCCGGCGAGCCGATCGAGGTGGGCGCGCCGTTCCCCGCCGCGGTGATCGCGGACGTGCGGCGCGAGCCCGCGGAGGTGACGCGCGCCGTCTTCTCCGCGCTCCGGGCCGCCGGGCTCCGGCCCCTCGGCGTCTCCGGCGCGCCGGTGGCGCTCCCGCCCGCCGCGCGCGCCCGCGCGAGCGCCTGACGGTCAGCGCCCGGCGCCGGCGCCGAGCAGCTCGGTGTCGATCACCTCGCGCAGGTAGCGCGACCCGACGAACCCCACGACCCGCTCCACCTCGCGGCCGCCCTTGAAGAAGAGGACCGTCGGCGTGCCCATCACGCCGTAGCGCGCCGCCGTCCGCCCCGCCTCCGCCGCGTTCAGCTCGGCGACCTTGACCCGCCCGTCGTACGCGCCCGCGAGGTCCATCACGATCGGCTCGAGCATCTGGCAGGGGCCGCACCCGGGCGACCACACGTCGACCATCACCGGCAGCTCGGAGCGGAGCACCTCCGTCGCGAACGTCGCGTCGTCGACGTGCGTCGGCTGCACGCGCGGCGCGCGCGCGCCGAACAGCCTCGAGAACAGTCCCATCCGGACCTCCGCGCCGTGAGAGCCGGCGCCCCCCGGAAGGTTTCGCGCGGGGCCCGCGGCCGCGCTCCCCCTGGGGCGCGACGCAGGTGACACGGGCCGGGACCGCCCCCCTCGCCTATTCGAGGATCGGACCCGAGGTCGAGCGCGACCGGCCGGTCGCGGCGAGGAGGAGCGGTGAGCGAGCGCAGGGACGTCGCGGTGATCGTGGGCAGCCTGAGGAAGGGTTCGCTGAACCGGATGACGGCCCGGGCGCTCGCCGCGCTCGCGCCCGCGCCGCTCGCGCTCGAGATCGTCGAGATCCGCGACCTCCCGCTCTACGACCAGGATCTCGACGGCGCCGCGACGCCGCCGGCGTGGACCGCGTTCCGCGAGCGGATCCGGCGCTGCGACGCCGTCCTGTTCGTCACCCCCGAGTACAACCGCTCCGTCCCGGGCGCCCTGAAGAACGCGCTCGACGTCGGCTCCCGCCCCTACGGCCGGAGCGCCTGGGCGGGGAAGCCCGCCGCGATCGTGTCCGTCTCGCCGGGCGCGATCGGCGGGTTCGGCGCGAACCACCACCTCCGGCAGTCGCTCGTGTTCCTCGACATGCCGGTGCTCCAGCAGCCCGAGGCCTACGTCGGCGGCGCCGCGGGCCTGTTCGACGAGCAGGGGACCCTCAAGGTGGACGCGACGCGCGAGTTCCTCCGGAAGTTCCTCGAGGCGTTCGCCGCCTGGATCGAGCGCAACGCGGCGCGCTGACCGGCCGGCCCGTCTCCGGCGTCCCATCTCCTGCGCGGCCAGCTCTCGTGAAGGGAGGCGTCCCGCCCGCTCCTTGCGGACCGCCGGGCGTCTCGATCTAGTATCGTCGGCCGAGGAGCTCCCCATGGAACCCTTCCGCCTCCACGTCTACGCCTGCCAGCAGGAGAAGCCCGGCAACGCGCCGTGCTGCTCCGCCCGCGGCTCCGCCGCCGTGCTCGACGCGCTCCGCAAGGAGCTCGCGACCCAGGGACTCGGGAACGAGGTGCAGGTCACGACGTGCGGCTCGCTCGGCATGTGCGAGCGGGGGCCGAACATGGTCGTCTACCCGGAGGGCGTCTGGTACGCGGGCGTGCAGGTCGCGGACGTCCCCGAGATCGTGCGCGATCACTTCCGCGGCGGGCGGCCGGTCGCGCGCCTCGTGCAGCGCGACGCGGTCGCGCTGAAGCAGGAGATCGCGGAGAACCGCGCGAAGGCGATGGCCGCGATGGCGGCCGCGCAGGCCGCCGCGCAGAAGCGCTAGCGCGAGAGGAGCCGCTCCAGCTCGCCGGGGTCCGGCGGCTTCGCGACGTGGAGGTCGAAGCCCGCCTCCGCGGCGCGGCGCTGGTCCTCGGGCTGCGCGTAGCCGCTCACGGCGACGAGCCGGCCGAAGCCGGCGCCCGGATCCTCCCGGAGCGCCCGCGCGACGTCGTAGCCGCTCATCCCGGGCAGCCCGATGTCGCACAGCACGAAGTCGTGCGGCGTCGCGCGCGCCCGCGCCAGCGCGGACGGCCCGTCGTGCGCGATCTCGACCTCGTGGCCGAACGCCTGGACGAGCTCCGCGAGCGACTCGGCGGCGTCGCGGTTGTCGTCCACCACGAGCACGCGGCGCCTCGCGACCACCCGGGGCGGGGCGGCGCTCGCGGCGGGCGCGGTCGCGGGGGGCGCGGACGGGAGCCAGACGCGGAACGCGGCCCCGCGCCCGGGCCCCTCGCTCTCCACGCTCGCGCCGCCCCCGTGCAGCTCGGCGATCCCCTTCACGAGCGCGAGCCCGAGGCCGAGCCCGCCGCCGCTGCGCGCGAGCGTCCGGTCGCCCTGCACGAAGGGCTCGAAGATCTGTCCCCGGACCGTCGCGTCCACCCCGACCCCCGTGTCCCGCACCGCGACCTCGACGCGCCCGTCGGCGGCGCGGGCCTCCACCGAGACCCGGCCGCCCGCCGGCGTGAACTTGGCCGCGTTCTGCAGGAGGTTCCCGACGATCTGCGCGAGCCGCGTCGCGTCGCCGCTCGTCCGGAGCGGCGCGCCGGGGACGCGCACCTCGAGCGCGATCCCACGGTCCGAGAAGAGGGAGCGGTGGTCCTCCGCCGTGCGCTTCACCACCTCCCCGAGGTCGACGTCCGCGCGGCGCAGCGCGATCTTCCCGCTGCCGATGCGCGTCACGTCGAGGAGGTCGTCGATGAGGCGCGTCATGTGATCCGACTGGCGCGCGATCACCTCGCGCGCCCGGCGGGCCTGCTCGCCGCCGGGGTCCGCGCGCTGCAGGATGTGGACGGAGTTCCGGATGGGCGCGAGCGGGTTGCGCAGCTCGTGCGAGAGCATCCGCAGGAACTCGTCCTTGCGGCGGTCCGCCTCCACGAGGCGCTCGTTCGCGGCGCGGATCGCATCCTCGGAGCGCTTGCGGTCCGTGATGTCGAGCGCGGCGCTCCCCACCGTCGACGCGTCGATCCGGAACACCGTCACCATCGACGTCCGGCCGCGGTAGGAGGTCTCGTAGCGGTGGGGCTCGCCGCTCTCGAGGACGCGCGCGAGCACCGGGCGGAGCGTCTCGGCGCGGTCCGGGAGGAGCTCGCCGAGCGTGCGCCCCACGACCTCGTCGCGGGCGCGCCCGAGGAGCTCGAGCGCGCCGTCGTTCGCCTCGACGAATCGCCACTCGGCGCCGTCGCCCGCGACCCCCTGGAGCACCACGATCGAGTCGCGGATGTTGGCGAGGATCGCGCGGGCGCGCGCCTGGCCGGCGGCGAGCGCCCGCTCCGCGCGCCTGCGGTCCGTCACGTCCACCGCGATGGCGAAGGTGCCCACCTCGTCCTCGGTGAGCTGGAACGGGAAGCGCACCGTCGCGAGGACCCGCTCGCCGCGCGGGGTGGGCACGACGTCCTCGGAGAGCACCTCGCCCTCCCGGGCGGCGCGCCGCTCGCGCTCGCCCCGGTCCCCGCCGGCGCCCGCCGGCCGCAGGTCCGCCGCGGTCCGGCCCACGAGCTGCTCGCGCGGGAGCCCCAGCAGCGACGCCATCCAGCGGTTCGCGAACACGTAGCGGCCCGCGCCGTCCTCCAGGAACACGCCCGCCGGCGCGTGATCGGCCACCTCGCGGAGGCGCGCCTCGAGGCTCGCCTGCGCGGCGTCGCGCTCGGCGACGTAGGCGTCGCCCGCGGCGGCGATCGAGGCGTCGAGCACCGCGCCGAGGGCGCGCAGCTCCGCGATCGTGAGCGGCGCCCCGCCCCGCTCCTCCGCCACCTCCAGGATCGCGTCCTGCAGCAGCCCGTACTCGCGCAGCATCCGGGCGAGGTCGACCCGGACCGCGTGGCGCTGCCGCGCGTGGTGGCGGGCGATCGGCTCCGCGGCGCCGCCCGCGCCGTCCCCGCGCCGGAGCTCGCGCGCGATCGCGTCGACGAGGTCGGGGACGCCGTCGCGCAGCTCGTGTCCCTCGAGCCGCTCGCCGAGGATGGCGGTCGCGCGCGCCGACCAGCGCGCGACGATCTCGTCCCGGTGGCGCTCCAGGACGTCGGCGAGCTGGAGGTCTCTTCCGGGCATCGGTCCCCTTCGTCGTCCCCCGCAAGTTGGTGCGCGGCCGGGCCGCCCGCACGCCACCCGGCGAGGCGCGGGGAGCCCGCGCATCCGTGCCGCCGCCCGGCCACCCACCCGTAGCCGCTTCCGCGCCCGCGCGTCCCCCGTCCAATCGGGGCGAGCCCCGGCGCGGTGCTCAACGGGGGGGCGGGGCGCCGGCGGGCTCGACGCGCGCCGGCGCCGCGACGAGGCGGCGGTACTCGAGCAGCATGCCGACCCGCCAGCGCAGGATCATCCCGAAGGCGAGCACGAAGAAGAGGGCGCCGGTCTGCATGGGCGTCACCACCTGCTCCACGTACGCGCGGAGCGCGGTCCGGACGACGAGCAGGCCGAGCAGGATCCAGAGGAACGCGCGCGAGCGCCGCATCCACACGACGTCGCCGCTCCGCACGAGGCGCGACGTGCGCGCGAGGGGCACGGCGAGCACGACCGCGCCGAGCGCGAAGGCGGCGCTCGCCCACGACCACGGGATGCGCGCCGCGGGCGCGAGGAACATGAGGAACCCCGTGCTCATCCCGAGGGGCGGAACCACGATCTTCCGCGTCGACACCGGCGTGCGCGCCTCGCGGACGCGCCAGGCGAGCATCGCCGCCGCGCCCGCGAGCGTGACGAGGACGACGACCGCGACCGGCAGGTGGAAGGGGAGCGGGGGCACGCTGGAAGGTTATGCCGGGCCGCGGGCCCCGGTGCAACGGACGGCTCCGGCGGCCGGTCGAGGCCCCCGCGAACGCGCCCGAGCCCGTGCCCGTGCCCGGCCTCCCTCGGGCGCGGGCGCGGGAGCGGGCGCGAGACCCGCGCACCCCGGAGGGGAGGACGGCCGGGGCGGCGGGCGCCCGGAAGGGCTCCGGTGCCGCGGCGACGCGGGGGCGCCGCTGGCCTATGATCCACGCGGGGGCGGCCGGAACGCCGACCGTGGTCCATCCCGTCGATCGCGCGGGTCGAGCACGCGGCGAGGGGACGCGGGAAGCCCTTCACCTCGACGAGGCAGAGCCGGCAGCTCGAGACCTCCGACAGCCCGTCGAGGTGGCAGAGCGTCGGGATCGGGACCGCGTGGTCACGGCAGGCCTCGAGGATTGGTTCGCCCCGCCTGCACCGACAGCGCGCGGCCGTCGAGGGGCGAGCTCGTCGACGAGCTGCCGGCGCGGTGACTCCGGCGCTCGCGGCGCGGCGCCGGCGCACCTCCGGACCCGGAGGCGCGCCGATCCCGCGGCCGGCCTACTTCGTCTCCGGCTCGGAGCCCGTCTCGGAGCCCGGGGTGCCGGTGGTGCCGGACGCCGAGGACCTCGACTTCGACGACTTCGACGCGCTGCCCTTCTTCGCCTTCTTCGACGTCTTCGCCTTGTGCTTCGCGGGGGTCGAGCCGGTCGCGCTCGAGCCCGTCGCCGACGGCTCGGAGCCCGAGGAGCCCGTGCCGGCCATCGACTCCGACGAGCCGCTCGAGCCCATCGACCCCGACGAGCCGCTCGCCGAGGACTTCTTCGACGTCGACTTCTTGTGGCGCTTGTGGTGCTTCTTCGTGCTGCTCTTCGTGCCGGTCTCGCCGCCGGCCTGCGCCGCGGACGAAGATCCGCCCTGCGCGCCCGTCGTCGAGCCCGGGTTGCCCTCCGGGGTCGCCGCCGGGCTCTGCGCGTCCGCGGCTCCGGCGAGCATCACGGCCGCGGCGACCGCCATCCACTTCGTGTCGAACATACGCTCCTCCGCGCGCCTGCTCCTCGACCGGGACGCCGGATTGCGACCCGCCCGGAACACCGCGGGACCGCGCAACGATGGCTTCGCGGCGGGGGAGCGGCAAGGCGTCGGACCCCGCCGGTGAGCCCCCATCCCCGCACGAGCCTTTCGCCGCGCCCCGCGCCCCGCGCCCCCGCCGTGCCGCGCCCGCGAGGGCGCCGCTACGCCTCGGCGCGCCGGCGGTACCGCCACGGCCGGCTCGGCACGGCCGCGAGGGCGACGATCGCGATCGACACGGCGAGGTCGTGGAAGAGCGTGAACCGGCGCGCGTGGACGAGGACGAGCGTCGTGACGAGGAGCCACCCGCCGAGGAAGGCGCCGCCGACGCGGAGCCGCGGCGCCCACGCCGCGATCGGCGCGACCGTGACCACGAGCAGGCCGGTGACGAGCGCGTTGAACCCCTCGGGCCCCAGGTGGCGCCACAGGAGCACGGACGCGACGAGCCAGGCGCCGAGCAGCGCGTTCGCGACGCGCGGCGCGAGGCCGGCGCGTCCGGGTGACGGTCCCGACGGCACGCCCTCATCTTGCCCACGGCCCCCCGCACCCGCACCCCGCGCGGGCGTCGCGCCCTCCGCGCCGGCTCCTCTCCGGCCCGGGCTCTCCGCGCCCGGACGGCGGCCCGCCGGCCGGGCCCGCCTGCGACGCACGCCCAGTGGGACCGTGGGATCGGGCGGCGCGTCACCGCAGCGGCAGCTCGACGGTGAAGGTCGCTCCCGCTCCCGGCGCGCTCGCGACGTCCACCGTGCCGCCGTGGGCCTCGACGATCTGCCGCACGAGCCACAGGCCGAGGCCGAACCCGCCGAAGTTCCGGGTCGGGACGGCGCGCTCGAACCGGTCGAAGATCCGCTCGCGCGCCTCCGGGGGGATGCCGATCCCGCGATCCCGGACGGCGACGCGGGCGACGAGGGGCGCCTCGGAGATCGCGACGTCCACCGGCGCGCCGGCGCCGAACTTCACGGCGTTCGCGAGCAGGTTCTCGAGCGCCTGCGCGACGCGGACCCGGTCGAACCTCCCGACGAGCCGCTCCGGCCCGTCGATCCGGATCTCCGCCTGCCCGCCGCCGGCGACCTCCGCGGCCTCGCGCGCGATCGCGACGAGATCCACCGGCTCCCGCTCGAGGGCGAGCGGCCGCTGCTGGAGGGTGGAGAGGTCGAGCAGACGCTCCACGAGCTCGGAGAGCCGCCGCGTCGCGCGCCCGATCCGGCCGATCCCGCTCCCGAGCGCCTCGCGCCGGTCACCGCCGCCGGCGAGCTGCCGCTCGCACAGCCCGACCTGCAGCGCCAGGGCCGAGAGCGGCGTGCGCAGCTCGTGCGCGGCGACGGCCATGAACGTGTCGCGCGCCTCGATGGCCTGCCGGAGCTCGGCGACGAGCGCGACGTTCGCCAGCGCGACCGCGGCGAACCCGGCGAGCGCGCCGAGGTGGTCGATCTCGCGCGGCGTCGCGCGGTGGGGGACCGCCCAGTAGGCGCCGATGGCCGCGACCGGATCCTCCGGGCGGACCGGCACCATGGCGAGGCTCTTCACGAACGTGGGGGCGTAGAGGTGCCGGGGGATGCGGGCGTCCTCGAGCACGTCCTCGATCACCACGGTCCGGCGGTGCTGCATCGCCCAGCCCGAGATGCACAGGCTCGCCGGGAAGCGCATCCCCTTCCACAGGGGCGCGATCGCGTCCTCGTCGAGGTAGTGCACCTGGTCGCCCTCGCGGAGCACGAAGGTGACGCCGTCCGCGCCGGTCAGCGCGCGCGCGGCCCGCCGCACGACGTCCGCGACGCGCGCGACGTCCTGCGCGCCGGCGAGGTCGAGCGCCGCCTGGAGCAGGGGATCGGCCTCGGCCGAGCCGGGTCGCTCGGCCGGGATGGAGAGGCGGGCGGTGCCGGGGAGGCCTCGCATACCTGCCGAACATGTACGGGGCCGCGGTTCGTCCGAAACGAGCCAGGCGGGGCGTCCCGGCGCCCGCCGGCCCGGGCGCCGCCGCCGCCGTACCCGGCCGGGTCGTCACTTCACGGGCAGGCTCGGGATCGACCCGGTGAAGACGTACGCCTGGAGGATCGCGACGAGCCCGATGAACGCCGCGCCGAGGACGGAGTACCACCAGACGCGCCGGAAGATGGGGCCGAGGGAGTGCGCGCGCTCCTCCGGGTCGTCGTAGCAGGCCGCGCTGGCGACCATGATCGACTGGGCGTCGATCATCTTGCCCATGACCCCGCCGGTCGAGTTCGTGGCGACGATGAGCACCTCGTTGAGGTGGAGCTGCTGCGCGGTGATCCGCTGGAGGCTCCCGAAGAGCGCGTTCGAGGCCGTGTCCGAGCCGGTGAGGAACACGCCGAGCCAGCCGAGGTACGCGGCGAAGAACGGATAGGCCCAGCCGGCGGAGGTGAACGCGAGGCCGAGGACCGCGTCCGTCCCGGCGTACCGCGTGAGGTATCCGAGGGCGAGCACCTGGCCGATGACGAGCACGGGCACCTTCATGCGGTGCATCGTGCGCGAGACGGCCTCCCGCCACTGCGCCGCGCTCATCCGCAGGGCGAGGCCGGAGAGGAGGGCCGCGACGAACACGCCGGTCCCCGCCGCCGACAGCCAGTTGATGGTGAAGACGGCGGCCTCCGGCTTCGCGTTCGGCGGCGCGATGGGCGGCATGCGCTGCACGAGCAGGTGCAGCTCCGGCATCTTCCAGGCGGGCAGCGAGAGCGTCCCGCCGAAGCTCGGGCCCAGCGCGAAGTGGACCGGGATGAGGTCGTTCAGGAACTTCTTGAAGTCCGGCATGCCCCAGAGCGCGCAGGCGCCGATGAGGATCGCCCACGGCACCCAGGCGTAGATCGTCTGCTTCGCCGTGTACGGGTACGCGTACTCGCCCCGCTTGACGCCGCTCGCCTGGGCCGCCGCCCCCGCCTCGCGCTCGGTCTTGAGGAGGAAGCGCTCCTTCGGGTGCCAGACGTACCGGAGGAAGAGGGCGGTGACGATCACCGAGAAGACGCCGGCGACGACGTCCGTCATGAGGTGCAGCTCGTTCTTGCTCGACGCGTAGTGCTGCATGAGCGCGAACGAGCCGCCCGAGACGAGCGCGGCCGGCCAGACCTCGAAGGCCTGCTTCCACGTCCCCTTCTCCATCTTCACGAACACGACGACGAGCCAGAACGGCACGAGCAGGGACGCCCAGGGCAGCTGGCGGCCGACCATCGTGGAGAGCGTGAGCTGATCGAGGCCGCTCACCGCGGCGAGCGTGACGATCGGCGTGCCGATCGCGCCGTACGCGACCGGCGCGGTGTTCGCGAGCAGGTTCAGCACGGCGGACTGGAACGGCGGGAACCCGAGGCCGACCATGACCGCGCCCGCGATGGCGACGGGCGTGCCGAACCCGGAGGTCCCCTCGATGATCGCGCCGAAGGAGAACGCGATGAGGAGCACCTGGAGCCGCCGGTCGAACGAGATGTGGACGATCGACTCCTTCACGATCTCGAACTGCCCGGTGATGACCGTCATCGTGTACAGGAACATCGCCGCGAGGACGATCCAGATGATCCCGAGGAAGCCGGAGAGCGACCCGTACACGAGCGCCGACACGGCCGAGGCGACCGGCATCCGGAAGGCGATCGTCGAGACGAGGAACGCGGCGAGCACGCCGAAGAAGGCGGCGTACTGCGCCTTGATCCCGAGGTGACGTCGCCCCTTCGCGTCGCGGTGCGGGTGCAGCGCGATGAAGTAGAGCAGGACGAGGATCGGGATGGCGGCGACGATCGTGGAGACGGCGGCGTTGCCGAAGGGATTGTAGTTTTGGTGGTACATGGGGAAAACCTCTTGGCGCTCCCCGGGGTGCGAGATCCACGACCAAGATGGGCACGGACCATCCGGGACGCGCACGCAGCGTGCACGTTCCGTGCATGGGCCGCGGGGTCGGGGCCACCCGGGTCAGCCGTGGGAGGCGCGCGAGGACCGGGACGCGGACGCCTCGAGCGCCGCGATGGCAGAACGCAGCGCGTCGTCGACGGGCACCGCCCGCGACGCGCGGTAGTCCATGACGACGATCACGTCCTCGGCCGTGACGACCTCGGCCGCCTGCGCCTCGCTCCACATGCGGTAGGCGAGCGTGAAGGAGCTCCTGCCGATCTTCGTCGTGGTGACGTCCACGCGGACCGTGTCCGGGAACGTGACGGGCTTGCGGTAGTCGATGGTGAGGCGCGCGAGGATCGGGCCGATCCCCTCGGACCCCATGCGCTCGAGGAACCCGATGCGGCGGAAGTACGCGATGCGTCCCGTCTCGACCCAGCGCGCGTACGCGACGTTGTTCACGTGCCGGAACGCGTCCATCTCGCCCCACGCCACCGGGATCGAGACGGAGACGGGGTAGCGGCCGAGCGCGTCGTGCATGCGCGGCATCGTACCCCGGCAGGTCGGACGGCGCGCGGGGAGGCGACGCCGCGACGCGACCCAACGGCGCGCGGGGGCCGCGAACGTGGGGCGTCAGCGCGCGAGGTAGCCGCCGTCGATCGGCACGTACGCGCCGGTCACGAACGACGACGCCGGCGACGACAGCCAGACGACGAGCTCCGCGACCTCCTGCGGCCGCCCGAGCCGGCCGATCGGGTGAAGGGCGACGAGCCCGGCGCGCGCCGCGGCGTCCATGCCGGCGAGGAGCGGCGTCTCGATGAACCCGGGTCCGACCGCGTTCACGCGCACGCCCTGCACCGAGTACTCGAGCGCGGCGGTCCGCGTGAGCCCCACCACGCCGTGCTTCGCCGCGACGTACCCCGCCGACCCCGGGAACCCCACCGCGCCGAGGATCGACGCCATGTTCACGATCGCGCCGCCGCCGCGCTCGAGCATCCGCGGGATCTGCGCGCGCATGCAGTAGAAGACGCTCGACAGGTTCACGGCGATGATCCGGTCCCAGGCCTCGATGGGCTGCTCGGCGACGGGCGCGATCGCGCCGCCGATCCCGGCGTTGTTGCACGCGACGTCGAGCCGCCCGAACGTGCGCACCGCCTCGTCGGCGAGGGCCGCACACTCCGCCGTCCGGGACACGTCCGCGCGGAAGAAGCTCGCCCGCCCCTTCGCCGCCGCGATCGCGGCCACGGTCTCGCGCCCGCCCGCCTCGTTCACGTCGGAGACGAGCACCGCCGCGCCTTCGCGCGCGTACGCGAGCGCGACCTCGCGCCCGATCCCCGATCCTGCCCCCGTCACCACCGCCACCTTCCCGCTCAGGGACGCCATCGTCGTCTCCTCGCCGGCCGCGCCGCGCCCTCGACGCTTTAACCGCAGCGGGGCGTGCGCGCCGGACCGGCCCGGGGGTCGCCGGGGCGACCTCGGGCCGGCGCGCCGACCCCGCCCGCGGCCGGATGCGCTTTCTTCGCGGGCCGCGGCCGTGTAGGACTACGCCTCATGAAGACGCTGACCGAGCTGAGTGGTTCCGTGATCCGCGCGGCCGCCGCGGCCGTCGCCGAGGTGAGGCGCAGCGCCGCGCCCGAGGAGAAGCCGGCCGAGGCGCCGCCCGCCGCGCCCC
>DASVZX010000050.1:0-9098 GCA_036391435.1 Anaeromyxobacter sp. | reverse complement strand
CGCCGGGGCCCGCGGCCCCGTCGCCCACCGGCGCGGCGCCCGGCCCGGCGCCCAAGCGCGATCCGTTCGGCTTCGGCGTCGCCCCGAAGGCTCCGCCGCGCGCCGCCGAGGAGGACTTCGGCGACCTGGATCTGGGGCCGCCCCGGCCCGCCGCCCGGGCGCCCGCGGCGCCGCCGGCCGCGATCGCTTCGCCGCCCGACGAGCTGTCCTTCGACGTCGAGGCCGAGGCGCCCGCCGCCCCGAAGGCGCGCCCAGCGTCGATCGAGCTCCCCGCGGACACCGGCCAGGAGCCCGAGCTCGCGCCCATGCACGCGTTCGTGCCGCCGCCCGAGAAGACCGGGCACCAGCCCGGCCCCGCGCCGTCGTCCGACGGCGGCGAGGCCGCGCTCCGCGAGGCGCTCTCGAAGGCGTCGCGCGACGTCATCGAGCGGGTGGTCTGGGAGGTCGTCCCCCAGCTCGCCGAGACGATCATCCGCGAGAACCTCGACCGGCTCGTGAAGACGCGCTAGGCCGTCCCATCTCCGGGCCAGGCGCTTCTCGCGAAGCGAGATGCGCCGGCCCGCTCCCTGCGGCCTACCTACCGGGCAGCAGGGGAGTCCGCCTTGGCCGCAGGAGAAGAACGTGCAGAACCCCGCCACCACCGACGAGACCCGCACCGAGCTCTCGAAGGGCTACGAGCACAAGGACGTCGAGGCGCGCTGGTACCGCTTCTGGACCGAGCGCGGCTACTTCCACGGCGACGAGCAGGACCACGCGCGCCCGCCCTTCTCGATCGTGCTGCCGCCGCCCAACGTGACGGGCTCGCTCCACCTCGGCCACGCGCTCACCGCGACGCTGCAGGACGTGCTCGTCCGCTGGAAGAAGATGAGCGGGTACAACACGCTCTGGCTCCCCGGCACCGATCACGCCGGCATCGCGACGCAGATGGTCGTCGAGAAGGAGCTCAAGAAGACCGAGAAGGTCTCGCGCCACGACCTCGGCCGCGCCGAGTTCCTCAGGCGCGTCTGGGCCTGGAAGGAGAGGTACGGCTCGCGGATCGGCGAGCAGCACAAGGCGCTCGGCGCGTCGCTCGACTGGGCGCGCGAGCGGTTCACGATGGACGAGGGGCTCTCCCGCGCGGTGCGCGAGGTGTTCGTGCGCCTGCACGAGGAGGGGCTCGTCTACCGCGAGAAGAAGCTCATCAACTGGTGCCCGGACTGCCACACCGCGCTCTCCGACCTCGAGGTCGAGCAGAAGGACGCGGAGCAGGGCGAGCTCTGGTCGTTCGCGTATCCGCTCGCCGACGGCTCCGGCGAGATCGTGGTGGCCACCACGCGCCCGGAGACCATGCTCGGCGACACCGCGGTCGCGGTCCACCCCGACGACGAGCGCTACCGCGCGGTCGTCGGCAAGCAGGTGCGCCACCCGCTCACCGGCCGCACGTTGCCGATCGTCGCCGACGCGATCCTCGTCGACCCGAAGTTCGGCACCGGCGCGGTGAAGGTGACGCCCGCCCACGACTTCAACGACTTCGAGGTGGGCAAGCGCCACGGCCTCGAGCAGATCACTGTCATCGGCCCCGACGCGAGGATGACGGCGGCGGCGGGCCCGGTCGCCGGGCTCGACCGGTTCGAGGCGCGCAGGAAGGTGAAGGAGCTCCTCGCCGCGCAGGGGCTCGATCGCGGGACGAGGCCGCACCTCCTCGCCATCGGCCGCTGCCAGCGCTCGCAGACGATCCTCGAGCCGCTCCTCTCCGACCAGTGGTACGTCCGGATCGCGCCGCTCGCGAAGCCGGCGATCGAGGCGGTGGAGCAGGGGAAGACCCGCTTCATCCCCGAGCAGTGGACCAACACGTACATGGCGTGGATGCGCAACATCCACGACTGGTGCATCAGCCGCCAGCTCTGGTGGGGCCACCAGATCCCGGCCTGGTACTGCCCGGACGGCCACGTCACGGTCGCCCGCGAGGCGCCCGCCGCGTGCGCGACCTGCGCGAAGACGGCGCTGCGCCAGGACGAGGACGTGCTCGACACCTGGTTCTCCTCGGCGCTCTGGCCCTTCTCGACGATGGGCTGGCCGGACCGGACCGAGACGCTCCGGACGTTCTACCCGACGTCGGTCATGGAGACCGGCCACGACATCATCTTCTTCTGGGTCGCCCGGATGATGATGATGGGCATCCACTTCATGGGCGAGGTGCCCTTCCGCGTCGTGTACCTGCACCCGATGGTGCGCGACGAGAAGGGGCAGAAGATGTCGAAGACGAAGGGGAACGTCATCGACCCCCTCGTCATCACCGAGCAGTACGGCGCGGACGCGCTGCGCTTCACGCTCGCCGCGCTGACGGCGCAGGGGCGCGACATCAAGCTCGCGAAGGATCGCATCGTGTGCTACCGCGCGTTCGCGAACAAGCTCTGGAACTCGAGCCGCTGCGCGCTCATGTACCTCGAGTGCTTCGAGGCGCGCCCGGGCGCGGGCGCCGACGGGCGCACCGCCGCGGACCGCTGGATCCTCGCGCGCACGCAGCGCGCGGTGAACGAGACGGTGGCGGCGCTCGAGGCGTTCAAGTTCAACGAGGCGGCGGGGACGGTCTACCACTTCGTGTGGCACGAGCTGTGCGACTGGTACATCGAGCTGGCGAAGGACGCCCTCTACGGCGACGACCCGTCGCGCAAGCGCGCCGCGCAGGGCACGCTCGTGCACGCGCTCGCGACCGCGCTCCGGCTCCTCCACCCGTTCATGCCCTTCATCACCGAGGAGCTCTGGCACGTGCTCCGCGCGAAGGTGAAGGGGGACGCCTGGCCGGACGCGATCCTCGCCGCGCCGTACCCGGCGGCCGGCGCCGTCGACGAGGCGGCGGAGCGCGGGTTCCAGCCGCTGCTCGAGACGGTGGACGCGATCCGCAACGTCCGCGGGGAGATGAACATCCCGCCGCGGGCGCCGCTCCGGATCGACATCGCGACGGAGGATCCGTCGGTGAAGGCCGCGTTCGACGCGGAGCAGGGGCTGATTCACCGTCTGGCAAACGTCGACCGGAGCGACATCTACATCGCGCACACGACCCGTCCGGCGCCGACCAGCGCGGTGGCGGTGCGCGCGGGCTTCGAGGTGCGCATCCACTTCGGGCACGCGGTGGACCTCGGGGCGGAGCTCGCCAGAATCGCCAAGGAAATCGAGAAGATCGAGGGCGACCTCGGCGGCGTCGAGCGGAAGCTGGCGAACCCGAGCTTCGTCCAGAAGGCGCCGCCCGAGGTCGTCGAGAAGGACCGCGCGCGCGCCGGCGAGCTCCGCGAAAAAAGAGGCAAGCTCGAGGCGCATCGTGCCATGCTATCCGGCACGTTGGACTCGCCCGGGGCGAGTCCTGGCAGGAGGGAAACGATGGAGAACGAGAACCAGAACCCGAGCTCGCCCACGCCGCCGTCCCAGCCGTCCTCCACCGCCTCCGGCGCCATGGAGACGATGGAGAAGGTCGTGACGACGGTGAGCGAGGTCGGCAAGGCGATCGGCACCGCCGTCGCCTCCGGCGTCGAGGCCGCGGTCGAGCGCGTGAAGGCCGCGAGCACGCCGCGCAGGCCGGCGAGGAAGAAGGCGAAGAAGAAGGCCGCCCGCAAGGCCGCGCCGCGCCGCGCCGCGAGGAAGGCCGGCAAGAAGAAGGCCGCCAAGAAGACGGGACGGAAGCCCGCCCGGCGCGCCGCCAAGAAGCGCGGCGCGAAGAAGCGCGGCCGGTAGGCCCTCCGCGATGGCTCGGCTCGCGGCCCACGCCGAGCGGCTCGTCGACCTGGCGCTCGAGGAGGACCTCCTCCTCGGCGACGCGACGAGCGAGGCGACGATCGACGCGGCGGCCCGCGGTGAGGGGAGGCTCCTCGCGAAGGAGGACCTCGTGCTCGCCGGCGGCGCCGTCGCGGCGCGCGTCTTCGAGAAGCTCGGGGCGGCGTGCCGCCTCGAGCGCGAGGACGGGGCGCGCGTCGCGCGCGGGGAGATCTTCGGGGCCGCGTTTGGCCCCGTCCGCGCCCTCCTCGCCGCCGAGCGCACCGCGCTCAACTTCCTCCAGCGCCTCTCGGGCGTCGCGACCGCGACGCGCCTGTGCGTCGACGCGCTCGCGCAGGGCGGGGGGAGGACCCGCCTGCTCGACACGCGCAAGACCACGCCCGGCTTCCGGATGCTCGAGAAGGAGGCGGTCCGGGCCGGGGGCGGGAAGAACCACCGGTTCGCGCTCGGCGACGGCGTCCTCGTGAAGGACAACCACGTCGCGGCCTGCGGCGGGGTCGCCGAGGCGGTCCGCCGCGCCCGCGAGCGGGCCGGCGCCATGCTCAAGATCGAGGTGGAGGTCGTCGACCTCGCCGGGCTCGACCAGGCGCTCGCCGCAGGCGCGGACATCGTGCTCCTCGACAACATGGACGACGTGGCGATCGCGGAGGCGGTCCGGCGCGCGGCGGGCCGGGTGCCGCTCGAGGCGAGCGGGAACATGACCCTCGAGCGCCTCCCGCGCGTCGCCGCGACCGGGGTGGACTTCGTCTCGATGGGGGGGATCACGCACTCGGCCCGGGCGGTGGACATCTCGTTCGAGCTGGGGTGAGGATCCGGTGTCGATGGCCGAGCCGCACGCCTCCGAGGAGCTCGTGCTGGCCTTCCTCGCGGAGGCCGGCGACGAGTTCGTGTCGGGGGAGGCGATCTCGGACAAGCTCGGCCTCACCCGCGCGGCGGTGTGGAAGCACGTCGAGGCGCTCCGGGCGCAGGGCTACCGCATCGACGCGGTCCCCGCGCGCGGCTACCGGCTCGCCGGCGTGCCCGACCGGCTCACCCCGCTCGAGATCCGGCCGCTCCTCAACACCCACGACCTCGGCCAGGTGCTGCACTGGTACGAGGAGATCGGCTCGACGAACGACCGCGCGAAGGAGCTCGCGGAGGAGGGCGCCGAGGACGGGGAGGTCGTGATCGCCGAGGCGCAGACGGCCGGTCGCGGGCGGCGGGGTCGCGCCTGGATCTCCCCGCCGCGCCGGAACCTCTACTTCTCCGTCGTGCTCCGGCCCGAGCTGCCGCCCGCGCGCGCCCCCGAGCTGACGCTCGTCGCCTCGCTCGCGATCTGCGACGCGCTCCGCCAGGCGGGGGTGGGGGCGGGCATCAAGTGGCCGAACGACGTGCTCGCCTCCGGGCGCAAGATCGCGGGCGTGCTCACCGAGCTCGCGGCGGAGCCCGACCGCGTGCACTGGGTCGTCGTGGGCGCCGGCGTGAACGTGAACGCCCGCCGCGAGGACTTCCCGGAGGAGCTCCGCGAGGAGGCGACGAGCGTGCTCCTGGAGCGCGGCCAGCCCGCGCCGCGCGCGCTGCTCGCGGCCGCCTGCTTCACCGCCCTCGAGGGCTGGCTCGACCGGCACGCGGAGGAGGGGTTCGCGCCGATCCGCGAGGCCTGGCGGGAGCGGAGCGTCACCCTCGGGCGCGAGGTGCTCGTGAGGGAGGCCGGGCGCGAGCTCCGCGGCGTCGCCGAGGACCTCGACGCGAGCGGGGCGCTCCTCGTGCGCGGCCCGGCCGGCCTCGAGCGCGTCCTCGCCGGCGACGTCACGCTCGTGCGGTCGCGTTGACCGGTCCTCCCCCGGCGGCTACGCTCGGCCCGTGCTGCTCGCCATCGACGTCGGAAACACGAACACCGTGGTCGGCGCGTTCGAGGGCGCCACCCTCCGCCACCACTGGCGCCTCCAGACGAGCCAGGGCCGCACGGCGGACGAGTACGGCATCCTCCTCCGCCAGATGTTCGAGATCACCGGGCTCGACCCCGCGGCGGTGACGGCGGTCGCGATCTCGAGCGTCGTGCCGCCGCTCGCGCTCACCCTCGAGCAGATGGTGGCGCGCTACTTCCGGGTGAAGCCGATGTTCGTGGGGCCCGGCCTGAAGACCGGGATGCCCATCCTCTACGAGAACCCCCGCGAGGTCGGAGCGGACCGCGTGGTGAACGCGGTCGCCGCGTTCGACCGCTGGCGGCAGGGGCTCATCGTGGTGGACTTCGGCACCGCCACGACCTTCGACGCGGTCTCGCAGAAGGGCGAGTACCTGGGCGGCGCCATCTGCCCGGGGATCGCCATCTCGATGGACGCGCTCGCGCGCTCCGCCTCGAAGCTCCCGCGCGTCGAGTTCGCGAAGCCGCCGGTGGTCATCGGCCGGAACACCGTCGCGTCGATGCAGGCCGGGCTCGTGTACGGGTACGTCGGGCTCGTCGACGGCATCTGCGCGCGCATGTCCGACGAGCTCGGCTTCGCGCCGAAGATCGTCGCGACCGGCGGCCTCGCGCCCCTCATCGCGGGCGTGTCGAGGTCGATCCAGGAGGTGGACGAGCACCTCACCCTCGACGGCCTGCGCATCCTCCACGAGCGCAACCGCTGACCGGAGCCGGGATGCCCGACTGCCCCCTGCCCCTCGACGTCCTGCCCAGGCCCCTGCAGAAGCACGCGGACGCGAAGGCGCCGCCGCCGCTCCGCATGATGGGCGCGAAGGGGCTCGTGCCGGCGGTGGCGCCCGTCGACCTCTGCACGCTCCTGTTCCTCCTCTCGTTCGACGCCGACGCCGCCGTGCGCGACACGGCGGTGAGGACCGCCGGGGGGCTGCCCGACAAGATCTGGGGCGTCGCGCTCCGGTCGGAGGGGATGAAGGGGCCGGTCCTCGACTGGCTCTCGGACCGGCTCGCCTCGAACGAGGCGGCGCTCGAGCTCGTCCTCCTCAACGCGGCGACCCCGGACGAGACCGTCGCGCGGCTCGCGCCCACGCTCTCCCGCAAGCTCTCGGAGATCGTGCGGCAGAACGAGCTCCGGCTGCTGCGCCACGACGACATCGTCCGCGGCCTCTGCCGGAACCCCGAGGCGCTCGCCTCCACGATCGACGGCGCCTGCGACTTCTGCGTCCGCAACGGCCTCACCCTCCTCGACGTCCCGCAGCTCGTCGAGGCGCACAAGCGCGTCCACGGCGTCGACCCGACCGCGAAGCCGCTCCCCGCCGGCGAGACCGCCGCGGCCCTCATGTCCGAGTACGGCGACGTGCTCGCGAGCGACGCCGAGGGCGGGGCGGTCCCCCCCCCGGCCGCGCTCGCCGAGCAGGAGCAGAAGCGGCAGACCATCACGCAGCGGGTCATGAAGATGTCGGTCGCCGAGAAGATCAAGCTCGCCACGCTCGGCAACAAGGAGGCGCGCACGCTCCTCCTGCGCGACTCGAACAAGCTCGTGTCGATGGCCGCCGCGACGAGCCCGCGGATCACCGACGGCGAGATCATCGGGCTCGCCAACTCGCGCACCGTGAGCGGGGACGTGCTGCGGTACATCTACTCGAACCGCGAGTTCGTCCGGAACTACGCGATCAAGATCTCGCTCGTGAAGAACCCCAAGGTCCCGCTCCCCACCGCGCTGAAGATGCTCTTCACGCTCCAGGAGAAGGACATCAAGGAGCTCGCGCGCGACCGGAACGTCCCGCAGACGATCCAGGCGCAGGCGAAGGCCTTCATGATGAAGAAGGAGGCCGCCGCGAAGGGTCCCGAGGGCGGCAAGCACTGAGTGACGCCGCTCCCCCCGCCGCAGGCCCCGCCGGCCGCGCCCCCGGCAGCGCCCGTCCGCGTCGGACGGGCGGTGTGGCTCTCCGCGGCGACGATGACGTCGCGCGTGCTCGGGCTCGTCCGCGAGCAGCTCTTCGCGGCGCTCGTGGGCGCGAACCGCTGGTCCGACGCCTTCATCGTCGCCTTCCGGATCCCGAACCTCCTGCGCGACCTCTTCGCGGAGGGGGCGCTCTCGTCGGCCTTCGTCCCGGTGTTCGCCGACGCGCACCGGAACGCGGGGCGCGAGGCCGCCTACCGGCTCGCGAACGCGGTCGTCGCGGTCGTGCTCGTGCTCCTCGGCGCGATCACGCTCCTCGGCGTGACGTTCGCGGGCGAGGTGGTGGCCGCCATCGCGCCGGCCGTGCAGGAGCGGGCGCTCGCGACCCTCCTCACCCGCGTCATGATGCCGTTCCTCCTGCTCGTGTCGCTCTCCGCGGTCGCGATGGGGATGCTGAACGCGCAGAGCCGCTTCACCGCCCCGGCGCTCGCGCCCGCCCTCTTCAACGTCGGCTCGATCGCCGTCGGCGCGGGCCTGTGGCTCGCGGGGTGGCCGCCGGAGCGCGCGGTGGTGGGCTGGGCGGCGGGGACGATGCTGGGCGGGCTCCTCCAGCTCCTCGTCCAGGCCCCCTCGCTCCGCGCCCTCGGCTACCGCGCGCGCCCGCGGCTCGCGCGCGGCGAGCTCGCCGACCCGCGCCTGCGCCGGATCGGGCGGCTCATGGCGATGGCGGTGGTCGGGCTCGCGGCGACGCAGGTGAACGTGCTCGTGAACACCTGGTTCGCGACGCGCGAGGTCGGCGCGACGAGCTGGCTCCAGTACGCCTTCCGGCTCATGCAGCTCCCGCTCGGCGTCTTCGGCGTCGCCATCGCGACCGTGGCGGGCGCCGGCGTCGCGCAGCGCGCCGCGGCGAAGGACATGCCGGCCGTCAAGACGACGCTCGGCTCGGCGATGCGGCTCGTCGCGTTCCTGAACGTGCCGTCGTCGGTCGGCCTCGCCGTGCTCGGCGACCCCATCATCGGCCTCATCTACGAGCACGGCCGCTTCGCCGCGGCGGACACCCACGCGACGGCGCAGGCCCTGCTCTTCTACGCGCTCGGCCTCTACGCGTACTCGTCCGTGAAGGTCTTCGCGCCCGCGTTCTACGCGCTCGACGAGGCGCGCGTCCCCGTCGTCGGCAGCGTCCTCGGGATGGCCTCGAACGTGGCGCTCAACGTGACGCTCTACCCCGTGCTCGGGTTCCGCGGCGTCGCGCTCGGGACCTCGCTCGCCGCGATGGCGAACTTCGCCGTGCTCGTCCTCGCCTGGCGCTCGCGCCACGGCGGCCTCGGCGGCACCGGGGTCGTCCCGCAGCTCGGGAAGGTGCTCGTCGCGTCGGCCGTGCTCGGCGTCGTGGCGTGGGCGAGCTGGCATGGGCTCGCCGCGCTGCTCCCCCGTCGCGGGCTCCCGGGCCGGCTCGCGCTCGGCCTCGGCCCCGTGGTCGCGGGGGGGCTCGCCTACCTCGCGGCCGCGCGGCTGCTCGGGATCGCCGAGCTGGACGAGCTCGCCGCGCGC
>DASVZX010000049.1:0-9516 GCA_036391435.1 Anaeromyxobacter sp. | reverse complement strand
GCGAGCGGCAGGCGCACCCGGAACGTCGCGCCCTCCCCGGGCCCGCGGCTCGTCGCCGAGACGTCGCCGCCGTGGAGCTCGACCATGCCCTTCACGAGCGCGAGCCCCAGCCCGAGGCCGCCCTGGCTGCGCGCGAGCGTGCGATCGGCCTGCGTGAACGGGTCGAAGATGACGGGCAGCAGCTGCGGCGCGATGCCGGCCCCCTCGTCGGCGACGACGATCGCCGCGCCGCGGTCGTCCACCCCGATCGAGAGCGAGACGCTCTGGCCCGCGTCGGTGAACTTGAGGGCGTTCACGAGGAGGTTCCCGACGATCTGCGCGAGCCGCGTCGGATCCGCCTCGACCCAGACCGGGCCCGGCGGCGTCGTGACCTGGAACGCGACGCCCTTCGCCGCGAAGGGCTGCCGGTGGTCGTCCGCCGTCCGGCGGAGCGCCTCGGCGAGGTCGAGCCGCTGCCGCTGGAGCTGCACCTTCCCGCGGGCGATGCGGGTCACGTCGAGCAGGTCGCTCACGAGCCGCTCGAGGTGGCGGGCCTGGCGCTCGATGACGTCCACCGCCCGCGCCGCCCGCTCGTCCTTCGGCATCGACCGGCGCAGGATGTAGAGCCCGTTCTGGATGGGCGCGAGCGGGTTGCGCAGCTCGTGGGAGAGCACCGCCAGGAAGTCGTCCTTGCGCTGGTCCGACTCCTGGAGCGCCTGCTTCGCCCGGCGGAGCTCCGCGAGCTGGTCGGAGAGCTGCTGCCGCTGGCGGTGCAGCTGGAGGAAGACGGCCACCTTGCTGCGCAGCGCCATCGGGTCGAGCGGCTTGTGGAGGAAGTCGACCGCGCCGAGCTCGTACCCCCGGAACACGCGCGCCTCGTCGTGGAGCCCGGCGGTGACGAGCACGATCGGGACCTCGCGGGTGCGCACGGTGCCCCGCATGAGCTCGGCGAGCTCGATCCCGTCCATCTCCGGCATCTGCACGTCGACGATCGCGAGCGCGAACTCGCCCGCGAGGAGGAGCTCGAGGGCCTCCGTCCCGGACCGCGCCCGCACGAGCTCCGCCTTCTCCTCGCGGAGGAGCGCCTCGAGCGCGAGGAGGTTCTCCTCGCGATCGTCGACGAGCAGGATCCGGGGGGGTCTCGCCATGCGGTCTCGCCTCCCTAGCTCCCGCCCGCGGCGAGGGCCGCGAGGAACCTGCCGAGGGCGCGGGCCGGGAGCACGGTCGCGTCGGGGCACCCCCGCAGGGCGGCGCGCGGCATGAGGTCCATCGCCGCGTCCTCCGGCGCCTGGACGGCGACGACGCCGCCCGCCTCCCGCACCGCGGCGAGGCCACGGCTCCCGTCCTCGTTCCCGCCGCTCAGCACGACCGCGGCGACGGACGGGCCGCACGTCGCGGCCGCGGACTCGAAGAGCACGTCGACGGACGGCATCGAGAAGTGGACGGGGTCCTCCACCGAGAGCGCGAGCGCGGGTCCCGCGTCCACGAGGAGGTGGTAGCCGGGGCGCGCCACGTGGATGGTGCCGCGGGCGAGCGGCTGCTTGTCCTCGGCCTCCACGACCGGGAGGGCCGTGTGCGCGGCGAGCACCGCGGGGAGCGCGCTCGGGCCGGCGCGCGGGAGGTGGATCACGAGGACGAGGGGGAGGGGCCACCCCGGCGGGAGCCCGGGCAGGAGCGCCGCGAGCGCGTCGAGCGACCCCGCGGAGCCGCCCATCACGACGAGCTCGATCCCGTGCGCCCCTCCGCGCGGCCTGGCGTCGGATCCCGTCATCGCTTCCGGTAGAGCCGCAGGCTCGCGTTCAGCGGCTCGAAGGCGTCGGCGTGCTCGGTGAAGCGCAGGGTCTCCCCGAGGCCGAGCCCGAGGACGCCGCGGTGGCAGAGCGCGTCGCGGAAGAGGCCCACCGCCCGGTTCTGGAGCGCCGCGTCGAAGTAGATGAGGACGTTGCGGCAGGTGACGAGCTGCACCTCCGCGAAGACGTGGTCGGTCGCGAGGCTGTGGTCGGTGAACACGACGTTCGCCCGGAGCGCCGGGTCGAAGCGGGCCGCGCCGTAGGCGGCCGTGTAGTAGTCGGAGAGCGCGCCGCGCCCGCCCGCGGCGAGGTAGCTCGCGCCGAACTGCTCGACGCGGTCGAGCTCGTAGATCCCGCGCTCGGCGCGCTCGAGCGCGTCCGGCGACACGTCGCTCGCGTAGACGATGCTGCGCTCGAGCAGCCCCTCCTCGCGGAGCAGGATGGCCAGGGCGTACACCTCCTCGCCGGCCGAGCAGCCGGCGACCCACACGCGGACGGTCGGGTAGGTCTCGAGCCGCGGCAGGACGTCCCGGCGCAGCGCGAGGAAGAACGGCGGGTCGCGGAACATCTCGCTCACCTGGACGGTGAGGAACGGCAGCAGCTCGCGGAACGCCGCCGCGTCGCGGAGGACCCGCCCCTGGAGCGCGGAGACGGAGTCGAGGCCGAAGTGCTCGACCGCCCTCGGGATCCGGCGCCGGAGCGACGCGAGCGCGTAGTGGCGGAAGTCGTGCTGGTAGCGGAGGTAGACCGCCTCGAGCAGCAGCCGGATCTCGATGTCGAGCTCGCTCGGGACCGATCCCACAGCCGCTCCTACTTCGGCATCCACACGCGCACGAGGGAGAGGAGCCGCTCGACGTCGAGCGGCTTCGGGACGTAGTCGTTCGCCCCGGCCGCGACGCAGCTCTCGCGGTCCTCGGGCATCGCCTTCGCGGTCAGCGCGATGATGGGCAGCTTCTTCCAGGCGTCCTGGGCGCGGATCTCGCGGATCGCCGTGAGCCCGTCCATCACCGGCATCATGACGTCCATGAGGACGAGGTCCGGCGGCGGCGCGCCGTCGGCGGCCCGCGCGAGGGCGTCGAGCGCCTCGCGACCGTTGCGCGCGACCTCGATCGTCGCGCCCCTCGCCTCGAGCACGCTCGTGAGGGCGAACACGTTGCGGACGTCGTCCTCGACGAGGAGGACCCGCCGGCCGTCGAGGACGCTGTCGCGGCTGCGCGCCTCGCGGAGCATGCGCTGCTGCTCGCGCGGGAGCGTCGCCTCCACGCGGTGGATGAACAGCGTCACCTCGTCGAGGAGCCGCTCCGGGGAGCGCGCGCCCTTGATGACGACGGACTTCGAGTAGCGGCGCAGCTTCAGCTCCTCGTCGGGGGAGAGCGCGCGGCCGGTGTACACGATGACGGGCGGGGAGGAGAACGCCTCGTCCGCCGACATCCGCTCGAGCAGCTCGTACCCCGTCATGTCCGGGAGCCCGAGGTCGAGGACCATGCAGTCGAAGGCGCCGGCCCGGAGCTCGGCGAGCGCCTCCTGCGCCGTCCCGACCGAGACGATCTCCACCCCGTCGCTCCCGAGCAGGCGCGCGAGCGCGTCGCGCTGGGCCGCCGCGTCCTCGACGACGAGCACCTTGCGGGCGCGCGGGTCGGACCGCTGCTCGAGCTTCTGGAACGCCTCGACGAGCTGCTCGCGGCGGACGGGCTTCAGCGCGTACCCGATCGCCCCCATCTCCAGCGCGCGCTGCGTGTCGTCGGCGACCGAGACGACGTGGACCGGGATGTGGCGGGTGTCCGGGCTGCGCTTCAGCTGCTCGAGGACGCTCAGCCCCGAGCCGTCCGGGAGGTTCACGTCGAGCACGACGCCGCTCGGCTGGTGGATCCGCGCGAGCTCGAAGGCGTCGCCGGCGGTCGCCGTCACGATGCACCGGAACCGCAGCTCGTGCGCGAGGTCGTACAGGATCCGCGCGAAGCGCAGGTCGTCCTCCACGACGAGGAGCGCCCGGCCGCCGGGCGTCACCTCGTCCCGGTCGTCGGGCAGCGGCGGGGGCGCGACGCGGGCCGGCGGCTCCGTCCCGTCCCGGCCCGCGCGCGGCCGCTCCGCGGCGGGGGCCGCCTCCTCGCGCGCCATCGCGGCGGCCGGGCGCTCCGCGGCGGGCGCGGCGAGGGGGAGGACGAGGCTGAAGGTGCTGCCCTCCCCCGCGACGCTCTCGACGAAGATCTCGCCGCCCAGCCTGCGCGCGAGGTCGCGCGAGATCGTGAGGCCGAGCCCGGTCCCGCCGTGCTGGCGGTGCACGCTGCCGTCGAGCTGGCGGAACGCCTCGAAGATCGCCCCCTGGTCCTCGCGGGCGATGCCGATGCCGGTGTCCCGGACGACGAAGGCGACCCGCGCCGGGCCGGACGCCCCGACGCGCAGCGAGACCTCGCCGCGCTCGGTGAACTTGAGGGCGTTCGAGAGGAGGTTCTTCAGGATCTGCTGGAGCCGCTGCGGGTCGGTCTCGATCGCCTCGGGCGCGCCGGGCTCCGCCCCGACGGAGAAGCGGAGCCCCTTCTCCGCGGCGACCGGCTGGAACGTCCGCTCGAGCCGCTCGAGCACGCCGGCCGTCGCGATCCGCTCCGGCTTCACGTCCATCTTCCCCGCCTCGATGCGCGACAGATCGAGGATGTCGTTGATGAGCTCGAGCAGGTCGTTGCCGGCCGAAGAGATGGTCTGCGCGTAGCGCACCTGCTCCGCGGTGAGGTTCCCGGCCTTGTTGTCCGCGAGGAGCTTCGCGAGGATGAGCGAGCTGTTGAGCGGCGTCCGGAGCTCGTGGCTCATGTTCGCGAGGAACTCGGACTTGTACCGGTTCGCCCGCGCGAGCTGATCCGCCTTCTCCACCAGCGCCGACTGCGCCTTCTCGAGGCCGTCGCGCTGCACCTCGAGCGCCGCGGCCTGGTCGGCGAGCTGCGCGTTCGAGGCCCGCAGCTCCTCCTGCTGCTCCTCGAGCCGCGCCTGCGACTGCTGCAGCGCGCGGCTCTGCTCGTGCAGCTCCTCGTTCGCGACGCGGAGCTCCTCCTGCTGCTGCTGGAGATCGTGCGCCTGGCGCTGCGTCGCGCGGAGCAGGTCGGCGAGGTGGGCGCGAAAGCGCGCGGACCGCAGCGCGAACCCGCCCGGCTCGGCGGCCGCCCGCAGGAAGTCGAGCACCCGCTCGCCGCAGGGTCGCAGGAACCCGAGCTCCACCACGGCGATCGTCTCGTCTCCGGCCACGAGCGGCGCGAGCACGAGCTCGCGCGGGCTGGAGACGCCGGTGGCGGTCCCGACGCGGACGTGGTCGGGAGGGAGGTCCGCGAGCCGGACGACGCGGCGCTCGCGCGCGACCTCGCCGAGCCACGAGGAGTCGATCGAGATCGTCGCGGGCGGGGCGAGGTCGCCCCCCTCGGCGCTGCCGTGCGTCGCCCGCAGCTCGAGCTTCTCCCGGCTCTCCGAGACCGCGTAGACCGCGCCGACGGCGGCCTCGGCGTACCCCGCGAGCGCGGCCAGGAGCCGGCGCGACACCTGGCGCTCGTCGAGGTCGCCCCGGACCTCGTCGACGAGGTGCGCCCGGCCCCGGCTCACCCACTCCTGGCGCTGCAGCGCGTCGGTCTGCCGGCGCTGCTCCGCCAGGACCTCCTCGTACTTCCCGGAGAGCCCCACGAGCTGGCGCCGCCCCAGGATCGCCATCGCGCCCCCGAGGGAGAGCGTCACGAGGACGGTGAGCCACAGCGCGACGGAGCTCGAGTGCTGGGTGTCGTCGCTCCGCTCGAGCCGCAGCGCCTCCTCGGCGGAGATGAACTCGTGCACGAGGGCGCGGATGGCGTCCATCCGCGCCTTGCCCTCGATGGACTCCTGCTCCGGGACGGCCTGCCCGTTCCGCGTCTCGGAGATCCGGTGCTCGGCCACGACGAGCCACGCCTCGCCGCGCGAGGCGATGGCGTCGAGCCGGGCGATCTGGCCCGGGTCGTCCGCGACGAGGATCCTGAGGTTGGCGAGGGCCGGGGGGAGCGCGCTGCGCGCGCTCCGGTAGGGCTCGAGGAACTCCGGCAGGCGCGTGAGGATGTACCCGCGGAGCCCGGTCTCGGAG
Organism: Anaeromyxobacter sp.; assembly: GCA_036391435.1. Taxonomy (GTDB): domain Bacteria; phylum Myxococcota; class Myxococcia; order Myxococcales; family Anaeromyxobacteraceae; genus Anaeromyxobacter. The sequence continues at coordinate 3,660 of DASVZX010000049.1, read as the reverse complement.
TCGAGGTAGAGCTTCTGGACGTTGTTCGCCTGGGAGATGGCCTGGTCGGCGTGATCGACCGAGCGGTGGAGGTTCGCGAGGTGGAGGATCTCGCCGACGACGCCGGCGGCGAGCAGCGCCACGAGGACGAGCGGGAGCACGAGCGTGCGCCGGACGAGCGAGCGGAACGCCGTGCGGTCGTCGAGGTGTCGAGGCATGACCCCTTGGTCTAAGGAACGTGCGGCGTCGCCGCGGCTGTTCCGGTGCCGCCTGCGCGCTGCCGCGCAGACCCCAGGCTACCTCGGGCTCGCCGCCTGGGTGGGGCCCCTTTCCGGGGCTCTTCGCCACCCGGGGCGGGCCGGGCGCCGCCCCCGCGGCGGGTCACGTCCAGATGAGCGCCGCCCGCTCGCGCCAGTAGGCGGCGGGCTCGCGGCGCAGCGGCTCGACCCGGGCGAGGAGGGCGGGCCCGGGCCGCACCTCGAGCGCGCGCAGGTTCGAGCGGAGCTGCTCCACCGTGACGGGCCCGAGGAGCACGACGTCCGCCCACGGGCGCGCGAGCGCCGCGGCGATCGCGACCGCGTCGGGGCCGACGTGCAGGTCGCGGGCGAGGAGCGCGAGCGGGCCGTCGCGGCCCGCGTCCCCGCGCGGCCCGAGCCGCCCGTTCGCGAGCACCTCCTTCACGATGACGGTGCGGCCCGCGGCGTGCGCCTCGCGCAGCGCGTCCTCGCACGAGCGCTCGAGGACGTTCCAGGTCGCCTGGATCGAGGCGAAGAGCGGCGCGTCCCCGCGCCGGATCGCGAGCGCGCGGCGGATCACGTCCGGCTGCCCCGGACCGCTCACCGTCACGCCCACCCGGACCCCCGAGTCGCGCAGCGCGGCGAGGTCGTCGAGCACCCCGGCGTCCTCGAGGACGCCCGAGTCCGGCGTGGCGGAGTGGATCTGGTAGAGGGCGAGGTGCGATCCGAGCACGGCGCGCGACTCGGCGAGCTGCGCCTGGAGCGCCGCCGCGGAGTGGTCCTTCACCTCGTGCCGGTCGGTGAAGAGGCGCCAGCCGCCCACGTAGCGGTAGCCCCACTTCGACCCGACCACGATCCGCCCGGGGCGGATCGCGCGTGCGTCGAGCCAGCTCGCGAGGAAGGACTCGGCGCGCCCGTAGGAGCGGGCGGCGTCCACGTAGGTGACGCCACCGCCGAGGGCGGCGTCGAGCACCTCGTGCGTCCGCCGCTCCAGATCCTCGGGCGAGCGCTCCCCCGGCAGGTCGTCCGCGCGGCCGAGGTCGATGTACGCGGGACGGCCGAGCGCGGCGAGGCCGAGGCCGAGGCGGCTCACCTCCGGGCCGCCGAAGGCGAGGCGACGCGTCTCCATGGCGGTTGCCTAGCGGGGCGGCGCGCGGGGCGCACGCGGTCGCGTGCCGCCCCTCGCAGGCCGCCCGCGACTACCCGAGCCGCGCCCGCGCCTGCGCGAGGGCCGCGTGAACCTGCTCGAGCGCGCCCTTCGCGGCGGCGAGGTCGTCGCGCTCCTCGCGGGCGCGCTCCAGCTCGGCGGCGAGCTGGTCGCGCTCGCGGGCGAGCTCCCCGACCGCGGCGCGGAGTCGGGCCGTGTCCTGGGCGCCGGCGCGGAGATCCTCGGAGAGCCGCTCGACCTCGGCCTCGCGCTCGGCGCGCAGGCGCGCCTCCTCCTCGGCGCGGCGCGAGACGTCCTCGAGCAGCTTCGCGCGCTCCTCGTCGAGCGCGGAGAGCGCCTGCGCGCGCCGGACCGACTCGTCGCGCTCGTCCTCGAGCGCCTGCATCTCCTCGAGCAGCTCGGCCAGCACGCCGCGCTTCTCCTCGAGCTCCTTCTCCGAGGCGGCGAGCCGCTCCGCCCCCTGGCGCCCCTCGGCGGCGGCGCGCGCGAGCTCGCGCTTCGTGTCGTCGAGGTCCGCGCGGAGCGCCTCCTCCTTCTCGCGGGCGCGCGAGAGCTCGGCCTCGAGATCGCGCACGAGCCCGAGGACGCTCTCGGCGGCGCGGGCGGGGTCGGCCGGGACCGGCGCCGGGCGCGCCGCGGGGCGAGAGGCCTCGGCGACCCTGCGCTTGATCTTCTCGAGGCGATCCTTGCGGGTGAGGACGTCGGAGGTGGCGGCGGGCTGGTCGGCACGCGCGGACGGCGGGCGGGCGCGCTCGGCCCCCTCTCCCCGGCCCTCTCCCCCTGGCGCTGCCAGGGGGAGAGGGGGGAGATCCCGCGGGGCTGCGGTCGGGGTCGCAGCCGGGGTCGCGGTCGCGGTCGCGGTCGCGGTCGCGGTCGGGCTCGGGCTCGGGCTCGGGCTCGGGCTCGGGGGGGAGTCGAGCGGAAGCGTGGCGGGGCCGGTCCCGTTGGCGCGGAGCCGCGGCTTCAGCTTGGGGACGTTGGCGTCGAAGGCCTTGCGCATGCGCTACGCTCCCGCCGCCCCGGCGACGGCCTTCGCCGTCGCGCGGATGCGGTCGAAGATCTCCTCCTGGACGGCGTCGATGTCCTTGGCGCCCTTGGAGTCCGCGTCGTACCCGAAGATCGGGCAGCCCTCGCTCGACGCCTGGGCGAACTTCGTGCACTGCCGCACGACCGTGCCGAGGAGGTAGTCGGCGTAGTGGGTCTTCAGCGCGTCGAGCGCCTCGCGCGCGATCTTGAACGTCTGGTTGAAGGCGTTCACGACGATGAAGATGTTCTCGAGCTGGTGCGAGAGGTCCGTCTCGAGCCCCTGCACCGTCTCGAAGAGGAGCCGCAGGCCGTCGTAGGAGAGGAAGTCGGCGAGGACCGGGATGACGAGGTCGTCCGCGGCCATGAGCGCGTTCAGGTTCAGGAGCCCGAACGACGGCGGCGCGTCCATCACGACGAAGTCGTACTTGCCGGCGTGGCCGGCGAGCGCGTTCCGCAGCCGGAACTCGCGGCCCGCGAGCGGCATGAGCGCGAGGTCGATCGTGCTCATCGCGAGGTTCGCCGGGACGAGCGAGAGCCCGGGCATCGCCGTCGGGATCGTCACCTCGTCGATGGGCGTCTTGCGGATGAGGACGTCGAGGAGCGTCCGCTCGAAGCTCCCGCCCTCCTTGCCGAGGCACTTCGTGGCGTGGCCCTGGCTGTCGAGGTCGAGCATGAGCACGCGGTAGCCGCGCTCGGCGAGCCGGTAGGCGTAGGAGGACGAGATGCTCGTCTTGCCGGTGCCGCCCTTGAAGTTGAGGAAGAGCTGGACGCGCGGCGGGAAGGGCGCCGCGGGCTTCTTCAGCTTCGCGCGGAGGACGGGCAGGTCCTCGGGCCCGAGGCCGTCCCTCCGCCCGAGCGCGGCCTCCACCTGCTTCGGGGTCGCGCCGACGATCTCGGCCAGGCGCTTCGCGGTGTACCGGACGTTTTCCATCCCGTTCCCCTAGCTCGTGAACCAGCGTGTCCCGCGCCGGGCGACGGCCCCGCGGACGGCGAGCGCCTCGAGCGCCGCGTCGACGCGAGGCGGTGGCGCGCCGAGGGCGGCGGCGAGCCCCTCGGAGGTGCAGCCGCGGAGGGCGGCGCGGATCTCGGCCAGGATCTGGCCGTCCAGATCGGAGGCGGGCGGGCCGGGCGGCGGCTCGGCGACGGCGACCGCCACGGCGACGCGAGCGGGGAGCGCGCGGGCGCGCTGGGCCCCCTCCGTCCGGCCCTCTCCCCCGGGCGCCGTCCGGGGGAGCGGGGAGTCGATCCGGG
>DASVZX010000048.1:0-6711 GCA_036391435.1 Anaeromyxobacter sp. | reverse complement strand
GCGAACGGTCCGGGCCCCGGCCGCCGCGTGGCGCCCTGCCGGCCCGCAGCCGTGGGCGCCCGTCACGGCGCGGCCGCGCCGGCGCCGAGGAGCGCGCGCAGCATGGGGCCCGCCTCCGCGTCGGGGCGGGTGAGGATCGCCGCGTAGAGCGACACCGCCGCGTCACAGTAGCGGTCGGGCGCCGCCTTCCGCGCCGCGGGGTCGTTCAGGAGCGACATGTCCTTCCGCGCGCGCGCGGACATCGCGGCGAGGATGACCGGGAACCGCGGCGCCATCTCGTCGACGGTGGGTGTCGGCTGCGGCGTCGCGCTCGCGCCCTCGATGACGTCCGCCTGGACCTCGAGGTCGCGCTTGCGGAGCTCCTCCGGGAGGAGGTTCAGCACGGCGAGCGACGCCGAGCCGTCGAGGAGCGCCGCGCAGTGCCGGGGATCGCTCCGCTGGAGCGCGCGCGCCTGCGCGACGAGGAGGTCCGCGAACCCGCGGAGCGCGGGATCCGGCGCGCGCGGGAGCGCGGCGGTGAAGACCGCCGCCACCTTGGGGAACGTGGCGGCGCGGATCTCCTCGAGCGATCGGCCGCGCCGGAACCCCTCCTCGAACTCGCGGACGATCGCGGCGTGCACGTCCGGGTGGGTCCGCTGGAGGACCGCGTACACGCGGACGCGCGAGATCTCCCGGCCGACCTCCTCGAGCTCGTGGGCGGACGCGCCGGAGATGCCGACGCTGTTCTCGGGGGCGAACCCCGTCGCGAGCCGCGCCTTCAGGACCTCCGCGTTCGGCGGCCTCCACATGTCGTCCGGGGCGGTCTGGAACCCGCGCGCGAGGAAGGCGCGGTCGATGCCGCGCGACTCGAGGAAGCGGCGCTCCTCCGCCGTCGCGGCGCGGACCTCCTCCGGCGTCATGCCCGGCATGCTCGGCGCGTGGAGGCCGAGGACGGACTTGCGGGAGATCCAGCGCTCCTCGCCCGCGGCGAAGGCCGTCACGCAAGCGGAGAGGCACTGCGTCGCGACGTACGTCACGAGCTTCCGCTCGCGGATGAGCTTCGCGAGCTCCATCGCCTCCGCGATGCGGCCGCCGTTGCTGTTCAGGTGGACGACCCGGATCCCGGGGTTCGCATCGAGCGCGCGCCGGAGCTCCTCGGCGATGCCGAACCCGAGCAGGCCGTTCACCTCCACCTCGGCGCCGTCCCGGATCACGCGCACGCGCGTGTCCGACAGCTCGGACCTGCCGAAGGCGACCTTCCCGAACTCCGTCACCTGGGGCACGACCCGGAACACCGCGATCGACCCGAAGCTGAGCCAGCCGAACACCGTGACGACCCGGGCGGCGCTCGCCCAGAACGCCGAGCCGCCGCGGGAGGGGTGTGCGCGGGCGGAGCGCCAGATGCCGACGAGGAGCCAGGTGTTCGCGACGAGGAAGAAGCTCCACCCCCCGAGGGCGAGGAGCGACCACGGGCGCGGGTGGGAGGTGACCGAGACGAGCCGGAGCGGCGCGAACGCGAGCACGGCCGCGAGCGTGAACAGCAGCGAGGAGACCCAGTACGCGACGGGCAGCGACAGCTCTCCGCGCCAGTGGCGGACCGGATAGGAGGCCCGGGGAGGCGGACCTCCGGGCGCGCCCGGCGGGTCCGCGAGCGTCGTCGGCAGCACCTCCGGTGCGCGGGCGCCGGCCGGCTCGAGCGCGGCGCCTTCGAACGGCGTGAGCGGTCTCGGGTCCATGTCCCCTCCCTCGGGAGGACATCGTACCCGGCGTCACGTCGATGCGGCCAGCCGGCGATGGGAGGGACGCCTACCCGAGCCGCTCCTCGAGCAGCTCGCGGACGAGGGCGGCGTCGGCGGTCCCCGCCGTCTCCTTCATCGCCGCGCCGACGAGGACGCCGAAGAGCTTCTTCTCTCCCGCCCGGTAGCGCGCGACCTCCGCCGCCTTCGCCGCGAGGGCGCGCCCGACGGCGGCCTCGACCGCGCCCCGGTCGTGCGCCTTCTCGAGGCCGAGCGCCTCCATCCGCGCCTCGGGATCGCCGCCGCTCGCGACGAGGTCGGCGAGGAGCGTCTTCGCGCCCGCGGCCGTCAGCCGGCCGGCGTCCACGAGCGCGACGAAGCGGCCGAAGCCCGCGCCGGAGAGGGGGATCGCGTCGAGCGCGCGGTCGCCGGCGAGCCCGGCGAGGTCGTTCAGGAGCCACCGCGCGGCCGACGCGGGCTTCGCCTTCGCGGCGATCGCGGCGTCGAAGTACGCGGCGGTCGCCGGATCGGCGGTGAGGAGGTCCGCCTCGTCCTGCGAGAGGCCGTGCTCCTTCGCGTAGGCCCGGTAGCGCCGCTCGAGCTCGGGGCTCGCCGCGCGGGCCTCCGCGCGGAACTCGGCGCGGGTCTTCCGGGGCGGCGGGGGCGCGTCCGGCGAGGCCCTCCGCTCGCGGGCGCGGCGATCCTCCGCCGGCTTCGCGGCGGCGGCCCTCGCGCCCCAGGTGTCCTTGAGCGTGAGGGTGCGGTTGAAGACCGGCTTCCCGGGCCTCGAGTCCAGCGGGTCCGCGAAGAAGTAGCCCTGCCGGAGGAACTGCCAGCGGCTCCCGGGCGCGGCGGACGCGAGGGCGGCCTCGACGCGCGCGCCGTTCGCCACGGCGAGGGAGTCCGGGTTGAGCGCGTCGAGGAAGCTCGGCTCGGCGTCGGGCAGCTCCACCTTGAAGAGCCGGTCGTACAGCCGGACCTCCGCGGGGATCGAGCGCGTCGCGTGGACCCAGTGGATGGTCCCGGACGCGCGCCGGGAGGCGCCGGCGTCGCCGCGCGAGGTCGCGTCGTGCGAGCAGCGCACCTCGACCACCTCGCCGCCCGCGCCGCGCACGACCTCGTCGCAGCGGACGACGTAGGCGCCGGCGAGCCGGACCTCGCGGCCGGGCGCGAGCCGCCTCCAGTCCTTCGGCGGGTCGAGCGAGAAGTCCTCGCGCTCGATCAGGAGCTCGCGGCCGAACGGGACCTCGCGCGTCTCCCCCGCACGCGCCGGATCGCCGGGCCACCAGGGGACGTCGAGCGCCTCGACCGTCCCCTGCGGGAAGGTCGTCACGACGAGCCGGATCGGGTCGAGCACGGCGAGCGCCCGCGGCGAGCGGGCCTCGAGGTCGCCGCGGACGGCGAACTCGAACTTGCCGATGTCCACCACGCTGTTGTTCTTCGCGACGCCGATGAGGTCGGCGAAGTCGCGCAGCGCGTCCGGCGTCACGCCGCGGCGGCGCATCCCGGCGATGGTCGGCATGCGCGGGTCGTCCCACCCGGAGACGCGCCCCTCGTTCACGAGCTGGAGGAGCTTCCGCTTCGACATCACCGTGTAGCCGAGGGCGAGCCGCGCGAACTCGTACTGGCGCGGGCGCGGGTCCCACGGGCCGAGGGCGTCGAGCACCCAGTCGTACAGCTCGCGGTTCGACTCGAACTCGAGCGTGCAGATGGAGTGGGTGACGCCCTCGAACGCGTCCTCGAGCGGATGGGCAAAGTCGTACATCGGGTAGATGCACCAGGCGTCGCCGGTCCGGTGGTGGTGCGCGTGCCGGATCCGGTAGAGGAGCGGGTCGCGCAGGAGCACGTTCGGGTGCGCCATGTCGATCTTCGCGCGGAGCACCATCGCGCCGTCCGGGAACTCCCCCGCCTTCATCCGGCGGAGCTTGTCGAGGCTCTCCGCGGCGGGGCGGTCGCGGAACGGGGAGCTCGTGCCCGGGCGGTCGAAGGAGCCGCGCTGCTCGCGGATCGCGTCCTGCGGCTGCTCGTCGACGTACGCCTTGCCCTCGCGGACGAGCCACTCGGCGCACTCGTACATGCGCGCGAAGTGGTCGGACGCGTAGTGGAGGTGCGTCCCCCACTCGCAGCCGAGCCAGCGGACGTCGGCCTGGATGGCGTCGACGTACTCGGTCTCCTCGGTCACCGGGTTCGTGTCGTCGAACCGGAGGTGCGTGCGGCCGCCGAAGGCGCTCGCGAGGCCGAAGTTCAGGAGGATCGACTTCGCGTGGCCGATGTGGAGGAAGCCGTTCGGCTCGGGCGGGAAGCGGGTCACGACCTTGCCGCCGTTCCGGCCCGCGGCGACGTCGGCCGCGACGATGTCGGCGAGGAAGTTCGACGGGCGCGGGGCGTCGGCCATGCAGCGGATGGTGGTATCCCAGCGGCGCGGCGCTCGCAACCCTGCGGACGCGCGGGGATCCGGGCGTTTGCCCCGGCTCCTGCACGCCCCGGATCGCGTCGCGCGGACCGCCCGCCTCGTCTACAATCCCGTCCCTCGCCGGGACCGGAGCGGCGGGCCGGAGACGCGAAACGATGACCACGAAGTTCAAGGTCGGGCTCGTCCAGATGTCGATGAGCGCCGACCCGCAGGCGAACCTCGACAAGGCCGCCGCGCGGGTCGAGGAGGCGGCGCGGAAGGGCGCGCAGGTGGTCTGCCTGCCCGAGCTCTACCGCTCGCCCTACTTCTGCCAGCGGGAGGACGCGGCGCTCTTCGACCTCGCCGAACCGGTGCCGGGGCCGAGCACCGAGCGACTCTCCGCCGTGGCGAGGAAGGCGGGCGTCGCGGTGGTCGTCCCGATCTTCGAGCGGCGCGCGCCGGGGCTCTACCACAACAGCGCGGTCATCCTCGACGCGGACGGGAAGACGGCGGGTCTCTACCGGAAGATGCACATCCCGGACGACCCGGCCTTCTACGAGAAGTTCTACTTCACGCCGGGCGACCTCGGCTTCCAGGCGTTCGACACGCGGTTCGGCAAGATCGGGACGCTCATCTGCTGGGACCAGTGGTACCCGGAGGGCGCGCGGCTCACCGCGCTCCGCGGCGCCGCCGTCCTCTTCTATCCGACCGCCATCGGCTGGCACCCGGCCGAGAAGGCGCAGCTCGGCGCCCAGCAGCGCGACGCGTGGCGGACGATCCAGCGCGGCCACGCCATCGCGAACGGCTGCTACGTCGCCGCGGTGAACCGCGTCGGGCACGAGCCGGGGCCGCCCGGCGGCGCGGGGCTCGAGTTCTGGGGCACGTCCTTCCTCTGCGATCCGTTCGGCGTGGTCGTCGCCGAGGCCTCGATCGAGAGGGAGGAGATCCTGGTCGGCGAGGTGGACCTCGGCCGGATCGAGGAGGTGCGGCGCGGCTGGCCGTTCCTGCGCGACCGCCGCATCGACGCCTACCAGGGCATCGACAGGAGGTTCATCGAGTGATGCCGGGCCCGACCGTGACCCAGCCGATCCCGATCGTCCAGCCGCGGCCGCAGCTCATGCCCGCGGAGTGGGGGCCGCACGAGGCGACGTGGCTCGCCTGGCCGCACAACGTCCGCGACTGGCCGGGCAAGTTCGCCCCCATCCCGTGGGTCTACGCGGAGATCGTCCGGAACGTGGCCCGCGGCGAGACGGTGCGCCTGCTCGTCCAGGACGCCGAGCACGAGGCGAAGGTGAGGAAGACGCTCGCCCGCGCGAACGTCGGGCTCGAGGGCGTCGAGCTGCGCCGCGTCCGCACCGACCGCGTCTGGACGCGCGACTCGGGTCCGATCTTCGTCCGCAAGGACGGCCGGAAGGCGATCGCCCGGTTCCGCTTCAACGCCTGGGCGAAGTACCCCGACTGGAAGCACGACGTGAAGGTCCCCGAGCGCGCGGCGAAGGCGCTCGGCGTCCCGCTCCTCCCGGTCGCGCGGAACGGCCGCCCCGTCGTGCTCGAGGGCGGCGCCGTCGACGTGAACGGACAGGGGACGATCCTCGCGACCGAGGAGTGCCTCCTCGACCCCGAGGTCCAGGTCCGCAACCCCGGGTTCTCGCGCGAGGACTACGAGGCGGTGTTCGCCGAGGCGCTCGGCGCCCCCGACACGATCTGGCTCGGGAAGGGGATCGCCGGCGACGACACGCACGGCCACGTGGACGACCTCGCCCGGTTCGTCGGGCCCCGGGTCGTCGTGCTCTGCCGCGAGGCGAACGCGAACGACCCGAACCACCGCCCGCTCGAGGAGAACCGCGAGCGGCTCGAGTCGTCGAGGCTCCAGGACGGCTCGCGCCCGGAGGTCGTGCACCTCCCGATGCCCGCGCCGGTCGTCTTCGACGGCCGGCGGCTCCCGGCGAGCTACGCGAACTTCTACGTCTCGAACGCGGCGGTCCTCGTCCCGACCTTCGGCGACCCGAACGACCGGATCGCGCTCGGGATCCTGGCGGAGCTGTTCCGGGACCGGCCGGTCGTGGGCGTCCACGCGCTCGACCTCGTGTGGGGGCTCGGGACGCTGCACTGCCTGTCGCAGCAAGAGCCGAGGCTGCCGGCGGGGTAGGGCGGGGCAGGCGGGGGAGCGGCGCGCACATCCCTGCGGAACCGCTGGTTCCTAGCGACGTGCGTCCTGTCGCCGCCAATCAGGTTTGGGAACAGGCCTGATCGAGATCACGTGTCGGCCCTCTCGCGTAGACTCGCGGTCCGGCGGGGCATGAGGGGCTCTCCAACAGCACCTTGGGGCAAGCTGCAGCAGGCGGACGACGGCAGCGTCGTCGCCTGGCATCCGTTGATCGATCACTGCGCCGACGTCGCAGCCGTCTGCGAGCGGCTGCTGGCCGACGATGTGCTCCGGCGCAGGCTCGCTCGCCTGGGCGGTCTCGATGATCTCGACCGGGCCGCGGTGGCCCGGCTTTGCGTGCTCGCGGCCCTCCACGACGCCGGCAAGGCCAACCATGGCTTTCAGCGCAAGTCGAACCCGTTGGCGAAGGACACGGAGGGTCACGTCGGCACGCTGTT
>DASVZX010000047.1:0-12193 GCA_036391435.1 Anaeromyxobacter sp. | reverse complement strand
CCCGCCTTGCACGCCGGCAGTAGCCGCCGGCCCGGCGATCGCGTAAGCAGAGCGCGGGGCCGTGGCGGAACGGGTAGACGCAGGGGACTTAAAATCCTCCGCCGGGTCGCACCGGCGTCCCGGTTCGAGTCCGGGCGGCCCCACTCGCCTCGCGCGGCCCCTCGCGCGATCGGCGCCTACCCGAGGAGCGACGCGAGCTTCTCCGGGTCGGGCGGCTTCGCGACGTGGCCGTCGAAGCCCGCGTCGGCGGCCCTCGCCACGTCCTCCGGCTGGGCGTACCCGCTCACCGCCACGAGGCGCAGCGCCGGGAACGCGGCGCGCAGCCGCCGCGCCACCTCGTACCCGTCCATCCCGGGGAGCCCGAGATCGCACAGGACGACGTCCGGCGGCCGCGCCCGGGCCGCCTCGAGCGCGGTCGGACCGTCGTAGGCGACCTCGACCTCGTGTCCGTGGAGCCGGAAGAGCTCCGCGAGCGTGTCGGCGGCGTCCGCGTTGTCGTCGACGACGAGCACGCGGTGGGGGGCCGCATCGGCGACCGCCCCGGCGCGGCCGCGCTCGACCTCCGCCGCCGGCCGCGCGGCGAGCGGGATCGCCACGACGAACTCGGTGCCGGCCTCGCCGACGCTCGAGACGGTGACCTCCCCGCCGTGGAGCGCGACGAGGCCCTTCACGAGCGCGAGCCCGAGCCCGAGCCCGCCCTCGCTCCGCGCGAGCGTCTGCCGCGCCTGCGTGAACGGCTCGAAGATCGTCGGCAGCACCTCCGGCGCGATCCCGAGGCCGGTGTCCCGGACGTGGACGAGGGCGCGGTCGTCCCGCGCGTGGAGCGACAGGCTCACGCGCCCGCCGGCGGGGGTGAACTTCGCCGCGTTCGACAGGAGGTTCCCGAGGACCTGCGCGAGCCGCGTGTCGTCGCCGTTCACGACGAGCGGCGCGTCCGGAAGCTCGACGGCGAGGTCGAGGCCCCGGTCCTGCATGAGGGCGCGGTAGTCCTCCGCGGTGCGCCGGGCCAAAGCGGCGAGATCGAGGTCGGCGCGCCGCAGCTCGATCTTCCCCCGCGCGATGCGCGTCACGTCGAGCAGGTCGTCGACGAGGCGCGTGAGGTGGCCCACCTGCCGACTCACGACGTCCTTCGCCCGCCGCGCCTGCTGCCCGGTCGGCTCGGCGCGGTCGAGGATGTAGAGCGCGTTCCGGATCGGGGCGAGCGGGTTTCGCAGCTCGTGCGACAGCATCCCGAGGAACTCGTCCTTGCGGCGATCCGCCTCGCGAAGCTTCTCGCTCGCGATCCGGACGGCCTCCTCCGCGCGCCGGCGGTCGGTGATGTCGGTGAAGATCACCGCGAACCGACCTCGCCCGGGGCTGAAGCAGTAGACGCTGAAGTGGCGTTCGAGGTCGCCGTTGTAGCTCTCGAACCGGAGGGCCGGCGCGCCGAGCGCGACGGCGCCGTAGGTGTCGATCCAGGACTGCTCGATGTTCGGGAGGACCTCCCGGATCGGCCGACCCCGTGCCCGCTCGCGGGCGAGGCCGGACTGGTGCTCGAAGGCCTCGTTCATCTCGAGGAGGCGGAAGTCGCGGGGCACCCCCGCCTCGTCGCAGATCGCCTCGCCGAGCGCGAACCCCTCCGTCATGTGGGTGAACAGCGTCCGGTAGCGCTCCTCGCTCTCGCGCAGCGCCTCGGCGGCCCGCCTGCGCTCGGTGACGTCCAGCACGAACGCGATGCCGCGGTGACGGGCGTCGTCGAACAGCGCCGCGCCGACGATGACCGAAACGCGCGACCCGTCCCTTCGCACGTACTCCTTCTCGTACGGGGTGTCGAGGCCGCGCGTCCGCAGCTCGCCGATCGCGAACGCGTCGAGCGGCGCGTACTCGGGAGGCGTCATCCGATCCCACGCGATCCGGCCCTGCTCCAGGTCCGCGCGGGTGTGGCCCACCAGCGACAGGAACGCGTCGTTCGCCTCGAGGATCGCCCCGGCGAGATCGAACTCGACGACGCCGATCATGCCCGAGTCGTAGAGCCGCCGCAGGCGCGCCTCGCTCGATCGCAGCGCCTCCTCCGCCCGCTTGCGGAGCGTGATGTCCTGGACCGCGCCGACGAAGCGGACGAGCCGGCCCGCCGCGTCGTGGTAGCCCTGGCCGTGCTCGAGGACGACGCGCTCCTCCCCGTCGCGGCGGACGATCCGGTGCTCCACCACGTAGCGGCCGCGGTCCGCCAGCGCGCGGGCGACCGCCGCGGCGACGCGCTCGCGATCGTCGGGGTGGACGTGCCGGAAGAAGAGCTCGTTCGAGACGGCGACGCCGCCCGGCTCGTAGCCGAAGATCCGGTACACCTCGTCGGACCAGCGCAGCGGGTTCGCGTTCAGGTCGTCGGGGCTCCGGACGGCGTCGATCCACCACGCGCCGAGGTGCGCCATCGCGCCCGCCTGCGCGAGGACCGCCTCGCCGAGCGCGACGGCGTCGGCGGCGGCGGCGCCGTCCTCCCGCCCCCCGAGCTCGCCGGGCGCGGTCCGCGCCGCGACCTCGCGCGCGGTGACGAGGAGGCCGGTGCCCCCGTCGATCGGGACGGGCGCGACGCTCCCCTCCCACCAGGTCTCGCGTCCGCCGATCCGCCGCGCGTATCTCGGCGCGGGCACCGTCCGGCCGCCGCCGGCGCGCGCGCGCATCGCCGCGTCGCGCAGCTCCGGGACGAGCGCGATCGCGTCGGCGCCGATCGCGTCCCCGGCGGGCAGGCCGGTGGAGCGCAGCCACTCGGTGCTCGCCCGCAGGATGGTCCCGCCCGGCGCGACGAGGCATCGCCCGACGCCCGGGTCGTCGAAGAGGACGTCGAGGAGCGCCGTCCACGCTGTCGTCCGCTCGGTCATGCGGCCGGCCGGACCTCCCGTCGTCCGGAGCCCATGGACCTTATCCGGGTCGGGGCGGGAAGGGCATGCGCCGATGGGTACCCGGAACGGGGTCACCCGCCCACGATCCGCGCGATCACGTCCTTCTCCGGCGGGCAGGTGCCGCGCCGGTCGCAGTTGCTCGTCGTGACCCAGACCGCGCCGTCGGGCCCCTGGACCACGTCGCGGATCCGGCCCAGCCCGGCGGGCGGATCCCCTTCCAGGTAGACCTCGTGCGACGCGAGCGTGCCGTCCTTCCGCAGCACGACGCGCTGGAGGTGGCGGGAGGCGAGCGTCCCGACGAGGAAGCTCCCGTCCCACGCCGGGACGGCGCCGCCGCGGTAGAGCAGGCCGCCGCCGGGCGGCATCGCCTGCTTCGTCGAGAGGACCGGCGTCACCATCCCTTCGCGCTCCTCGCACCCGTAGATGGCGGGCCACCCGAGGTTCGCCCCCGCGCGCGCGACGCTCACCTCGTCGTGGCCGGTCCGCCTCATCTCGCCCGACGGCCCGTTGTCCGCGACGACGAGCGATCCGTCGTCGCGCCAGTCGAACGCCTCGACGTTGCGGACGCCCAGCACGTAGACCGGGCTCCCGGGGAACGGGTTCCCGGGCGCGGGCGCGCCGTCGGTCGTGATGCGCAGGATCTTTCCGTTCGGGCTCTCCCGGTCCTGGGCGCGCGCGGGCTTCCCGGCGTCCCCCGTGCCGACGTAGAGGTCGCCGTCGGGTCCGAACCGGAGCCGCCCGCCGTCGTGGTACTGCTCCGCGGCGATCCCGTCGAGGAGCACCTTCTCCTGCCGGGCCGAGCCCTCGTCCTCCGCGAGCACCCAGCGCGTGACGCGGTTCACCGGGCGTCCGTGCTCCTCGACCGTGGCGTACAGGTAGAAGCGCCGGTTCCGCGCGAAGTCGGGATCGACGGCGACCCCGAGGAGCCCGCCCTCGCCGCGCCCCGCGATGGGGACGGTCGCGATCGGCTCGGGCTCGAGCTTCCCCGCGCGGAGCAGGCGGAGGCGCCCGGGGCGCTCGGTCACGAGCGCGTCGCCGCCCGGCAGGAAGGCGATCCCCCACGGCACCTCCAGCCCCGTCGCGACGCGCTCGACCTTGATCGGCACCGCGCCGCGCGGCCCGAACCCCTGCTCGACGAGGGTGCACGGCGTCGCGCGGGCCGGCGCCGCGACGGCCGAGACGAGGAGCGCCGCGGCGACCCGCGCCGCCTCCCGGAGCCGTCCTCGGGAACCCTCGATGCCTGCCATGCCGCTCCCTCCCCGCCGCGCGCTACGCCGGCGCCTCCTCCGTCCGCCCGGCCGCCGCGACCGCCCCCTTCGCCGGCACCGCCGCCATGATGTGCTCGGCGAGCGCCGTGATGGTGAGCGACGGGTTCACGCCGAGGTTGGCCGGCACGACCGCGCCGTCCGCGACCCAGAGCCCCTCGTACCCGAACACCCTCCCCCGCGCGTCGCACACGCCGCGCGACGGGTCGGACGCCATCACCGCGCCGCCGAGGATGTGCGCCGTCGACGAGCGGTTCCCGAGCACCTCGAGGACGAGGTTCCCCGGCGTGCCGTCGATCTTCCGGGCGAGCCGCTCGGCGATCCGGTTCGCGATCGGGATGTACGTCGGCGGCGGCGGGCCGCCCGTGGTCTCGCTCCGGAGCGCCGGGCGCCCGAGCCGCCGGCCGAGCCGCAGCCGCATGAAGCTCTCGACCGGCTGCATCACGAGCACGATCGCGGTCCGCGCCGCCCAGTTCTTGACCTTGTGCGCGCGCGCGTAGCGGACGGGGTGCCGCACGAGGCCGCCGAGCCAGCGCAGCCAGCGGGGCCACGGCGGCGCGTCCCTCGTGAGGTGCGTCGTGAGCGTCCCCATGAAGTTCTGCCCCTTGCCGTAGCGGCAGATCTCCATGTGCGTGTGCTCGTCCGCGTCCACGCCCGAGGTGATGGCGATCCCCTGGCTGAAGTCGATCGCGTCGTCCTTCGCGAGGGCGCCGACGAGCGCCTCCGAGTTCGTCCGCACGAAGTCGCCGACGTGCTCGGACAGCGCCGGCAGGCTGCCGCGCGCCCTGCACGCGAGCAGGAGCCTCGACGTGCCGAGCGCGCCCGCCGCGAACACGACGCCCCGGGCCCGGTAGACGCGCCGGTCGCGGTGCAGCCGCGGCGACGTGGAGCGCTCCGCGCTCACCTCGTAGCCTCCGCCCGCGGCGGGGCGCACGTCCGTGACGAGCGTCTCGGGGTGGACCTGCGCGCCGAGCTTCTCCGCGAGCCACAGGTAGTTCCGGTCGAGCGTGTTCTTCGCGCCGTGCTTGCAGCCGGTCATGCACGCGCCGCAGAAGGTGCAGCCGGCGCGGCCGGGGCCGCTGCCGCCGAAGTAGGGATCCGCGACGGGGACGTCGGGCTCGCCGAAGAAGACGCCGACCTCGTGCCTGCGGAAGGTCGCGCCGCGGCCCGTCTCCTCCTCGACGGCCTCCCGCAGGAGGTCGTCGCCCTTGAACACCCGCGGCGCCAGGGTCGCCCCGAGCATGCGCCGCGCGGTGGCGTAGTGCGGCGCGAGCGCCGCCGCCCAGTCCACGCCCGCCGGCCAGCTCGCGGAGCGGAGCGCCTCCTCCGTCGGGGTGACGAGCGTGTTCGCGTAGACGAGGCTCCCGCCGCCGACCCCGGCGCCGTGCAGGACGACGACGTGCTCGAGGATCGTCATCTGCTGGATCCCGTGCAGCCCGAGCCGCGGCATCCACAGGTACTTGCGGAGGTTCCAGTTCGTCTTGGGGAAGTCCGTCGCGTTCCAGCGCTTGCCCATCTCGAGGACGGCGACCCGGTAGCCCTTCTCGGAGAGCCGGAGGGCGGAGACGGAGCCCCCGAAGCCGGAGCCGACGATCACGAAGTCGAAGTCGAGGTCGAGCGAGCGGGCGTCCACCCCGCGTAACGTAGCGGGACGACCGTCCGAGGTCCATGCCGGACGGTTCCCGCCCGGCCCCGGCGCGGCGCGCGGGCGCCGGCGCACCCGGGCAGGACGCGCCCCGGCGAGCGCCCGCCCGAAGGCGCCTCGGGGGGGAGTGGGGCGCCGGCGCACCCGTGCCTACCTAGGAGGGAGCGGCCCCAGCTCCACGCCGCCGAGGTGGCCCGATGCGGTCCAACGAGGAGGCGGGAACGGACCGCCGCCCGCCCGAGGAGGGGCGTGCCCCCACCCCGCTCCGCCCCGGGCCCGGCGAGGGCGTCGAGCTCCTGCGCGCCATCGTGGAGAGCGTTCGCGACTACGCGATCTTCGCCCTCGACGCCACCGGGCACGTCGTGACCTGGAGCCTCGGCGCCGAGGCGATCAAGGGCTGGCGGGCGGAGGAGATCATCGGCCGGCACTTCTCCGTCTTCTACTCGCACGAGGACGTCGCCGCGGGGAAGCCGGACGCGGAGCTCCGGGCCGCCGCGGAGCTCGGCCGGTTCGAGGACGAGGGCTGGCGCGTCCGCCGCGACGGCTCGCGCTTCTGGGCGAACGTGATCATCACCGCCCTGCGCACGCCCGACGGCCGGCTGCGGGGGTTCGCGAAGGTGACCCGCGACTTCACCGAGCGGCGCGCCGCGGAGGAGACGGCGCGGCGGCTCGTCGCCGAGACCGCCGCCCGCCACGCCGCCCAGGAGGCGGTCGCGGCCCGCGACGAGTTCCTCGCCGTCGCGGGCCACGAGCTGCGCACGCCGCTCACCGCCCTCCTCTTCCACGCGGACACGCTCGCCCGCGTCGGGGCGGCCCTCCCGCCCGAGGCCTCCGCCCGCCTCGCGAAGGTGGCGCGCAGCGCGCGCCGGATCGCGCGGCTCGTGGACGAGCTGCTCGACGTCACGCGCCTCTCGGCGGGGCGGCTCCGGCTCGAGCGCGAGCCGATGGATCTCGCGGAGCTCGCGCGCGAGATCGTGGTGCGGAACTCCGAGCCGGCGGCCCTCGCGAGCTCGCTCCTGCGGCTCGAGGCGGACCGGCCGGTCCGCGGCAGCTGGGACCCGGGCCGCGTCGAGCAGATCGCGGACGCGCTCATCGCGAACGCGCTCAAGTACGGGCGGGGTCGGCCCATCGAGGTCCTCGTGGACTCGGACGGCGGCGTCGCGCGGCTCGCCGTGCGCGACCACGGCATCGGGATCGCCCCCGAGGATCAGGCGCGCATCTTCGAGCGCTTCGAGCGGGCCGCGTCGGCGCGCCACTACGGCGGCCTCGGCCTCGGGCTCTGGATCGTGCGGCAGGTGGTCGAGGCGCACGGCGGCCGGATCGCCGTGGCGTCGGCGCCGGGCGAGGGCTCGACCTTCACCGTCGAGCTGCCGCAGGTGCCCCCCGGCGAGGCGGGATGAGCCGACCGCCGGTCAGCTCGGCCAGTCCGGCGGTGGGATCTCCGCGCCGTCGATGGGCTTGCGCCCGGCGAACCCCTCCTCGAGGCCGTGCCAGCTCGAGATGACGGGCTCGCCGAACTGCCAGCAGAGGAACACCGGATCGCCGTCCTGCAGCGCGTAGAAGTCCACGAGCCCCGTGTCGACGTCCTTCACCAGGCAGCCGAGGTCGTTCACGCGCTCGACCGCCTCCGTGATCTCCGCGGCGAGCGCCCGGAGCCGCGCCGCCTCCGCCTCCTGCCCGGCCGGGGCCGTCCCCTCGTCCTTCAGGACCGCCATGGACGCGTCGGCGCCGCCGAGGGCCGCGATCACCGGGCCGATCTCCGCGCGCGCCCGGGCGATCCGCCCGAACTCGATCTGGAGCGTCGGGACGAGGGCGTTGGCCTCGTCGAGCGTGAAGAATCTGGGACCCTCGTCCATGGGCGGAAACCTCGTCATGTCCGTGTTATAAGCGCGTGCTCACGGGAGACAGCGAAGCGTGCTCGAGACCGTCACCAAGGGCTTCAAGGCGGCCCGCAACAAGCTGAAGGGACGCACCGAGATCACCCCCGAGGTGGTCGACGACGCCCTGCGCGACATCCGCGTCTCGCTCCTCGAGGCCGACGTCGCGTTCGACGTGGTGAAGCGCTTCGTCGCGCGGGTGCGCGAGAAGGCGATCGGCGAGGTCGTCGAGACCAAGGTCAAGACGGAGCGCGGCACCGTCCGGGTCACGCCGCAGGACCACTTCGTCAAGATCTGCCACGACGAGCTCGAGGCCCTCATGGGGCCGGTGGACACCTCGCTGCGCGAGGCCCCGAAGGGGCGGCCCACGGGCGTGATGATGGTCGGTCTGCAGGGCTCGGGCAAGACGACGACCGCGGGGAAGATCGCCAGGCGGCTCCTCGACCAGGGCAAGAGGCCCATGCTCGTGGCGGCGGACGTCTACCGGCCCGCCGCCGTGGACCAGCTCAAGATCCTCGGCGAGAAGCTCGGCGTCGCGGTCTTCCACGACCCGACGGCGAAGCCGCCCGAGATGTGCCGGCGCGCGCTCGAGGCCGCGCAGAAGGACCGGCACGCGGCGATCATCTACGACACCGCCGGCCGTCTCGCGATCGACGAGGAGCTCATGGTCGAGCTCGAGGAGATCAAGAAGGCGGTCGCGCCGGAGAACGTGCTCCTCGTCGCCGACGCCATGATCGGCCAGGACGCGGTGAAGACCGCCGCCGAGTTCGACCGGCGCCTCGCCCTCGACGGCTTCATCCTGACGAAGCTCGACGGCGACGCGCGCGGTGGCGCGGCGCTCTCCATCAAGGAGGTCACCGGCAAGCCCATCAAGTTCCTCGGGATGGGCGAGGCGCTCGACCGCCTCGAGGAGTTCCGCCCCGAGGGGCTCGCCTCCCGCATCCTCGGCTTCGGCGACATCGTCGGCCTCGTCCAGGACTTCGAGAAGCACGTCGACGAGGAGACGGCCGAGGCGGAGGCCCAGAAGATCCTGTCGGGCGACTTCTCGCTCGACGACTTCGTGAAGCAGATCCAGCTCGTCCGGAAGATGGGGCCGCTCGGCGACCTCATGGAGAAGTTCCCGCTCTTCGGCGAGCTGCCCGAGGGGTTCCAGTTCGACGATCAGGCGCTCACGAAGATCGTGGCGATGGTCGGCTCGATGACGGCGGCGGAGCGGCGCCGGCCGGACTCGATCACCGACTCGCGGATCAAGCGGATCGCGAAGGGCTCGGGGCGCGGCGAGAAGGAGGTGAAGGACCTCCTCAAGCAGTACAACGCCATGCGGGCCGTGATGAAGCAGATCGGGTCCGCCCCGGGCCTCCTCTCGCGCCTCCCCGGCGTCCGGCAGCTCGCGCAGCTCCGCAAGCTCCAGGGCAAGGGCATGGAGGACGTGCTCGGCGAGGACGCCGCCGCGGTCGAGCAGGCGCTCCACGGCGGCCTCGTGCCGCCCGAGGCGGCGCGCGCGATGGGGCTCCCCAAGGGCTACACGCCGCCGATGGCGGCGGGCGCGATGGCGCGCGCGCGGCTCATGGGTTACGCGCCCGAGCCGATCGCGATCGAGACGGCGAAGGAGCGCGACGCCCGCAAGAAGAAGCGGAAGCAGGAGCGCCAGGCCCGCAAGAAGAACCGGAAGCGGAACCGCAGGTAGGGCGCCGTGCTCGGGGTTCGGCCGCCGTCCTGCGCCGGCAGCGTCTACCCCGACGATCCGGCGCGCCTGCGCGAGGCGCTCGACGGGTGGCTCGCGCCGGGGGCGCGCGCGGCCGCGCGCCGGGCGACGGCGCGCGTCCGGCCCGCGCGTCGGGAGCCGGTCCGCCTCCTCGTCGCGCCGCACATCGACTACCCCCGCGGCGCGCTCGGCTACGCGCGCGCGTACGCGGCGCTCGATCGCGTCGGCGCGGACCTCTTCGTCGTGTTCGGGACGGCCCACCGGACGCCGCCCCACCTCTTCACGCTGACGCGCCGCCACTACGGGACGCCGCTCGGCCCGGTCGCGACGGACCGCGCGGTCGTCGACGCGCTCGTCGCGGAGCTGGGCGAGGGCGAGCTGCTCGCCGACGAGCGCCACCACGCCGACGAGCACTCGGTGGAGCTGCAGCTCGTCGTCCTGCGGCACCTCCTGCGCCGGCCCTTCACCGCCGTCCCGGTGCTCTGCTCGTCGATCTCGCACCTCCCCGAGCCCGCCCCCTTCACGGCCCGGTTCCTCGCCGCGCTCGGCCGCGCCGTGCGCGGCCGGAACGTGTGCTTCGTCGCCGGCGCCGACCTCGCGCACGTGGGACCGCTGTACGGCGACCCCTCCCCGCCGACCCGTGCCGAGGCGGCGCGGATCGAGGCGGAGGACCGGCGCACCCTCGCCTTCCTCGCCGCGGGCGACGCCGACGGCTTCCACCGCGACGGCGTCCGCGACGACGCGCGCCGGCGGCTCTGCGGCGTCGCGCCGATCTACGCGGCGATGCGCGCGAGCGGCCGCGGGGCGGCGCTCCTACACTACGAGCGCTGGACCGACGGGCGGGACTCCGTGTCGTTCGCGGCCGCCGCCGGGTGACGCCGGGGCTACGGCCCCGCGATCTCGTCGTCGGTCGGCTCGCCGTACTCGATCGCGCACCGGGGGCACAGCTCGTTCGGGGGCGGCGCGCCGGGGACGGCGATGACGCGCCCGACCTCGCCGCAGACCTGGCAGCGCCCGACCAGCTCGACCTCACCCCGGTCGATCGGGCTCTCCTTCGTCTGCTCCCTCATGGCGCCCCCTTCCTCGTCGCCCTCGCGCGCCGCCGCTTCGGCACGACGAGGCCGCGCGACAGGCGCCGCAGCACGCGCTGCAGCTGGCGCTTCTTGTACCGCTCGTGCGAGGCGTCGCCCTCCTCGTTGCGGAGGGCCGTCGCCCGATCCACCACCTGGAACTCGACGAGGGAGAATACGACACGGCCCAGCTCGTCGGCCACGGGGTCCAGCGGGGGCAGGAGGTCGTCGACCCGAACGGGCAGGTCGACGACGAAGTTCAGGACCCGGAACCCCTTCGCGCTGAACTCGTTCCGGAGCGCCGCCGGGTCCTTGCGCTCGAGGTCCGCCGGGAGCTGCAGCTGGGCGCCGATCTCGGCGCCGCGCGGGTGCGCCCGGAGCACGTCGGAGAACCGCACGAGGTTGTTCTGCGTCTGGCCGGGGACCGCGTAGCTGAACGGGAACAGGTGCTCGGCGAGGAACCAGACGACCGACGGGATCTGGTCCGTGCGCTCGGTCACGATCCGGTACCGCACCCGATCGAAGATCTGCGCGGCGACGCTCTCCTTCTTCGCGAGGAGCTTCGTCACGAGCGACGAGCGGGTCTTCGTGTTGCCGCGGAACTCGACGATGGGGAGGCCGAGCTCGTGCATCCGCTCCGCCTCGCCCATGATCCGGCGGTGGACCCGGTCGGCGAGGTCCGCCTCCCGGATGGGCGTCCGGAAGAGGAGCTCGCGCGCCTCGAGGTGGTGGATGACGTGCATCACCTTGAGGACGACGCAGGCGATCCGGCGGTAGCGGTGCGGCTCGGCCGCGCCCGAGGCGAGGAGGAAGAGGTCGCGCACGTCCGCCGGCTCGGCGACGGGGGCGGCGACCCGGTAGCCGAACTCGGCGCGGAGGTAGTCGACCGCCTGGCCGAGGATGGACCTCACCCGGCGCTCGTCGCGCGGATCGTCGAGGTCGAACTGGTTCAGGGCGAGGAACCGCGACACCTCGTCCGGCGTCTCGAGCTCGAGCCGGCGCCAGTCGATGACGGACCCGCCGCGGAGCAGGAGCCGCAGCGCCTCGAGCTCCCGCACCCCGAGCGCCTCGAGCGGTCGGAGGGCGGACCCTCCGGTCGCGCGCTTCGGTTCGACGCCGGTCATGGCACCCCGGGGGTACCCCTAGAAGCTGAACGGGAACGTGACTTCCTGCCCGGTCGTCGCCGAGCGCGGGAAGCGGATGCTCCTCACGACGCCGCCGAGGCACGCCGCGAACTGGCCCTGCGCGAACTCCGGCGTGATGCACTTCACGTCGCGGACGCTGCCGTCCCCGAGGATGAGCCAGCGCATCTTGAGGGTGCCGGAGAGGTCCGGCTCCCGCGCCTTCTGATCGGAGACGCACTTGCGGAGCGCGTCCATGCGCTGCGCGACGGCGCCGTTGATGTCGCCGGGCGAGACCCTGTCCGGGAGCGCCCCGCCGCCGGCGCGCGCGGGCGGCACGTACACCGAGCGCTTGCTCGACGCGGCGGACTTGCCGCCGAGCGCGTCGTCGAGCGCCGAGTCGCCGCTCGAGTCGAAGTCGAGGATGGAGTCGCCCCCCTTCTTCCCGCTCCTCGCCTCGGTAGCCGGCTGAGTCGTCGCGACGCGCTGCGCCTCCTTCCTCGACGGCTCGCGCGGGGGCGGCTCGCGCGCCGGGCGCGAGGCCGCGCGGCGCTCGGCTCTCGTCGGCTCCGCCTTCGCCTCGGGCCTGGGCTCGGGCGCCGCGCGGGGCGGCGGGGCGGCGGCGACCGCCGGT
>DASVZX010000046.1:0-33640 GCA_036391435.1 Anaeromyxobacter sp. | reverse complement strand
CGTGCCGGCGCGGCGGCGGGCGCCCTGCGCTCCTCGACGGGGCCGAGCGGCACGCCCGCGAGCTGCGGCGCGACGACGGCGGGGTTCGCCACCATCACCACCGTGAGCCGCGCCGGATCGAGCCGCTCGCGCGCGAAGCGCTGGACGTCCGCGGGGGTCACCTTGCGCACGTTCTCGGCGTAGCGGTTCCAGTAGTCGTCCGGCAGCCCGTAGGCGGCGAGCTCGCCGAGCCGGCCGGCGATCCCGCCGGCCGTCGCGAAGTCGGCGGGGAGCCCGAGCACGAGCGCGTTCTTCGCGTCGTCGAGCTCGGCCTGCGAGACCGGCTCGTCGCGGAGGCGGCCGAGCTCGCGCAGGAGCTCCTTCATCGCGGCGCCCGTGACGTCGGCCTTCACGCTCCCGACGATGAAGGACACGCCGGCGAGGCGGCGCGCGTCGCCGCGCGCGTAGATGCCGTAGGTGTAGCCCTTGTCCTCGCGCAGGTTCCGGAACAGGCGCGAGCTCATCCCGCCGCCGAGGACCTGGAACGCGACCGAGGCCGCCACGAACTCGTCCGACGAGCGCGTCAGCCCGGGCATGCCGAGGAGCAGGTACGCCTGCGGGGCGTCCGCCTTCTCGAGGAGGACGGTGCGCTTCGGCGCGGCCGCGGGCGCGGGGGCGAGCGGCGCCACCTTCGCGCCCGGCTTCCACTTGCCGAACGTCTTCTCGAGGAGCGGGCGGAGGTCGGCCTCCGAGACGTCGCCGACCACCACGAGCTCGGCGGTGCCCGGCCGCCAGTAGCGCTCGTGGAACGCGGCGAGGTCCTTCGGGACCATCGCCTTCACCGACGCCTCGGTGCCGAGCATGTAGTGGCCGTAGGGGCTCTTCGCGCCCCAGAACACCGGCGCGAAGGCGCGCGAGGCGATCGCCTGCGGCTGGTCGCGCTGCTGGAGCAGGGTGACGAGCCGCTGGTCCTGCACGCGCGCGAAGTCCGCCTTCGGGAACGCCGGGTTCATGGCGACGTCGGCGAACAGGTCGAGGAACGCGGGCAGGTGCTTCGCGAGCGTCGCCCCGCCGAGCGTGGCGGAGTCGGGGCTCGCCCCCGCGGAGATCGACGCGCCGAGGAAGCCGGCCTCGTCGGAGATGCGGGTCGCGCTCCTCGTCCGCGTCCCCTCGGTCAGCATCGCGGCGGTGAAGCTCGCGAGGCCGGGGCGGGCCGCCGGATCGCGCGCGCCGCCCGCGTCCGCGACGAGGTCCATCGCGACGATGGGGAGCCGGCGGTACTCGACGAGCCGGACCTTGAGGCCGTTCGCGAGGGCGAAGTGCTTCTGGTCCGGGAGGCGCAGCTCGGGGGCCGGTCCCTTCTCCGGGATCCTGGCGCGATCGGGGCCGGGCGCCGGCGCGGGGGCCTGCGCCGCGGCGGGGGACGGGACCGGCGCGGGCAGGGGCGCGGCCCGGCGGGAGGCGCAGGCCGACGCCGCGAGGGCCGCGGCGACGAGGACGGACGGGACGCGGCGGGTCATCGGCTCTCCCCCTTCGCGGCGGCGGCGTTCCCGGGCGCGGCGGGCGCCCGGGCCCGGCCGCCCTCGGAACGCGGCGTGACGGTGAGGACGACGCGGGCGTCCTTCCGGAGGAACTTCCGCGCCGCGTCGGAGACCTCGGCGGCGGTCACGGCCCGGTAGCGGGCGAGGTCCTTCTCGAGGAACCCCGGATCGCCGGTGCGCAGCCAGTAGTTCGCGAGCGTCGCCGCGCGGCCGCCGAACCCGCCGACGGGCTCGAGCCCGAAGATGGCGCCGGCCTCGATCTTGTTCTTCGCCCGCTGCAGCTCCAGGTCGGAGGGCGGCTGCGCCGCGAGCCGGGCGAGCTCCTCGTCGATCTCCTTCTCGAGGCGCGCGACCGGGACGCCGGGCTTCGGCGTCGCGATGACGAGGAAGGTGGACGCGAGCTCCTCGCTCATCTGCCCGGCCATCACGTCCTGCGCGATGCGCTCGTCCATCACGAGCCGCTTCACGAGCCGCGCGCTCTTCCCGTCGGAGAGCACCTGGCCGACGAGGTCGAGCGCGGCGTCGCCGGGCGCGAGCTCCTTCGGGGTCTGCCAGGCGACGTAGAGCCGGGGCAGCTGGACGTCGTCCTCCATGGTGATGCGCTTCTCGGCGGAGAGCGGCACCGGCTCGGGCTTCTGGTGCGGCGGCGGCGGCTTGCCGGGGAGGGTCCCGAACCACTTCTCCGCGAGGGCGCGCGCCCGGGCGGTGTCGACGTCGCCCGCGATCGCGAGCACGGCGTTCTCCGGGCCGTAGAAGCGCGTGAAGAAGTCCTTCACGTCCTGGAGCGTCGCCGCCTTGAGGTCCTCGTGGGAGCCGATGGGGAGCCAGTGGTACGGGAACTCCGGGTTCCAGAGGCTCTCGCGGAGCTTCACCATCGCGAGCCCGTACGGCCGCATCTCGTAGTTCTGGCGCCGCTCGTTCCGGACCACCTCGCGCTGGTTGTCGAGCTTGTCCTGCGTGAGGGTGGGGAGGAGGAAGCCCATCCGGTCCGACTCGATGTAGAGCATCTGCTCGAGCGCGTTCGAGGGGACCTGCTCCCAGTACTGCGTCGAGTCCTCGGACGTGCCGCCGTTCGAGTCGCCGCCGGCCGCGTCGACGAGCCGGTCCGCCTCGCCCTTGGGCAGGTGCTCGGAGCCCTGGAACATGAGGTGCTCGAACAGGTGCGCGAACCCGGTCCGGCCCGGCTTCTCGTCCTTCGAGCCCACGTCGTACTCCACGTGGACGCCCACGATCGGGTTCGAGCGGTCCTCGTGGACGATCACGGTGAGGCCGTTCTCGAGCCTGAACATCCGGTACGGCAGCATCCCCCCGCCCTCGGCGTGGGGGAGCGCGGCCGGCGCGGGCGCGGCGGCCGGCGCCGGGGGCGCCTCGGGTCGCGCCGCCAGGGGGACGAGGGCGAGGGACAGGGCGAGCGCTGCGGTTCTCGGCGTCATGGCGGCCCGCGTTATAAGCCCGGGCCCGCGCCCCGTCACGCGGAGAGTCGCGGCCTCCCGGGCGAAATACGGCGGCGCCCCTGGCGTAGGATGCGCACCCCGCATGCGGCACGTGCCGACGACCCTCGCCCTCGCCGCGCTCGCGCTCGCGCTCGCCCCGGCGGCCTCGTCCGCGTCCTCGCCGGGAGATCCGGTCGTCGCCACGCGGCTCTCCGGGCGGATCGCGGTCGACGGCCGGCTCGAGGAACCCGACTGGGATCTCGCCCCCGCCTTCGACGGCTTCGTCCAGCAGTTTCCAGACGAGGGCGCCGCGCCGTCGGAGCGGACCGAGGTCCGCGTCCTCTACGACGACCGGGCGCTCTACGTCGGCATCGTCGCGCACGACCGGAGCCCCGGCGAGGTGGCCCGTCCGCTCGGACGCCGGGACAGCGCGCCCCCCGGCGACGCGGTCACCGTCTTCATCGACTCGATGCACGACCGTCGCACCGCGTTCGTGTTCGAGCTCTCCGCGGCCGGCGTCCAGACGGACGGGCTCCTCTTCGACGACGACCAGTACGGCACGGACTGGGACGCGGTCTGGGACGGCGCCGCCGCGGCGATCCCGGACGGCTGGTCCGCCGAGCTCGCGATCCCCCTCTCGGCGCTCCGGTTCTCCGATCGCCCCGACCTCGCCTTCGGCTTCGGGGTGAAGCGGGTGATCGCGCGCCGGCACGAGACGGACCTCTCGGTCGTGATCCCGCGGAGCGCCCGCGGCCAGGTCGCGCGGCTCGCGGACCTCGTGGGCCTCTCCGGCGTCCGGCCGGTCCGCGAGCTCGAGCTCACGCCCTACCTCGCGGCGCGCGCCGCGCTCCGCCCGCGCGCCGCCGACGGCGATCCTCCCCGCCCCCGCCTGCTCGATCCCGTCGCCGACCTGGGGCTCGACCTGCGCACCTCGCTCGGCCGGGGTCTCTCGCTCACCGGCACCGTGAACCCCGACTTCGGCCAGGTGGAGGGGGACGAGATCATCCAGAACCTCTCCACCTTCGAGGCGTTCTTCCCCGAGAAGCGGCCGTTCTTCACGCAGGGGATGGACCTCTTCCAGCCCGTGACGGCGCCGGGCCGCTCGTCCACCCAGCAGCTCTTCTACTCGCGGCGCATCGGGCTCGACGCGCCGATCCTCGGGGCCGCGAAGCTCTCGGGGAGGGCGTCGGGCGACGTGCAGGTGGGCGTCGTCGAGGCGTTCGTGGACGGCGCAGGAGCGGGCGGGTCCGAGGCGGACCCCCCGCGCACGTTCCGGCTCGAGGCGGACCAGCCGCTCCGCCTCGGGCCGGCCTCCGCGCTGCCCTCGCTCGCGCCCGCGCCGCGCAACTTCGCCGCGGGCGTCGTCCGCTGGCGGCCGGCGCCGCAGGTGGCGCTCGGCGCGACGGCCACGTCCACGCTCCCCGCCGGCCCCGCGTGCACGGCCGAGGAGGACGCCCGCCCCGACCTCGCCGATCTCGCCCCGGGCGCGGACGTCCGGACGGCGCGGCCGCGCCGCTGCGACGCCCTCGCCGGCAACACGGCGGGCGTCGACTGGAACGTCCGCACCCGGGACGGGGCCTGGTTCGCCCTCGGCCAGGCCGTCGGATCGCAGGCGCTGGGCGGTCCGCCCGTCCGGATCCTCCCGGACGGCACCGCCATCTCGCGCGGCGACCTCGGCGCGGGCTGGACGGTCGCGGCGGGCCGGCAGGGCGGCGAGCCGTGGCGCGGCGAGCTCCAGTGGGAGTACCAGTCGCCGAAGCTCGACCTCGACGCGGCGGGCTACCTGCGCACGCAGAACGAGCAGGTCGGCCGGGCGCTCCTGCGCTACGTGCGGCCGAACGGCGGGGGCCCGTTCCACAGCTACGCCCTCCAGCTCGGCGCCGAGAGCCGCTGGACGACCGACGGCCGCGAGCTCCGGCGCGGCGGCCAGGCCTGGCTCCTCTCCGAGTTCCAGCTCCGGAGCTTCGTCTGGTTCGGCTGCAACGCCGTCCTCGACGCGGCGCGCTGGGACGTGCGCGAGCTCGACCGGTCCGGCGCGGCGCTCGAGCGCCCCGCGGACGTCTACGGCGAGTGCTGGGTCTCGTCCGACTCGTCGCGTCCCCTGTTCGTCGAGGTCGGCACGGGCGCCGGGCGGACGCTCCCGAGCGGACCGCTCGCGCCCGTCTGGTACGGCGGCGGGTCGGCGAAGATCGTCGTGCGCCCGCAGGCGCGGCTCGAGACCCGGATCGACGCGAGGCTCGAGTCGAACGCCTGGCGGGCGCGCTGGATCGACACGCGGCCGGACCCGTCGAGCGGGGCGCAGACCTTCCTGCTCGCCGATCTCGCCGCGCCGGTGCTCTCGATCACCGTGCGCCAGCAGGTGGTGCTCACCCGCAGGCTGACGCTCCAGGGGTACGTCCAGCTGTTCACCTCCTACCGGCGCTACGGGCGGTTCTGGCAGGCGCAGGCGCAAGGCGGCCTCGTGCGCTCCTCCGATCTGCGCCCCCGCGCCCGGCCGGCGGCGGACGATCCCGTGTTCGGGTCCGACGCCGAGCCGGAGGCCAGGACCGGCGCGCTCTCCGTGAACGCGGTCCTCCGCTGGGAGTACCGGCTCGGGTCGACGCTCTTCCTCGTCTACACCCGGGCGCAGAGCGAGCCGGAGTGGGACGGCGCGGGCCCGGCGCCGGCGTCCCTCCGCCCGCGGGCGCTCGGCCTCGGGCCGACGACCGACACGATCCTGGTCAAGTGGACCCACCGGTGGAGCGGGTAGCCGCCTCCGCTCCGGGTACGTCCCGGTGGGAGCCCCGGGGCCCGTTGCGCGGGCCGGCGCGTGGCGTATGCTCGCCCTTCCCATGACGGATTCCGCCGCCTCGCTCCGGATCCTGGTCGCCGAGGACGACGCGGCCCTGGCGCGGCTCTACGCGGCGTACGCGCAGAGCCGGGGGCACTCGGTGGTGGTGGCGAAGGACGGGGCGGAGACGCTCGTCACCGCCGCGTCCGAGCTCCCGGACGTCGTGCTGCTCGACATCTCGATGCCCAAGCTCGACGGGCGCGACGTGCTCCGCCAGCTCAAGTCGAACCCGAAGACCACCCGCATCCCGGTCCTCGTGATCTCCGCGTACGGCGGGGACCAGAACCTGCGGGACCTGCTCCTCGAGCTGGGCGCCTGGGACGTGATGGAGAAGCCGGTGGATCTCCAGGTCGCGTTCAACAAGGCAGAGCGGCTCGCGGCCGCGTCGCGGCCGAGCTGAGCGCCGCGCCGCCGCCCGGCTCACCCGCGCGACGGCTCGACGCGCATCCCCTTCGGGATCACCACGATCCCGCTCTCCGTCACGTGGAAGCGCTTCGCGTCGCGCTCGAGGTCGTACCCGATCTCGGTGTGCGGCGGGATGTCGACGTGCTTGTCCACGATGGCGCGGCGGATCTTGCAGTGGCGGCCGATGTTCACGTTCTCGAACAGGATCGACCCCTCGACGTAGGAGTAGCTGTTCACCCGGACCTTCGGGGAGAGGATCGAGCGGTGGACGTGGCCGCCGGAGATGATGCACCCCTCGGAGACGAGCGAGTCGGTCGCGCGCCCGATCCGGTGCTCCTTCTCGTTGTTGAACACGAACTTCACCGGCGGCTGGTTGTGACGGATGGTGTAGATGGGCCAGTGGTCGTTGTAGAGGGAGAAGACCGGGTCGACCTCCACGAGGTCCATGTTCGCCTGGTAGTAGGCGTCGAGGCTGCCGACGTCGCGCCAGTAGCCGCGCTCCTTCTCGCTCTGGTTCGGGACGTGGTTCGTCGCGAAGTCGTACACGAAGACGCGCTTGCGCTGGTACATCGAGGCGACGATCGACTTCCCGAAGTCGTGCGCGCTCGACGGGTCGCCCGCGTCGCGCACGATCTCCTGCACCAGGGCGTCGGTCGTGAAGATGTAGTTCCCCATCGACGCGAGGCAGCGCGTGGGATCGCCCGGCATGGTCTTGGCGCCGGACGTGGGCTTCTCGGTGAAGCCGATCATCCGGCCGCCCGGCTCGACCTCGATGATCCCGAACTCCTGCGCCTCGGAGACCGGGATCGGGATCGCCGCGACGGTGAGGTCCGCCTGGTTCGCGAGGTGGAAGTCGAGCATCTGCCGGACGTCCATCCGGTAGATGTTGTCCGCGCCGAAGACGAGCGTGTGCTCGGGCTCCTCGTCGGTGATGATGTTGAGGTTCTGGTAGATGGCGTCGGCGGAGCCCTCGAACCACTTCGGCCCGACGCGCATCTGGGCGGGCACGATCTCGACGTACTGGTCGATGAGGGAGGTGAGCCGCCAGCCCCGCTGGATGTGGGCGTTCAGGGACTCCGACTTGTACTGCACGAGCACCTTCATCTTGAGGATGCCGGAGTTCGCGAAGTTCGAGAGGACGAAGTCGATGATCCGGTAGCGCCCGCCGAACGGCACCGCGGGCTTGGCCCGCTCGCGCGTGAGCGGATCGAGGCGGCGACCCTCGCCGCCGGCGAGGATCATCGCGAGCAGTTTCACGGCGGCCATTTCGTCGACTCCCGGTGTCGTTCGGTTCCCCGATGCTATGCACCCCCCCGAGGTCGAGCAAGGAAGCGGCCGAGCGGCGGCGTGCGGGGGCCCGGTCCGCGGCCGGCGGGCGTCGGCGCGCTCCGTCGGGCTGCCCCAACGAGGGCGCCCCGTTGGTGCGGTCACGTCGCCCGGAGCGCCGGAGCGTGCGCCGCCTCGTGGGCGAGCAGCCAGCGCTTCACCTCGAGCCCGGCCGCGAACCCGCCGAGCCGGCCTCCCGCCTGCACGACGCGGTGGCACGGGACGAGGATCGCGACCGGGTTCCGCGCGTTCGCGGCGCCGACCGCGCGCGCGCCGCCGGCGCGGCCGAGCAGCGCGGCGATCTCGCCGTACGTGCGCACCTCGCCCCACGGGATCGCGCGGAGCGCGCTCCAGACCGCGAGCTGGAACGGCGAGCCGCGCAGGTCGAGCACCGGCACCCGGGGCGGCTGCCCCGCGAAGTACGCCGCGAGCGCCTCCTCCGCCGCCTCGAGGTGCGCGCGCGCCCGCGCCGACACGCCCGCGCGCGAGGGTCCGCGGTCGGCGAAGGAGAGGCCGAACACGCCCCGATCGCCCGCCTCGACGCTGAGGACGCCGACGGGGGACCGGATGCGGAGGCGCGCCGACATGGCGGAAGTCTAGACGGCCGGCCGCGATTCCGAAACGGCGGCGAAGCGCGCGAGCACCTCGGCGATCTCGGCGTTCACGGCCCTCAGCAGGTCCTGCTTCTCGCGGAAGGGCAGGAAGCTGCTCTTGAACCCCTGGACGAGGACGGTGCAGAGGTCGCCGAGGGTGAACCCCATGCGCTCGTGCGCGAGGAGCAGCTCCTTCGTCGCCGTCGTGTCGGTGATGAGCCGGTTGTCCGTGTTGACGGTCACCCGCAGGCCGAAGTCGAAGTAGAACCGGAGCGGGTGGCTCTCGAACCCGGCGACCGAGCCCGTCTGCACGTTCGACGACGGGCACATCTCGAGCGGGATCCGGTGGTCGTTCACGTAGTTGAGGAGATCGCCGTTCTCGCGCAGCCGCACGCCGTGGCCGATCCGGTGCGCGCCGCAGGAGTGCAGCGCCTGCGCGATCGACTCCGGGCCGTACGCCTCGCCCGCGTGGATCGTGACGTTCACGTTGTTGTCGAGGATGAGCTGCACCGCCTCGCGGTGCCTGCGCGCCGGGTGGCCCTCCTCCGCGCCGGCGAGGTCGAAGCCGACGACGCCCTTCCCCTTGTACGCCACGGCGAGCTCGGCGAGCCGGACCGAAGTCTGCGGGTCCATCTGGCGGATGCCGCAGACGATCACGTGCGACTTGATGCCCGTCTCGCGCTTCGCGGCGCGCAGGCCCTCGAGCACCGCGTCGACGATGGTGGTCGGCTTCAGGCCCGCGCGCGTGTGGAGGAGCGGCGAGTAGCGCACCTCGAGGTAGCGCACGTTCTCGGCCGCGCAGTCGAGCGCGAGCTCGTGCGCGGCCCGGAAGAGGGCCTCCTCCGTCTGGAGCACCGCGAGCGTCACGTCGAAGGCGAGGAGGTAGTCCTTGAGGGACGCGCAGATCTCGCCCATGTGGATCGCCCGGGCGAGCCCCTCCGGCGTGTCGGCGGGGAGCCGCACGCCCTGCCGGTCCGCGAGCTCGAGGATCGTCCCGAGCCGGAGCGACCCGTCGAGGTGGCAGTGCAGATCGGTCTTGGGGAGCGCGCGGACGAGCGCCTCGGTCACGGGCGGGAGCGGCGCGGCCGTGCTCATGCCTGGATGATACGCCTCGCGCGCGGGCCGGTCCCCGGACCGCGCGGGCGGTCACGCCCGGCGCAGGAACCGCGCGAGCACCCGCTTCTCGCCGGCGGCGTCGAAGCGCACGGTCGCCTTCGCCTCGCCGCC
This sequence comes from Anaeromyxobacter sp., assembly GCA_036391435.1. Classification (GTDB taxonomy): domain Bacteria; phylum Myxococcota; class Myxococcia; order Myxococcales; family Anaeromyxobacteraceae; genus Anaeromyxobacter. The sequence goes on along the minus strand of DASVZX010000046.1, from coordinate 24,306 downwards.
CGCGCCCTCGCAGGCGAGGACGACCCCCCCTCCGAGCGACGCATGCACGACCCGATCGCCCCGGGCGAGCGCGCCCGCCGCCGCCTCGGGCCGCTGATCGAAGTCGTAGTCCACGACCGGCTCGCCCCCGCCCCCCCGGCGCGCGCGCACGCCCGCGAGCCGCGGCGCCGGCGCCGGCCCGGCCTCGCCGTCGAGCTCGATGTGCGGCTCGCCGGGGAGCGCCCCGGGGAGGCGGTGCACGACCGGGCCGCGCGCCTGCTGCGGCCGCGAGGCGCTCCGCGCCTCGCGCGCCCGGACCTCGCGCGCCACCGCCTCGCCGAAGAGCTCCGGCGGCAGGTCGGTGAGGAAGCGCGACGGCTCCATCGTGCGGAACGACGGCCCGCCCTCCGAGAACCCCATCCGTCGCCGCGCGAGCGAGAGCGTGAGCCGCTTCTTCGCCCGCGTCATGCCGACGTAGCAGAGGCGCCGCTCCTCGTCGTAGGCGGCGGCGACCTCGCCCGCGGAGGGATCGCCCCACGGCTCGCGCGGGAACGTCCCCTCCTCCATCCCGGTGAGGAAGACCGCGACGAACTCGAGCCCCTTCGCGGCGTGCAGCGTCATGAGCGCGACGCGCCCCTCCGGCGTCGCCGCGTCGGCCTCGCCGAGGAGCGCGATCTGCTCGAGGAACCGCGCGAGGGGGGGCGGGACCGGCTCCTCGGGATCGCGCGGCGGCGGGGTCCCCGCGATCGCCTCGTCGAACTCGCGCGCGGCGGCGACGAGCTCGACGAGGTTCTCGGCGCGGTCGGTCGCCTCGTCCGAGTGCGCCGCCTCGAGGTGCCCGAGCAGGCCCGTCCGCGTGATCGCCTCCTGGACCGCGACGCCCGCGTCGAGCGCCGGCACGTCGCGGGCGAGGCCGGCGAGGGTCTCGCGCAGGGCCGAGAGGGCGCGGCGGGCGGCGGGCCTGAGCCCCTCGATCGCGTCCACCTCCGCGAGCGCGTCGTAGAGCGAGAGGCCGCGCTCGCGAGCGTGCGCGCGCAGGCGCTCGACCGTCTTGTCGCCGATGCCGCGCGGCGGGGTGTTCACCACGCGCTCGAGATCGAGGTCGCTGCGCGGCTCGAGCGCGAGCCGCAGGTACGCGGCGGCGTCCTTCACCTCGGCGCGCTCGTAGAAGCTCGTGCCGCGCACGATCACGTACGGCGCGCGGGCGGCGCGCAGGGCCGCCTCGAGCGGGCGGGACTGCGCGTTCGTGCGGTACAGGATCGCGATCTCCTCGCCCGGCGTCCCCCGCGCGCGCTCCGCCTGGACGAGCGCCGTGACGCGCTCCGCCTCGTCGTGCTCGTCCTGGCCGACGACGAGCGCGAGCGGCTCGCCCGCCTCCGCCTCGGTCCACAGCCGCTTCTCGCGCCGGCGGCTCGCGCGCGCGATGACGGCGTGCGCCGCGTCGAGGACGTTCCGGGTCGAGCGGTAGTTCTGCTCGAGCTTCACGACCCGCGTGCCCGGGAAGTCCCCGTCGAAGCCGAGGATGTTCTCCACGTTCGCGCCGCGCCAGCGGTAGATCGCCTGGTCGTCGTCCCCGACGACGCAGACGTTCCCGCGCGCGCCGGCGAGCAGGCGCAGGAGCCGGTACTGCACGGGGTTCGTGTCCTGGAACTCGTCGACGAGGACGTGCTCGAAGCGCTCCGACCAGCGGCGGCGCAGCCCCTCGTCCTCCTCGAGGAGGCGCACCGGCCGCATGAGGAGGTCGCCGAAGTCGGCCGCGCCCGCCCGGGCGAGCGCCGCCTCGTAGCGCGCGTACACGGCGCGCGCGAGCTGCCCCTCGACGTCGTAGTCCCCGAGGGCGAGCTCGCCGGGCCGGAGCGCGAGCCCCTTCCACTGGTCGATCCGCGAGAGCGCCTCGCGCGGCGTGAGCGTCTCGCCCTCGTCCGCGCCGAGCTCCGCGAGGATCCCCTTCACGAGCCGGAGCTGGTCCGTGTCGTCGTAGATGGGGAACGACGGCGAGAGCCCCGCGCGCGCGGCCTCGCGCCGCAGGAAGCGCGCCCCGAACGCGTGGAAGGTCTGCACCCAGAGGTCGCTCGCGTCGAGGCCGAGGAGCGCCTGGAGCCGCTCCCGCATCTCCCCCGCCGCCTTGTTGGTGAAGGTCACCGCGAGGATGCGCCAGGGGACGACGCCCTCGTCGCGGACGAGGCGGGCGATCCGGTGCACGATGACGCGCGTCTTCCCGGACCCGGCGCCGGCGAGCACGAGGAGCGGGCCCGCGCCGTGCAGCACGGCCTCGCGCTGGGCGTCGTTGAGATCGGCGAGGAGGTCCGTCATCGCGAACCCGTGAACATAGCGGAAGGCGACCCTCCGCGCGGCTACCGGGCAGGCGGCGGCGCGGCGGCGTCCGCGGCGGGCGCCGCCGGCGCGCTCCCCCCCGGCCCGGACGGCGCGCCGGGGGACGCCGCCGCGCGGTCCCTCGCGCCCGCGTCGCGGGCGGCCCCGGCGAGAGGCGGCGGGGCGGAGGCGGGAGGCGCGGCGGGGGCCCGCCTGCGGATCCCGCGCGTCCGCGGCGGCTCCGGCGGGAGCCAGCGCCAGTCGTACTCCGTGCGGTCCACGAGCTCGGCGCGCGCCGGGCGGTCGTCGGTCGCCCCGAGCCGCACCGCCTTCGTCCAGACGAGCCGCCGGGGGAGGAGCGTCGCCGGATCCGTCACGAGCACGAGCTCGCCCTCCGCCGAGAGCTCGGCCTCGGCTCCCTCCCCGCGCGCGACGCCCGCGGGGAGGAGCCGCGCCACGAGCGGCGCCGCGGCGCGCTCGAGGGCGGCGCGGTCGGGCGTCTGCCGCAGCGTCGCCTCGACGCAACGATCGGCGCGCTCGCCCGCGGCGCAGGGCACGCGCCGACGCACCTGGAACACCACCTGCTGCGGCGCGCGCGCGCCCGGGAGGAGCGGGATCTCGCCCTCGCGGGCGAGCGCGTAGGCCTCGCCGACGCGCAGGTCGGCGCCGCTCCAGAAGCCCACCGCGAGGTTCCAGAGCTCCTCCGCCTCGGCCCGGAGCGCCGCCTCCGCGAGCGGCGTCGCGCGCGCGGCGGCGTCGGGCGGCACCTTCGCGTCCTCGAAGAGGCGGGCGAGCACCGGGCGCATCGCCTCGACTCCGTCGAGCCCCGCGAACCGCCCCTCCGGCTCGACCCGCTGCACGACCGCCTCGGAGGCCCGGATCGCGTCCTTCTCGAGCGCGCGCGGGAACGGGAGGTCGCCGTGCCAGCTCGTCCCCCTCGTCGTGATCCGCAGGCCGTCCGGCGCCGGCTCGACGCGGGTCTCGTACCGCGCGGTGAAGACGGCGGGCGCCGCCCCGGGGCGCAGGCGCGTCCGTCGGTACGTGACCCTCGCGCGGAGCGGGGGCGTCCAGCCGAAGCGCATCCGGGCGACCGGCTCGGGAGGCTCCGGCGCGGCGGCGCGGGCGGCCGGCGCGAGGACGAGCGCCGCGAGGAGGAGGGCGAGGCGGGGAGCGACCGGCACGGCGGCGCGGAGGTTACCACGCGCGGCGGCTGCGCCGAGCGCGCGGGGGCGGTACATTCCCGCCGTGCCCCCGCCCGTCCGCGTCGTCCCGCTCGGAGGCCTCGGCGAGATCGGCATGAACTGCCTCGCGGTCGAGTGCGCCGGCCGGATCGCCGTGGTGGACTGCGGCGTCCTCTTCCCGAACGAGCCGATCGGCGTGGACGTCATCACCCCGGACCTCGGGTGGCTGCGGGAGCGGCGCGCGCAGGTCGGGGCGGTCTTCCTCACGCACGGGCACGAGGACCACGTCGGCGCGCTGCCGTTCCTGCTGCGCGACCTCGGGGTTCCGGTCTACGGGTCGCGCTTCACCCTCGCCCTCGTCCGGCCGCGGCTCGCCGAGGCCGGCCTCGAGGCCGACCTGCGGGAGATCGTCCCGGGCGACGTGCGGCCGGCGGGCGAGGCCTCGCCGATCTCCGCCGAGTTCTTCGCCGTGACCCACTCGATCCCGGACGCCTGCGGCCTCGCCCTCGCGACGCCGCAGGGCACGCTCCTCCACTCCGGGGACTTCAAGATCGACCCCTCGCCCATCGCCGGGCCGGCGATGGATCTCGCGCGGATCGCGGCGCTCGGGCGCGCGGGCGTGCGCCTGCTCCTCTCCGACTCGACCAACGCGGAGCGCGCCGGGACGTCGCTCTCCGAGTCGGAGGTGGGCGCCGCGCTCGTCGAGGCGTTCGAGCGGGCCCGGGGACGGGTCCTCGTCGCCTGCTTCGCCTCGAACGTCCACCGCATCCAGCAGGTCGCGAACGCGGCGCGGGCGTTCGGGCGGCGGCTCCTCCTCCTCGGCCGCGCGATGGAGACGAACTTCCGGATCGCGCAGGCGCTCGGCTACCTGGACGTGCCCGCCTGGATGCCCGTCGGGCCGGAGGAGGCGCGCGACCTGCCGCCGAAGGAGCTCTGCGTGCTCACGACCGGCACGCAGGGGGAGCCGCGGAGCGCGCTCGCGCGGCTCGCGCGCGGCGAGCACCCGGACCTCGCCGTCGCGCCGGGGGACCTCGTCGTCCTCTCGTCGCGGTTCATCCCGGGGAACGAGGTCGCGATCGGGCAGGTGGTGAACGACCTCTGCCGCCGGGGCGCGGAGGTGGCGTACGAGGGGCTCCGGCCGCTGCACGTCTCCGGCCACGCCCAGGAGGCGGAGCAGCGCCGGCTCATCGCCCTCGCGCGGCCGGCGGCGTTCGTCCCCATTCACGGCGAGTACCGGCACCTCGCGCGCCACGCCGCGCACGCCGCCGCCGAGGGCGTGCCGGTGCGCGAGGTGCTCGTGAACGGCGAGGTGCTCGAGCTGTCCGACGCGGGGACGGCCGTCCTCGCGGAGCGGGTGCCGGTCGGCCGGGTCTACGCCGATCGCGACGCGGAGCTCGGGTCGGAGATCGGCGCCCTCGTCGTGAAGGACCGCCGGCTCCTCGCGGACGCGGGGCTCTGCATCGCGGTGCTCGCCATCGAGCGGGCGAGCGGCGCGGTCGTGCGCGGCCCGGACCTCTTCGCGCGCGGCGTCGCCGGCTTCGAGGGGCAGGAGGAGGCGATCCGCGGCGAGGCGCTCCGCGCGCTCGAGGAGCTCTCCGGCCCGGCGCGGACGGACGTCGCGGAGGTGCAGGAGACGCTCCGGGTCGCCATCCGGCGCTGGTTCCGCCGCGAGGTGGGGAAGCGGCCGGCGGTGCTGCCGGTGGTGCTGGAGCTCTAGACGGAGGAGGAGCGGGATGCCGAGCTTCGACGTGGTCTCCGAGCTCAACATGATGGAGGTGGAGAACGCCTTCAACCAGGCGCGCAAGGAGATCGGCCAGCGGTTCGACTTCAAGGGGACGCAGACCGACCTCGAGCGCGACAAGGACGGCCACGTCGTCGTGAGGGCCGGCTCGGACGGGCGCGCCGAGGCCGCGCTCGGCGTGCTCATGGAGAAGCTCGCGAAGCGCGGCGTGCCGCTCGAGGGGCTCGATCCGCAGAAGGTCGAGCCGGCCGCGGGCGGCACGGTGCGCCAGCTCGTGAAGCTCAAGAAGGGGCTCGGGCAGGAGGACGCGAAGAGGATCGTCGCCCTCGTGAAGGAGGCCGGCCTCAAGGTCCAGGCCGCGATCCAGGGCGAGGCGGTGCGGATCTCCGGGAAGAAGCGGGACGACCTGCAGGCCTGCATGCAGCGGATCCGCGCGGCCGGCCTCGGCGTCCCGCTCCAGTTCCAGAACTTCCGGGAGTGAGCGCTACGCGCCCGCGCCTCCCTGGGCGCGCGCGGCGCCGGAGAGCACGCGGTCCCGGTCGAGCTTCCCCGTGAGCTGCATGATCACGAACGGCGTCAGGATCGCGCCCACCGTGATCGCGAGCCCGGTGAACCCTTCCCGGAAGAAGGTGACCGAGACGAGCTCGGGGCCCCAGAGCGCGTGGACCTCGCCGAGGAGCGCGGCGGAGGTCCGTCCGCTCCGGGCGGTGAGGGTGGCGCCGAGGACGGCCCACGCGAGGGAGGACGCGAGCCAGACGAGGCCGATGGCGAGGAGGCGTCTCGTGCCGCGGCCGGGGAGCAACCGCCGTTCCGCTCCGGAAGGCCCCGCCGCCGCTGGCCTTTCCCGCCCGAGTGGCGCTCCGCCCACGCCCTCGCGTGGCGCCCGGGACGGGGGCGGGGCCTCGTTGCCGCCGCTCGCGGGGTCTGTTAGATCCCCGCGCCGCCCTTGGCCACCCGCGTCTACATCCGCACGCTCGGCTGCCCGAAGAACCGCGTCGACAGCGAGGTGATGCTCGGCACGCTCGCCGAGGCCGGGTACCGGCTCGTCCAGGACCCGGCGAAGGCCGAGGTCGTGGTCGTGAACACCTGCGGGTTCATCGAGAGCGCCAAGGTCGAGTCGGTGGACGCGATCGTCGAGCTCGCCGAGCAGAAGCGGAGCGGCCGCTGCAAGAAGCTCGTCGTCACCGGCTGCCTCGTGCAGCGCCACGCGAAGGAGCTCGCGCGGGAGCTCCCCGAGGTCGACCACTTCCTCGGGACCGGCGCCTACGCGGAGATCGCGCGGATCGTCTCGGACGCCCAGGCGAAGCGGCTCGTCGTCCCCGATCCCGACTTCATCCACTCGGCGTCGACGCCGCGGGTGAACTCGCTCCCGTCGCACACCGCCTACCTGAAGGTGTCCGAGGGCTGCGACAACGCCTGCGCGTTCTGCATCATCCCGAAGCTCCGGGGACCGCAGCGCTCGCGCGGGATCGACGACGTCGTCGGCGAGGCCGCGGCGCTCGCCGCGCAGGGCACGATCGAGCTGTCGCTCGTCGCGCAGGATCTCACCGCGTGGGGGCACGACCTCCCGGGCCGCCCGAAGCTCCACGAGCTCCTGCGCGAGCTCGTGAAGGTGGACGGCGTGCGCTGGATCCGCCTCCACTACGCGTACCCGCGGGACGTGCCGGACGCGCTCGTGGACGTCCTCGCGCGCGAGCCGAAGATCGTGAAGTACCTCGACATGCCGCTGCAGCACTCCTCGGACCGGCTGCTCCGCGCGATGAAGCGAGGCCGCAGCGCGCAGTTCCTCAGGGACCTCCTCGCGAAGCTCCGCGCGCGCGTCCCGGGCATCGCGCTGCGCACCTCGCTCATCGTCGGCCTGCCCGGCGAGACCGAGGAGGACTTCGAGGACCTCCTCCGGTTCGTCGAGGCGCAGCGGTTCGAGCGGCTCGGCGTCTTCGAGTTCTCGCCCGAGGACGGGACGCCGGCCGCCGGGATGCGCCGGCAGGTGCCGGACGCGGTGAGGCGCGCGCGCCTCGCGCGCGTCATGGCGCTCCAGCAGGGGATCTCGCGCGATCACCAGCGCGCTCTCGTCGGCCGCCGGCTCGAGGTGCTCGTGGAGGGGCGAGCGGAGGAGACGGAGCACCTCCTCGCCGGGCGCCACGCGCAGCAGGCGCCGGAGATCGACGGGCTCACCTACGTGAACGACGGCGTCGCGTACCCGGGCGAGATCGTCACGGTCGAGGTGACCGACGCCTCGGAGTACGACCTCGTCGGCAAGGTGGTCGCGCGCGATCCGCGGTGCGCGTCGCGGGCGCTTCCGAAGGCGCCGCCCGGCCCCGCGCGCCGGCGGGGGCTGCCGGTGGTGGGCTGAGCTCCCGCCATGCCCGCCCCGCTCCTCGGAAGGCACGTCGTCCTGACCGGCGCCTCGAGCGGCATCGGCCTCGAGACCGCGAGGGGGCTCGCCCGGCTCGGGGCCTCCGTCGCGCTCGTGGCGCGGGATCGCGCCCGGGGGGAGGCGGCGCTCGCCGCGGCGAGGCAGGCCTCGGCGGGCGGCACGCCCTCGCTCTTCCTCGCGGACCTCGGCACCCTCGCGCAGGTGCGCCGGCTCGCGGGCGAGCTCGCAGCGGCCCTCCCGCGGATCGACGTCCTCCTGAACAACGCGGGCGCGATGCACGCGACGCGCAAGGAGTCGGCGGACGGGCTCGAGCTCACCTTCGCGGTGAACCACCTCGCCCCCTTCCTCCTCACCTCGCTCCTCCTGCCGCGCCTGCGGGCCTCGGCCCCGTCGCGCGTCGTCACCGTGGCCTCCGAGGCGCACCGGCTCGGACCGCTCGACCTCGACGACCTGCAGGCCCGGCGCGGCTACGGGGCGATGAAGGTCTACGGGCGCTCCAAGCTCGCGAACGTCCTGTTCGCGAACGAGCTCGCCCGGCGCGAGGCGGGCACGGGCGTCACCTCGAACAGCCTCCACCCCGGCGTCGTCGCGACCGGCTTCGGCCGGAACGACCCGGGCTGGTTCCGGGTCCTCGTGACGATCGGCAAACCCTTCCTCGCGACGCCGGAGAAGGGCGCGCGCACCTCGATCCACGTGGCGGCCGCGCCGGAGCTCGCCGGCGTCACCGGGCGCTACTTCAAGGATCGCCGGGAGGTCCCCCCCGCGGCCTTCGCGCGCGACGAGGCCGTCCAGCGCCGCCTCTGGGAGCTCTCGGAGCGGCTCGTGGCGTGAGCGACGCGCCCCTTGCGCGCCGCCCCGGATCCGCGAAACTGCGGTCCATGTCCGCGAAGGACCTCTCCGCCCCCGGCGCCGCGTGCGCGCTCGCCCTCCTCCTGCTCGGCGCGTGCAGCCGCGCCTCCGACGCCCCCGCGCAAAGCGAGGCCGCGAAGGACTCGGCCCGGCTCGCGCGCCGGATCGACCCGCGCTGCTTCGCCCTGCCCCTCGACCGCATGGCGGAGCCGGTCCTCCTCGAGGGCGAGGAGCCGAGCTACCCGCTCCAGGCGCTCGCGGCCGGCGCGGAGGGCCGCGTGTCGGCGGGCTGCACCATCACCGACGAGGGGCGCGTCGTCGACTGCCGCATCCTGGAGAGCGACGTCCCGGCGATCGACGCGTCGGTGCTCGCCGCGCTGCAGCGCCGCATCTACTGCCCGGCGACGCGGGACACCTGGCCCGTCTCCGTCGAGAAGACGTTCAACTTCCGCTTCCGGCTCGCCGACGACGCCCCGCGCCGCGTCTCCCGCGCGAGGTAGCGACGCTACCGGCGCCGGCCGCCGAACATCGAACCCAGGATCCCGCGCATGATCTCGCGGCCGATCTGCGTGCCGGCCGCGCGCATCGCGCTCTGGGCCATCTTGCCGATCATGTCGCCCGCGACGTCCGTGGCGGTCTTCGGGGCGCGCCCGCGCGCGGCGGGTGCGCCCGGCGCGGGGGCCGCCGCCTCGCCTCCCTGCGTCCGCTTCTGGAGGAGCTCGTAGGCGGACTCGCGGTCCACCGCGGTGTCGTAGCGGCCGCGGAGGGGCGATCCGCGGATCACCTCGGCGCGCTCCTCGGGGGAGAGCGGCGCGAGGCGCGACCTCGGCGGCACGACGAAGGCGCGCTCCACCGGCCGCGGCGCGCCCTTCTCGTCGAGGAGCGACACCAGGGCCTCGCCGACCGCGAGCTCGCCGATCGCCTTCTCCACGTCCACCTTCGGGTTCGCGCGGAACGTCTCCGCCGCCGCGCGCACCGCCTTCTGGTCCCGCGGCGTGAACGCCCGGAGCGCGTGCTGGACGCGGTTCCCGAGCTGGCCGAGCACCGGGTCCGGCACGTCGAGCGGGTTCTGCGTGACGAGGTAGACGCCGACGCCCTTCGACCGGATGAGCCGGACGACCTGCTCGATCTTGTCCTGCAGCTCCCGGGGCGCGTCGGCGAACAGGAGGTGCGCCTCGTCGAGGAAGAGCGCGAGCCGCGGCTTCTCGGGATCGCCCACCTCGGGGAGCCGCTCGTAGAGCTCCGACAGCAGCCAGAGGAGGACGGCGGCGTAGAGGCGCGGGGAGCGGAAGAGCCGCTCGGCGTGGAGCACCGTGATCTGCCGCGCCCGGAGAGGTCGGTGCGGAGCAGGTCGCCGAGGTCGAGGGCGGGCTCCCCGAACAGCCTGTCGCCGCCCTGCGCCTCCAGCGCGAGCAGCGCGCGCTGGGCCGCCCCGACGCTCGCGGGCGCGACGTTGCCGTAGCGGGCCCGGAGGGCGGCCGCGTTCTGCGCCGCGTACTCCAGCATCGCCCGGAGGTCCTTCACGTCGAGGAGCAGCAGCCCCGCCTCGTCCGCGGCCTTGAAGACGACCTGCAGGACGCCCGCCTGCGTGTCGTTGAGCTCCAGGATCCGGGCGAGGAGGAGCGGGCCCACGTCGGAGATGGTGGCGCGCAGCGGGTGCCCGCCCTCGCCGAACACGTCGAGGAAGACGACGGGGTACGCCTCGGGCGCGAGCGCGATCCCGAGCTCCCGGGCGCGGGCGCGGACCTTCTCCGAGTCGCCGCCCGGCCGCGCGAGCCCGGAGAGGTCGCCCTTCACGTCGGCGAGGAACACCGGCACGCCGATCCGGCTGAAGCCCTCGGCGAGGACGCGGAGCGTGACCGTCTTGCCGGTGCCGGTCGCGCCGGCGACGAGGCCGTGGCGGTTGGCGAGGGCGGGGAGGAGGGAGAGGTCCTGCGGCGCCTTCGCGACGAGGAGCGGTTCGATCGGCATGGCGCGGATCCTACCGCGCCCGCGCCGCGGCGCGCCGCACTCGGCGCGCGGGCGGCCGAGCCCTCACCAGCGCTCCCGCAGCCGGGCCGCGTACGCCTCGGGCGCCTCGGTGTGGACCTCGTCCCCGAGGAACTTGGGCGTGAACCACGTGTCGTAGTTCGAGTAGAGCGACCGGAACGCCGGCCGCGAGCAGATCTTCACGTGGAGCGCCCACGCGCCGTCCGGGACCGGGGCCGGGCTCGAGTAGAAGACGAGCGTGAACGGGTGGACGCCGGAGGCCTCGTAGAACGAGACGACCCGGACGATCCCCTCCGCGAACCCCGCGGCGTCCGCGTCGCTCGCGTCCGCCACGCTGGCGACGCCCGGGAGGACCCCCCAGATCTCGCGCTGGTGCGCGGGGGCGAAGGCGGCGAGCCACTCGACCGGGCCGGTCCGGCCGATCCAGCGCGCGCCCGCCGCCCGCTCCCGCTCGAGGAGCGCGTCGAAGAAGCCCTCCCCCTCGCGCGCGCGGTGGGCGCGGGCGAGCGCGATGGTCCGGGCGATGCCCGAGTACGGCACGCCGCGCACGTGGACCTGGAGGTGCGCGTGCGGCACGCTCGAGCCGCCGGGGTGGAGGAAGTTCATGCCGACCGCGTGGTGGACGAGGGCGGGATCGCGCGCGCGCGCGCGTCGGACGAGCTCGCCGGAGACGCAGATCGCGTCGGCGAGGGCGCGCACCTTGAGGCGCGAGGGGAAGAGCACGTGGCTCGCCGGGTCGACGACGACCACCGAGTCGAAGGCGCACTTCGAGAAGAGGTTCGGCATCGCGACGGCGTCGCCGATCCGGAGCTGCCCCTCGGCGACGAAGTCGGGGAGGTAGCGCGTCCCCTTCTCGGCTGCCGCGCAGAACGGGCACCCGGCCCGCGTCCTCTCCTGGAAGTCCTCGAGCAGCGCGAGGTCCGCGGTGCCGAGGAACGCCTTCGCCTTCTCGCCGAGCGCGCCGTTCAGCGACGCGACCGCCCCGGTGAGCGGGTCCGTGCGGTGCTCGATCACCTGCTCGGCGCGGTTTCCCGCGGGATCGACGAGGAAGGTCCGCTCCGACACCGACGCGAAGTCCATCGAGCCTCCTGGGCGAGCATCGCCGCGCGCCAGCATAGCGGGCGGGAGGGGCGCCACGCACGGGAGCTCGACGGGGCGCGAGGCGCGCCGGGCGGCCAGCACGTGAAACGGCGCGGGCGACGGACGGCGCGCGACTTGGTAGCATCGCCTCTTCGGGGAGCCCGACTGCGTCGCTCACGTTCGGGGGGGAAGGCCATGCAGAAGCTCGCGCTCGGACTCTCGCTGCTCGTCTCGCTGTCCGCCTGCGTCTCGACGGCGCCGAAGAAGCCGCTGCCCGTCCTCGGGCGTCCGGCGCCCGCGGCCGGGCTCCCGCCGCTCTCCGACAAGGCGCGCCAGGCGCGGCTCACGGCGATCGTGATCGACGTGCCGATGGGCCACCCGTGGGGACAGCAGGCGTTCGGGACGGGCGGCTACTGCTACGAGAGCCGGACCGGCGTCAACACGCAGGGCCGCTTCGACCTCGAGACCTCGAAGTACTCGGACGTGTTCAACGCCGTGATGCGGCGGCACGGCTACCCGATCGAGGAGGAGCTCGAGCTGTTCTCCGGGACGAAGAAGCGCGTGGCGGACCTGCAGGTCGCCGCGCGGGTGATCGACGTGACGGTGAACGAGTGCTACCCGAAGATCGACGACACGAAGCTCCAGGCGACCGGGAACGCGTGGCTCAAGATCGAGTGGTCGGTGTTCTCCACCCTCGAGAAGAAGATCGTCTTCACGACGGTGACCCAGGGGACCACCTACGGCGAGGTCGCGAGCACGATCGGGCAGGCGGGGCTCATCCGCCCGGCGCTCCAGGACGCGGTGGAGCGGCTCGCGGTGGACCCCGGGTACCGGAAGGTGATCGATCCGCCCGCCGCCGCGCTCCCGGTGACGGTCGCCGCCGCCACGTCCCCGCCGGCACGATTCCGGATCCGGTGCGCGAAGGAGTTCTCGGGCGGCATGCAGGCGAACGTCGAGGCGATCCGGAGGGCGGTCGTGACGGTGACCGCGAACCGAGCGAGCGGCAGCGGGTTCTTCGTCTCGGAGGACGGGAAGGTGATCACCGCCGAGCACGTCGTCTCCGGCTCGCGATACGTGAAGGTGACGACCGGCGCCGGCAAGGAGTGCTACGGCGAGGTCGTCGCCTCGAGCGCGAAGCGCGATCTCGCCCTCGTCTCGGTGGACTGCCCGGGCGTCACGGCGCTCCCGCTCGCGAGCGCGCGCACGGGAGAGGGCGGCGAGGTGTTCGCGGTCGGGACGCCGCTGTCGGAGAAGCTGCAGTTCTCCGTGACGAAGGGCGTCGTGAGCGGCGTCCGCAAGTTCGACGAGCTCGAGTACATCCAGAGCGACGTGACGATCCTTTCCGGCAGCAGCGGCGGCCCGCTGCTCGACCGGAGCGGGAACGCGATCGGCGTGACCACGGGCGGGGTGGCGGCGGGCTCCGTCCCCGTCGGCGTGAACTTCTTCGTGCCGCTCTGGGACCTCGAGCGCTACCTGCCGATCGACCTGTCCCGGTAGGGCCGGTCCGTCACCGCGCGGGCGGCGCGATCCTGCGGACGTCCTTCGGGAGCTTCACGTCGAAGACCGAGTCGGGAAGCCCGACGTTGCGCCTCGTCCCGCTGAACTTGAGCTCGTTGACGTTGCCGGACCCGTCCACGACGCGCGTCGCGGTCACGGCGCCGTCGTCGGCGACCGTCAGCGCGATCGACTCCACGCGGGGATCCGGCGCCTTCGGGCGCAGGACGAGCGCGCCGAGCTCGTCCAGCGACGGCTCGAACTCGCGCGCGAGATCGCCCTTGCCGAGGAGGAACGTCACCGCGGCGCTCATCGCCGACGCGTCGAACTTCTCGTCCACGTACGCCTGGTTCTCCTCGGGCTCCCACTGGACGAGGCGCGAGCCCTTCACGGCGATGGTCTTCTCGACGGGCTTGTCGTAGTCCCACCGCATCATCCCGGGCTTCTTCACCCGGAGCGTGCCCGACGAGATCTGCCTGCGGCCGAACCCCGCGTAGGTGTACGTCTGCGTGAACCGCGCCTCGAGATCGCGCGTCCGCTCGTAGTAGCCCTGCACCTTCGCGGCGAGCGCGGCGGGGGAGGGGCCCGGGGAGGCGGCCGGCGCGGTGGCGAGGACGGCGGCGAGGGCGGCGGCGAGCGCGTTCATGGCGTCTACTTAGCAGACGCCGCGCCGGGCGCCGCATTCAACGTCCTGCCCCGACGCGCGGGGGCGTTCCCTCGCCCTCCCGTCGCCTCCTCTCGCCTTGACGGCGGCCCCTCCCTGAGGCGATCCTCCCCGCCTCCGATGCCCCGCCCCGCCGTGATCGCCCTCGCCGCCGCCGCGGCGCTCGCCTCCGCGGGGTGCGGGACGTCCGCGTGCCAGAGCTTCGGCGAGAAGCTGTGCAGCTGCCAGCCGGGCATGACGCAGGACGCGTGCAAGACGCAGGTGCAGAACGAGCTCAACCAGGCCGGCGTGGACAGGGTCGGCTTCGACGGCATGCTCGATCACGTCGCGGCCGGGACGCCGATCCGGTACGAGGACTTCTGCCAGCAGCGGCTCGACGCGTGCACCGCCGCCCAGCAGGCGGCGGGCGCGACCGACTTCTGCGAGTTCCTGCTGACGCAGACCGGCAAGGACGCCTGCGGGCTCACGCCCGCGAACCCGGCGCCGTAGCCGCGCCGCGCCTCAGCTCGGGATCCCGAGCGGGATCCGTCGCCCGGACGTCGGCGCGACCGGACCCTCCGCGAACCGCCCGGCGATCCGCGCGCCGCACGCCGCGCACGAGGCGCCGCGCATCCGCACCGCCTTCACGGCGAACCACTCCCGCTCGATCACCTTCGCGCCGCAGCCCGGGCAGAACGTCGTGTCGCCCTCCGGGTCGTGGACGTTCCCGGTGTACGCGTAGCGCAGCCCCTCCTCGAGGGCGATCCGCCGCGCGCGCGAGAGGGTCGCGGGCGGCGTCCGGGGACGGTCGAGCATCTTGTAGTCGGGGTGGAACGCGCTGAAGTGGAGCGGGACGTCCGGGCTCATCCGGTCCCGCACGAAGCGCGACAGGCGCCGGAGCTCGTCGTCGCCGTCGTTGAGGCCGGGGACGAGGAGCGTCGTCACCTCGACCCACACGTCCGTCTCGCGGGCGAGCCACTCGAGCGTCTCCTTCACCGGCTCGAGGTGCGAGAGCGTCGTCCTCGCGTAGAAGTCCTCGGTGAACGCCTTGAGGTCGACGTTCGCCGCGTCCATGTGCGGGAAGATCTCGGCGCGCGCCTCGGGCGAGACGTAGCCGTTCGTGACGAACACCGTGAAGAGACCGCGGGCGTGCGCCTCCCGCGCGACGTCGATCGCGTACTCCGCCCAGACGATCGGATCGTTGTAGGTGAAGGCGATCCCCGGCGCGGCCATCCGGAGCGCGAGGTCGACGACGCGCGTGGGGGGCCACTCGTCCTGCGACGTCGCCTCGTCGCTGCGCGCCTTCGAGATGTCCCAGTTCTGGCAGAAGCGGCAGCCGAGGTTGCAGCCGGCGGTGCCGAACGACAGCACCTGCGAGCCGGGCCGGAAGTGAGAGAGCGGCTTCTTCTCGATCGGGTCGAGCGCGAAGCCGGTCGTGCTCCCCCAGCCCGCGGTGAGGAGGCGCCCGCCGCGATTGCGGCGGATCCAGCAGAACCCGTTCTGCCCCTCGCCGATCCGGCACTCGCGCGGGCAGAGGGTGCAGAGCACCTTGCCGTCGGCCTCGGATCTCCAGTAGCGCGCCTCGTGGAGCACGATGAAATTGTACCGCCGGGGACCGCGATCGCACCGGCCGTCCGGGCGGGCTCCCCCTCGCCGGGGGGCCTTCCCGGTGTTATCTAGGACGCTCCGATGACCTTCCGCGAAGCCGTCGCCCGCCGCGTGCTCGTCTTCGACGGCGCGATGGGGACGCAGATCCAGCGCCACCAGCTCAAGGCCCCCGAGTTCGGGGGGAAGGAGGGGGCGAACGACCTGCTGGTGCTGACGCGGCCGGACCTCGTCGAGGACATCCACGGCCGGTACTTCGCCGTCGGCTGCGACGTCGTCGAGACGAACACGTTCGGCTCCTCCCGGCTGAAGCTCGACGAGTACGGCCTCGGCCACCGGACCTACGAGGTGAACTTCAAGGCGGCCATCGTCGCGCGCCGCGCCGCGGAGCGCTTCTCCACGCCCGATCGGCCGCGCTTCGTGGCCGGCTCCATCGGCCCGACCGGCATGCTGCCCTCCTCCTCCGACCCGGCGCTCGGGAACATCACCGCCGACGCGCTCGAGCGGATCTTCTTCGAGCAGGCGAAGGGGCTCGTGGAGGGCGGCGTCGACGCGATCATCGTCGAGACGCAGCAGGACATGCTGGAGCTCCGCGCCGCCGTCCTCGCCGTGGACGCCTGCCGGCGCGAGTGCCTGCGGGACGTGTTCCTCATCGCGCAGCCCACGCTCATCGACGCGAACGGCCGGATGCTGCTCGGCACCGACATCGCGAGCGCGCTCGCCACGCTCGAGCGCCTGCCCGTCGACGCCGTCGGCCTCAACTGCTCGACCGGCCCGGAGGAGATGCGCGCCTCCGTGAAGACGCTGTGCGAGAGGTCGAGCCACTACGTCTCGGTGCTCCCGAACGCCGGCATGCCCGAGAACGTCGACGGGCGCGCGGTCTACAGGCTCTCGCCGAAGGCGCTCGCCGACGCGCTCGCCGGGTTCGTCGCCGAGGACGGCGTCGACATCGTGGGCGGCTGCTGCGGGACGACGCCCGAGCACATGCGCGCCGTGGTCGAGCGGATCGCCGCCGTGAAGGCGCCGCGGCGCGCGCGCCCGCGGCCCGCGGCGGAGCTCTCGTCCGCGATGAAGGCGGTGCCGCTCGCGATGGAGCCGCGGCCGCTCGTGGTGGGCGAGCGGCTCAACGCGCAGGGCTCCCGGAAGGTGAAGGAGCTGCTCCTCGCCGACGACTACGCCGGGCTCGTCCAGATCGCCCGCGGGCAGGTCGACGCGGGCGCGCACGTCCTCGACGTGTGCGTGGCGCTCAACGAGCGCGACGACGAGGCGGCGCAGATGCGCGCCCTCGTGAAGCTTCTCGCCCAGTCCGTCGACGCGCCGCTCATGATCGACTCGACGGAGGCCGACGTCGTCGAGAGCGCCCTCAAGGTCTATCCCGGGCGCTGCATCGTGAACTCGGTGAACCTCGAGAAGTCCGGCGAGCGCGTCAAGAAGGTGCTCCCCCTCGTCCGGCGGTACGGCGCCGCGGTGGTCGCGATGACCATCGACGAGAAGGGGATGGCGCAGACCGCGGAGCGGAAGGCCGAGATCGCCCGCCGCATGGTGGCGGTCGCGGCGGAGTACGGCCTCGCGCCCGACGCGCTCGCCTTCGACGCGCTCACCTTCACGCTCGCGACCGGCGGCGAGGAGTACCGCCACAGCGCGGTCGAGACGCTCGAGGGGATCCGGCGCATCAAGGCGGAGAACCCCGGCGTGTTCACCGTGCTCGGCGTCTCGAACGTCTCGTTCGGGCTCGCGAGGGGCGCGCGCGAGGTCGTGAACTCGGTGTTCCTCTACCACGCCGTGAAGGCGGGGCTCGACCTCGCCATCGTGAACCCGAAGGACATCCGCGCCTACCCGACGGTCCCGGAGGCGGAGCGCGCGCTCGCCGAGGACCTCGTCTTCGACCGGCGCCCGGACGCGCTCGCGCGCCTCATCGCCCACTTCGGCGAGAAGGGGGCGGAGAAGGAGGTGGCCGCCGAGGACCTCCTCGCCGGCAAGACCGCCGAGGAGCGGATCCACCTGCAGATCCTCCACCGCCGGCCGGAGGGGATCGAGGCGCTCATCGACGAGGCGCTCGGCCGCCGCCCCGCCGTGGCGGTCCTGAACGAGGTGCTCCTCCCCGCCATGAAGGACGTCGGCGACCGGTTCGGCGCGGGCGAGCTCATCCTGCCGTTCGTGCTGCAGTCGGCCGAGGTCATGAAGAAGGCGGTCGCCCACCTCGAGCAGTTCCTCGAGAAGAAGGCCGGGTCGACGAAGGGGACGGTGGTCCTCGCGACCGTCTACGGCGACGTGCACGACATCGGGAAGAACCTCGTCAAGACGATCCTCTCGAACAACGGCTTCACCGTGCACGACCTCGGCAAGCAGGTGCCGATCGCCACCGTCATCGAGAAGGCCGCCGCGGTGAACGCCGACGCCATCGGCCTCTCGGCGCTCCTCGTGTCGACGTCGAAGCAGAT
This sequence comes from Anaeromyxobacter sp., assembly GCA_036391435.1. GTDB lineage: Bacteria > Myxococcota > Myxococcia > Myxococcales > Anaeromyxobacteraceae > Anaeromyxobacter. The sequence continues at coordinate 6,614 of DASVZX010000046.1, read as the reverse complement.
GCCCTTCTGCGTCGAGGAGCTCTCCCGCCGCAACCTCTCCTTCCCCCTCATCATCGGCGGCGCCGCGATCAACCGCCGCTTCGGCTACCGGACCCACTTCACGCCGGACGGCACCCCGTACGCGGGCGGCGTCTTCTACGCGAAGGACGCGTTCGAGGGGCTCGAGGTGGTCGAGGCGCTCGTCGACCCGGCGCGGCGCGACCGGCTCAGGCACGACGTCTTGCAGAAGGCCATCGCGAACCGCGACCTGCCCGCCGAGCCGGCCGCGCCGGCCGCCCCGACCCGCCGCGGCTCGGGGGTGAGGCCCGCGCCGAGGATCCCGGTGCCGCCGTTCTGGGGCGCGCGGGTGGTGCCCGCCGGGCAGATCGCGCTCGCCGACGTGTGGCCGCACCTCGACCTCGCCGAGCTCTTCAAGCTGCAGTGGGGCGTGAAGGCGAAGGGGGCCGAGTACGAGAAGCTCATCCGGGAGCAGTTCGGGCCCAGGCTCGAGGAGCTGAAGGCCGAGGCGCAGGCGAACGGCTGGCTCGTGCCGAAGGTCGTCTACGGCTACTTCCCGTGCCACGCGGAGGGGAACGATCTCGTCGTCCTCGATCCCGTCCACCGGAAGGTGGAGGTCGCGCGGCTCCGGCTCCCGCGCCAGCCCGACGACCGCCAGCTCTGCATGGCCGACTGGTTCCGGGAGGAGCGCGGGTCGGACGTCTGCGCGTTCCAGGTCGTGACGGTCGGCGACCAGGCGTCGCGGCTCGCCCACGACGCGCAGGAGCGCGGCGACTACACGCGCGCCCTCTTCCTCCACGGCCTCGCGGTCGAGACCGCCGAGGCGCTCGCCGAGCACTGGCACCGTCAGGTCCGGCGCGAGCTCGGCGTCCCCGAGGGCCAGGGGAAGCGCTACTCGCCGGGCTACCCGTCCTGGCCCGACCTCGCCGACCAGCGCCAGGTCTGGAGGCTCCTCGAGCCGGACCGGACGCTCGGCGTCTCGCTCACCGAGGCGCACCAGATGGTGCCCGAGCAGTCCACGTCCGCCATCGTGCTGCACCACCCGGACGCCATCTACTTCATCGTCCGCGGGAGCCCCGGGGCGAGGTAGGGCCCGCCGCGCGTCAGCCGCCCGCGACCCGCAGCACGATCTTCCCGCGCCCGTGCCCCGAGTCGAGCCGGCGGTGCGCCTCGCCGACCTGCTCGAGCGGGAGCACCGCGTCCACGATCGGCCGGAGCTTCCCCTGGTCCACGAGCCGGGCGAGCTCGCGGAGCCGCGCGCCCTCGCGCGCGAGGAAGACGCCGTGGAGCGTGAGGTTGCGGGTGTAGAGCGGCGTGAGGTCGCCGGCGACCCCGAGGATCGTGGCGAGCCGGCCGAAGGGGCGAGTCGCCGCGAGGCTCTTCAGCACCGTGTCCCCGCCCACCGTGGAGAAGACCGCGTCCACGCCCTCGCCGCCGGTCTCGCGAAGCGCGACCTCGGCGGGATCCTGCGCGCGGTAGTCGACGCAGACGTCGGCGCCGAGCGCGCGCAGCGTCCCCTGGTTCGACGGGCCCGCGGTCGCGATCACGCGCGCGCCGCACGCCCGGGCGAGCTGGACGGCGAAGACGCCGACGCCGCCCGCCCCGCCGTGCACGAGGATGGTCTCGCCCGGGCGGAGCGCGAGCCGCCGCACCACCGCCTCGTACGCGGTGCCGGCGGCGAGCGGCATCGCCGCGGCCTCCTCGTGCGAGAGGGACGCGGGCTTCCGCGCCACGATCGCGGCCCGGACGGCGTTCAGCTCGGCGTACGTCCCGAGCGCGTTCCCGAAGATCTCGGGCGTGTAGTAGACCTCGTCGCCGCGCGAGAACCCCGTCACGCCGGGCCCGACCTCCTCGACGACGCCGGACGCGTCGTAGCCGAGGACGACGGGCGGCGCGAGCCCCGCCCAGCTCCCGCTCGCGCGGAGCTTCGCGTCGACGGGGTTCGTCCCCGAGGCCGCGATCCGGACGAGCAGCTCTCCCGCAGCGGGCTTCGGGGCGGGGACGTCGCGCAGCTCGAAGACGTCCGGGCCGCCGAAGCGAGGGATGACCATCGCGCGCATTCGGGGAGCGTAGCGCCCCCCGGGTCGCCGCGCGCGCCGCGGACGGGGCGGCCGTCAGCGATCCGCGGACGGGACGGGCGTGGGGGCGTGCGCCGCGGCGTCCTCGTCGCGGCGGGGCCGCGGCGAGTGGGCCGGGAGCAGGCCGGGGATCGGCGTCAGCGCGGCGCCGACGCCGGGCCCCGCCTCGGCGAGCCTGCGCAGGTTCTCGCGCGCGGTCCAGAACCGGCCGAGCTTCAGGTCGTCGCCCCCCATGTGGCCCTCGAGGGCGCGCGCGACCCAGGCCGCGGTCTCGAGCAGGCGGCGCTCCGCCCCGGCGCTCGCGTCCGCCCGCACCGACGCGATGCGCTCCAGGATCGCCGCGTGCGCGCGCACGTGCTCGCGGGCGCCCGGATACCCCGCGTCCTCCATCCACCGCTCCTCGTCGCAGAGCTGCTCGGAGAGGTACGCGTGCAGGAACCGCAGGGACGAGCGCACGTCGACGGCGTCGCCCGCGCTCACCGCGTTCGCGAGGTGCCGGATCCGCCGCAGCACCTGCCGGTGGTGGACGTCGAGCGACTCGACGCCGACGGTCATCGCCTCTTCCCAGTCGGACATGCGCTCCCTCGGACGCCTTCATCCTCGCGGACCGGAGCCGCGGCGCGCCATCGGGGGAGCGCGGGACAGGGCGCCGGGCGCGTGTGGGCCGCCCGCGCACCCGTCGCGACATCCCGGCGACGCGCGCGCGCGTCGCGCGCGCCGTCGCCTCAGCGGAGGGCGGGGACGCGCCCGCGCAGCTCGAGCGGGAGCGGGATCCCGGCCACCTGCGCCTTGCCGGTGAGCTCGACCTGGACGTCGCCGCCGCGGGCGACGTCCGCCGCGACGCGCCCCGCGGACGCGACGTCGATCCGCACCGGGATCTCGACGATCGAGCTGCCGCCGCCGGGGACCGCCCGCACCGACGCGCCCTGAGCGCGGGCGACGGAGGTGCCCGCGAGCGCGAGCGCGTAGTCGAGCTCGCCGCCGGGGATGGCGAACGCGTTCGGGTTCTGGACGCGCAGCCGCACGTCGACGGACACGGCGGAGAGCGACACGCTCCGGACGCGCAGCCCGTCGAGCGCGAAGCGTGGCATCGCGGGGAGCTTCACGCGGTCGGAGTGCGACATGGGCAGGTCGACGACGCCGATCGGCGTGCGGATCCCGAGCGAGCCGGAGAGCCGGTACCCGAGGTCCTCCTTGCCGCTGCCGAACAGCGAGACGATGCCCGGCACGTCCCGGAACCGCACGCGGACCGGGAACGTGAGCGGCGCCCTCCCGTGCGCGGGGATCTGGAGGCCGGCCGGCAGGTCCCCGGCCGCGATCCGCGACCCCTCGACCTCGATCTGCCACGCGGCGCGCGCGAGGTCGACGCCGACCGCGTTCGGGTTCTCGACGTCCCAGGTGAACCCGACCGTCGCCCCCTCGAGGTCGAGGGCGTCGATCGACGCGGACCGGAAGGTGAGGCGCGGCTCCGTGAAGGCGGCCTTCGCGAGATCCTGGAGGCCGGCGCAGCCGGTGGAGACGAGGACGGGCGCGAGCAGCACGACGAGGATCTTTCGCATGTCCCCTTCTACAACCATGGCCTGCCGGCGCGAAGCGGGGAGGAAGCCTCCGCCCCGGCTCGCCTTTCAGGCGAGCCTGCGGGTTCCGATCGCGCCGGCCCGGAGGACCCACGCACGATCCACGCGCGATCCACATCGCGCCCACAGCCTTTCCACCCCGTCTTTCCACGCGAAATTCGGACTTATCCACCGGCTATCGACGGTGAGACCGTCGGGCCCGGCTGCTAGTCTGCGCCGGTCCCCATGGCCGAGCACGATCCCGTCCGCCGCCCGAGCGGTCCCCTCGTCCTCCCCACCGCGCGCGACCTCCCGCACAGCCTGGAGTCGGAGCAGGCCGTCCTCGGTGCGATCCTCGTCGAGGAGACCGCGTTCGACCAGGTGGCGGCGCTCCTGAAGCCGGGGGACTTCTACGTCCTCGCGCACCAGCACGTGTACGGCGTCTGCGAGGAGCTCGCGCGCGAGTCGAGGACGCTCGACGCGATCCTCGTGCAGCAGCGGCTCGACGCGAAGGGGCTCCTCGGGGCGGCCGTGCCGCGCGAGCTGCCGCTCTCGCTCGCGCGCGCGATCGGCACGAGCGGCAACGTGGTGCACTACGCCCGGAGCGTCCTCGAGCTGTCACGCCTGCGCAAGATGATGCTCGTCGCCGGCGACGTCGTGGCGCGCGGCTACGAGGCCGGCGCGAACGTGCAGGCGTTCCTCGACACCGCCCAGCAGGACGTGTTCGGGGCCGCGGCGGGCGTCGGCATCGAGACGCTGAAGGAGATCAAGGAGCCCGTGATGCGGGCTCTCGACAACCTCGAGGCGGTCCAGAAGCGCGTGATGGAGGGGCTCTCGCCGATCACCGGCGTCCCCACCGGCATCGCGACGCTCGACCGGAACACCCTCGGGCTCCAGCCGGGCTCCCTCGTCGTGCTCGCCGCGCGCCCGTCGGTCGGCAAGACCGCCTTCGCGCTGAACGTCGCGACGCACGCCGCCACGAAGGCCTCGAAGAAGGTCGCCTTCTTCTCGCTCGAGATGCCCTCCGAGCAGCTCGCCCTGCGCATGCTCGCCTCGGAGGCGAGGCTCGACTGGCGGCGGCTCTCGGCCGGACAGCTCTCCTCCTACGACTGGCAGAAGATCCAGACGCACGGCGACAAGATCTGCCGCGCCCAGATCTGGCTCGACGACAACTTCGTCCTGACGCCGGTCGAGCTCCGCTCGAAGTGCCGCAAGCTGAAGCGCGAGAACGGCGGCCTCGACCTCGTCGTCGTGGACTACCTCCAGCTCATGCACGCCCCGTCCGACCGGGCGAACCAGTCCCGCGAGCAGGAGATCGCGACCATCAGCCGGTCGCTGAAGAGCCTCGCGAAGGAGCTCGAGTGCCCCGTCGTGGCGCTCTCGCAGCTGAACCGCGGCGTCGAGAAGCGCAAGGGCGAGCGGCCGATGCTCTCCGACCTCCGCGAGTCGGGCGCGATCGAGCAGGACGCCGACGTCGTCCTCTTCCTCCACCGGAACGACGAGGACTCGAAGGACGCCCAGGCGGGGGCCGGCGGCGACACGCTCGAGGTGGAGCTCATCGTCGCCAAGCAGCGGCAGGGCCCGACCTGCACGGTCCCGCTCGTCTTCTTCCGGACCACGACCTACTTCGCCGAGATGGACCGGCGGAAGGAAGGATCGGGATAGTCGAGCCTGCGTCGCGTTGCGCGGCGCGGTCGGGGGTGGCGTTGATGGGCCGAATGGCCGGGATTCACGCGGACAGGATGGTCCGCGCTCTCCAGCGGCTCGGGTGGGAAGTGAGGCGGTCGAAGGGAAGTCATTTCGCCCTCGCTCGGCCCGGCCGGCCCGGCGTGATCACGGTTCCGGTCAAGAAGGGGGCGACGCTGAAGGAGAACACTGCGAAGGGCATCCTCGAGCAGGCCGGGATCTCGGAGGAGGAGTTCCTCCACGCCTACCGGTGAGCAGCCCGAGAAACCATCGAGCTCCTGAGGTCTGCATCCGTGTCGAGCCACAGCTCGATGGCTTCGCGGGCCATCCGAACTGCCTCGCGCTGGTCATCTGCTTCCGAGAAGCACCCGGGTAGCTCCGGAACGGAAATGGCGTACCCGCCTGCCTCGAGATCTGGACTCAGGACCACCCGGAACGATCGACCGCGCACCCGGAGGTCGATCACCCGGTCAGCACCGAGCTCGCTCACATCCGCCTCGAGCCGCCTCCGGATCGGCGCGACATCGATGGCGATGAGCACCTGGCCCTCGGCCGTTGCGTCGATCATCGCCTGGGGGTCATCGGAGGTCGCGAGGATGCGCTTGCCGTCGGCGATGAGTCCGAGCGTGCTCAGCGGCTTGTGGGCGTGCGCCTGCAAATAGCGCACGGCACGGCGGATCGCCTGAAGCGGAATCCCAGCCTGACGCAGCCGCCCGACGAGCCGGAGCGCGACGAGGTCCTCGAACGCATACACGCGGCGGCTTCCCTTGCCGGCTGCCTGCTTCACGGACGAGCGCACGAGCCCCGTACGCGCCCAGTAGTCCAGGTTCCGGTAGCTGACGTTCGTCAGCCGGAGCACTGCGGCGACTCCGAAGCCGTTCCGTTCCACCGAAGTCGGATAACACGCCTGTCATCTGACGGCAACGCCGGCGTCGGGGGCTCTGCCAGCCGTCCGAAGCTCTACCAGGTCGCGTTCCTGTCGAGGTACCGCCCCACGATCCGTCGCGCCCCCCGCACCGCCTCGTCGAGCGAGGCGCCCCGCGCGAGGAGCCCGGCGATCGCCGAGGCGAGCCGGCAGCCGGTGCCGCGCGCGGTCCCCGGCCGCCGCCGGCCGGCGTAGCGCGTCACGCGGCGGCCCTCGACGAGCAGGTCGACCGGCGCGCCCTGCCGGTGGCCGCCCTTCACGAGCACGGCGCGCGCGGGCAGGCGCCGCGCCGCGCGGATCGCGCCCGCGTCGGTCGAGACGTCGTCGCCGGTGAGCAGGGCGAGCTCGGGCAGGTTCGGCGTCGCGAGCGCC
>DASVZX010000045.1:0-9964 GCA_036391435.1 Anaeromyxobacter sp. | reverse complement strand
GATCCCCTCGCCGCGGGTGAGGGTGAGGTAGTCGCCGCGGAAGCCGATCAGGCCGCGGGCCGGGACCCGGAACTGCAGGCGGGTGCGGCCCGAGCCGAGCGGCTGCATGTCCACCATGCGCCCGCGCCGGAGCCCCATGCTCTGCGTGACGCCGCCCACCCCGTCGTCGGGCAGGTCGCACACGAGCAGCTCCATCGGCTCGTGCACCTCGCCCTCGACGGTCTTCAGCACCGGCTCGGGGTTCGCGACCGTCAGCTCGTACCCCTCGCGCCGCATGTTCTCGACGATGACCGCGAGCTGCAGCTCGCCGCGGCCGACCACCTTGAACGCGTCCGGCGTGTCGGTCTCCTCGACGCGGATCGAGACGTTCCGGTAGGCCTCGCGGAAGAGCCGCTCGCGGATGTTCCGGCTCGTGACGTACTTCCCTTCCTTCCCGGCGAACGGGCCGTCGTTCACCTTGAAGACCATCGACATCGTCGGCTCCTCCACGCTGATGCGTGGGAGGGCGACGGGGTTCGCGGGGTCGGCGATGGTGTCGCCGATGCCGATCTCCTCGGCGCCGGCGATGCAGACGATCTCGCCGGGGCCGGCGTCCTTCACCTCGACGCGCTTCAGGCCGTCGTAGGCGTAGAGGCGCACGACCTTCGCGGGCACGATCCTGTTCTCGTCCCGGATGACGGCGATGGCGTCGCTCTCGTGGATCACGCCGGACACGAGCCGCCCGATCGCGAGCCGGCCGACGTAGTCGTCGTAGTCGAGGTTGTCGACGAGCATCTGCACGTGCTGCCCGTCGCCCGCGGGCGGCGGCGGCACGTGCGTCAGGATCGCGTCGAAGAGCGGCTGGAGCGAGTCGGCCTCGAACGCGCCCTTCAGCGTGTGGGAGGCGCGCCCCTCCCGCGCGATCGCGTAGATCACCGGGAAGTCGATCTGGTGCTCGTTCGCCCCGAGGTCGATGTAGAGCGAGTAGACGAGGTCGAGGACCTCCTTCGCCCGCGCGTCCTGCCGGTCCACCTTGTTGACGACGAGCACCGACGGGAGCCCGAGCGCGAGCGCCTTCGAGAGCACGAACCGCGTCTGCGGGAGCGGCCCCTCGGCGGCGTCCACGAGCAGCAGCACCCCGTCCACCAGCCGGAGCGCCCGCTCCACCTCGCCGCCGAAGTCGGCGTGCCCGGGCGTGTCGACGATGTTGATCTTCACGCCGCGGTAGGTGACCGCGGTGTTCTTGGCGAGGATGGTGATGCCCTTCTCGCGCTCGAGGTCGTTCGAGTCCATGACGCGCTCGACGAGCTGCTCGTTGGCGCGGAAGACGCCGGCCTGGCGCAGCATGTAGTCGACGAGGGTGGTCTTGCCGTGGTCGACGTGCGCGACGATGGCGACGTTGCGGATCTGCTCGCGGGGGATCATGGGACCCTTCGGACGACGTAAAAGGCCGAGACTTATAGTCCTTTGATGGTCCCCGCCGCAAGGCGAAGAAGCGGCGTCCTGCCGGGGGCATGGTACGATGTCGCATCCTCCACCCGAGTCGTCCGTTGAGAGGGGCGGGCGCCCGCGATGCCGCACGTCATCCTGTTCGTCGACGACGAGCCCGACGTCCTCGACCTGCTGCGCCGCACGTTCCCCGCGGCCGACGGGTACGAGGCCCTGACCGCCCCGAACGCGGACGAGGCGCTGCGCGTCCTCGACGCGCGCGAGGTGGACCTGCTCGTCACCGACCAGCGCATGCCGGGGATGACCGGCGTCGAGCTCGTCGAGCGCGCCCGCCAGGCGCGCCCGGACCTCTGCGCGATCCTGCTCACCGCCTACACGGAGCCGAAGGACATCGTCGCCGCCATCAACCGCGGCCAGGTCTACCGGTACGTGGTGAAGCCGTGGGACAAGAACGACATCCGCCAGACGGTCCGCGGCGCGCTCGAGCACGTCGAGCTGCGCCGCGAGCGGGGCCGGCTCGCCGACGAGGCGGAGCGCCGGCTCGCCGCCCTGGCCGCCGCCTCGCGGCTCGCGCGCGAGGTCGGCGCGGCGGAGGGGAACGCCCGCCTCCTCGAGCGCGTGGTGGAGCACATCCCCTCCATCGTCCCCTGCGACGTCGCCGCCGCGCTCCTCGCCGCCGGGGAGGTGCCGACCCTCATCATCCGTCCCGTCGCGGACCTCCCCGACCGCGCGCTCCTCTCGGTGAAGGAGGCCGCGCTCGCCGCGTACCGGGAGCACTCGGGGGTGGCGATCGGCGAGGCCGGCCTCGACGTCCGCGTGCTCGGGCGCGGGCGAGGCGCGCGGCCGGAGACGCTCGTCTCGCGCCTCACCGTGCCCGTCCAGATCGGCGGCGAGACGGCCGGCGTCGTGCTCCTCGAGAGCGCCGAGCACGAGGCGTTCGGGGAGGGCGACGCGCGCGTCCTCGACCTCCTCGTGAACGAGCTCGCCGAGTCGCTCCGCGCGCTCGCGACGCGCATCGCCGGCGAGCGCGAGCGGCTCGAGCGCGCCGTCGAGAGCATGGCCGACGGCCTGCTCTACGTGGCGCGGGCGAGCGAGGAGGCGGTGGCGAACCCGGCGGCGCGCCGGCTCCTCGGGGCGCCGCGCGAGGGGCCGATCCGCACCGAGTGGCTCGCGGGCGTCCTCGGGTTCCACCCGCTCGAGCCGCTGCGGAGCGAGCGGCCGGACGCCGTCGCGACGTTCGCCGAGATCCGGGTCGCCGACCGCGCGGTGGCGTGCGGCGTGTCGCGGGTGACCGAGAGGAGCGGCCGGACCGCGGGCGTCGCGATCGTCCTGCGCGACGTGACGGAGCAGAAGCGGCTCCAGGAGCGCAAGGAGGAGTTCGTCCAGGTCGTGAGCCACGAGCTGCGGACGCCGCTCACCTCCATCACCGGCGCGCTCGACCTCGTCCTCGGCGGCCTCGTCGGCGAGCTCGACCCGAAGCAGGCGCGCTACCTCCGGATGGCGCGGGACTCGGCCCACAAGCTGAACGGGCTCGTGGACGACCTCCTCGATCTCGCCCGGATCGGCAAGGGCAAGCTGCAGATCCAGGCGGACGTCGTGGTCCTCGACGAGCTCGTCCGCGCCGCGGTCGATCGCTGGCAGGCGGCGGCCGCGGAGCGCGGCCACGAGCTCGCGGTGGAGACCCCCCCGGAGCCGGTGCGCCTCGTCGCCGACGCCGCCCGGCTCGGGCAGGTGCTCGCGAACCTCCTCGGCAACGCGATCAAGTTCACGCCGCCGAACGGCGTCATCCGCGTCCGCGTCGTCCGGTCCGACGCGGTCGCCGGCGTCGCCGGGGTCACGGTCTGGAACTCCGGGGAGGGGATCCCGGAGGACGACCTCGAGCGGATCTTCGAGCGCTTCGAGCAGGCGCGGAACGAGCGGACGCGGCAGGCGCCCGGGACCGGGCTCGGCCTCTCCATCTCGCGCGGGCTCGTCGAGGCGCACGGCGGGAGCATCTGGGCCGAGAGCGGGGCCGGCGACGGCGTGCGGCTCTGCGTGGTCCTCCCCGTCGAGCCGCCGGCGGACGCGCCGGAGCGCCCGCCGATCGCCGCCGACGCGCCGACCGCGCTCGTCGTCGACGATCCGGACGCCGCCCTGCTCGTGCGCGGCGTCCTGCGCGGCGCCGGGATCCCGTCCCGGCAGGCGGCCACGGCGGAGGACGCGGTCGCGCTCGCGCGCCGGCACCACCCGCGGCTCGTGGTCTGGGACCCGCTCCTCCCCGCGCTCGCCGGCGTGCCCCTCTCCGAGATCATCCGGCACGACGCGGAGACCCGCCGGGCCGCGCTCCTCGGGTTCGGCCCGCCGCTCGCGCGCGAGCCCGCGTTCCGGGGCGGCGCGGACGCGTTCCTCGAGAAGCCCGCCCAGCCGGTGCTGCTCGCCGAGACCGCGGCCGGCCTCCTCCGCGGCGGGCGCCCCGCCGGCGCGCGCGTGCTCGTCGTGGACGACGACCCGGCCATCCGCGCCATCTGCGCGGCGGTGCTGCGCGGCCACGCCTACGAGGTGGACGAGGCGGAGAGCTGCGCGCGCGGCCGGCAGCTCGCGATCGAGCGCCGCCCGCAGGTGGTGCTCATCGACGTGGCGCTCCCCGACGGCGACGGGTTCTCCCTCCTCGAGTCGCTCGCCGACGCGCGCGCCGCGGAGCCGTTCGCGGCGGTGTTCGTCTCCGCGCGCGGCGAGGTCGCGGACAAGGTGCGCGGCCTCAAGCTCGGGGCGGACGACTACCTCACGAAGCCGTTCGACGCCGAGGAGCTGGTCGCCCGCATCGACGCGGTGCTCCGCCGGCGCGAGGCGGCGCTCGCCGCCTCGCCCATGACGCGCCTCCCCGGGGGCCGCGCCATCGACCGCGAGGTGGAGCGCCGGCTCGAGGCGAAGGTCCCGTTCGCGCTCTCCTACGTCGACCTCGACAACCTGAAGGCCTACAACGACACGTACGGCTACGCGAAGGCCGACGGGGTCGTCCTCCAGACGGCCGGCATCCTGCGCGACGTCGTCTCCCAGCGCGCCGGCGAGAGCGCGTTCCTCGGCCACGTCGGCGGCGACGACTTCGTGCTCCTCACCGCGGCCGAGCGCGCCGGGGAGGTCTGCCGGGAGATCATCGCCGCGTTCGACCGGGTGATCCCGCTCTACTACGACCGCGAGGACCGCGAGCGCGGCTACATCGAGGCCGCCGACCGGTACGGCACGCGCCGGCGGTTCCCGATCCTCTCGCTCTCCATCGCGACGGTGATGGTGCCGCCGGGCCGCTTCGCCCAGCACGCGGAGCTCGCGCGGCTCGCCGCCGAGGTGAAGGCGCGGGCGAAGCGCCTGCCGGGGAGCGTCCACGTCGTGGAGGACTGCGCGGGCGCGGGCGGGGCGGCGGCGTGAGCGGGGCGGCGCGATGACCCTGCGGCGGCGGATCGCGCTCTTCCTGCTCGTCGCGTCGCTCGCGCCGCTCGTCGGCGTCGGCTTCGCGGTGGTCGCGCGCTCGCAGCGGGAGCTCGCCCGGCGCGTGGCGGCCGAGCACGAGGCGCGCGCCCGCTCCGGCGCCGCCGGGATCGCGGCCGCCCTCGCCGACGTGGACGGCTCGCTCGCGTCGCTCGCCGAGAGCTGGCGTCCCGACCGGCTGACGTACCGCGAGCTGCGCGGCATGCTGCTCGTGCTGTCGCGCCAGGTCCCGTCCTCGGACGCCGGCGTCGTCGCCGACGCGGACGGCTCGGCCCGCGCCGTGCTCGGCGACGGCTCGGAGGCGTCGACGCGCGCCTTCGTGGACGCGGTCCGCGGCGCGAGGGGCGCGCCCGTCGGGCGGCTCGTGCTGCGCGCCTACGACGACCCCGACCGCGGCTGGCAGATCGCGGCCGCGCGGGCGGTCACCGTCGTCGACGGCCGGGAGTGGCTCGTGGGCGTGCGCCTCTCCGCGGACTTCGTGCGGCGCCAGCTCGACGCGGCGGTCCCGGAGGGCGGCTCGGCCTACCTCGCCGACGGCGGCCGCGTGCTCCTCGCCTCGACGGGCGCGGGGGAGATCGCGCCCGAGCAGCGCGACGCGCTCGCCGGGCGGCTCGATCCGGCGCGGCCCGGCACGGTGGAGGGAGACCGCGTCCTCGCGGCCTGGGCGCCGCTCCGGGACGGGACGGGCTGGGGCGTCCTCGTCCTCGTCCCGGCGGAGCGCGCCTACGCCGCGATCGCGTCGATGCGGCGCGGCGTCGTCGTCGCCTCGCTCGCGGTCCTCGCGGCCGTGCTGCTCGTGTCCGGCCTCGCGGCGCGCGGGACCCTCCGCGCGCTCGCCCGCATCCAGGCGGCGGCGCGCGCCCTCGGGGCGGGCGACCTCGCGGCGCGGCTGCCCGAGGACGGCCACGACGAGATCGGCGAGGTGTCGCGGACCTTCAACGCGATGGCGGGCGAGCTGCAGGAGGCGCGCGCCCGGCTCGAGCGCTGGAACGAGGAGCTGCGGCGGGAGGTGGAGGCGCGCACGCGGGAGCTGGCGCTCGCCCAGGCGCGCCTCGTCGAGGAGCAGAAGCTCGCCGCCATCGGCCGGCTCGGGGCGGGCGTGGCGCACGAGATCAACAACCCCCTCACCGGCATCCTCGGAAACGCGGAGCTCCTCCTCGAGCACGCCGAGCCGACCGAGCGGGAGTCGCTCGAGCGGATCGAGGCGCTCGCCCGCCGCTGCCGCGACGTCACGCAGACCCTGCTCCGGTTCTCGGAGCAGGGCGCGGAGCCCGCGCGCGAGGACGTGGACCTGAACCGCGTCGTCGCCGACGCGCTCGCGCTCTTCGGGGGCGTCGCCCGCGCGCAGGAGATCCCGGTGTCCGCCGAGCTCGCCTCGCCGGCGCCGCGCGTCGTCGGCGACGCCGGCCACCTCGCGCAGGTGCTGCTCCACCTGCTCTCCAACGCGCGCACCGCCTGCGAGGGGCGGCCCGGCGCGGCGATCGCCGTCTCGACGGCTCGCGAGGGCGCCGACGCGCTGGTCCGGGTGCGGGACGGCGGGAAGGGGATCGCCCCCGAGCACCTGCCGCACGTCTTCGAGCCGTTCTTCACGACGAAGGATCGCTGGGCGAGCGTGGGCCTCGGCCTCTCGGTGTCGTACCGGATCGTCTCGGAGCACGGCGGCCGCATCGAGGTCGAGAGCCGCCCCGGGGAGGGCGCGGCCTTCACCGTCCGCCTCCCCGCGGTGCCGCCCGCGACGGTATAGTGCTCGCCCATGAGCGGGCGCCGCGAGGCCGCGCTGTTCTGGTCCACCGCGGCGCTGCTCGTCGCCGGCGCCGCCGTCGCCTACCGGGTGCTGCTCGGGCCGTCGCCCGCCGCCGCGCCGCCGCGCGACGACGCGCCCCCGGCCGTGCGGCTCGCGATCGCCGAGATCTCGGGCGAGGTGACCCTCGTGCGCGCCGGCGTCCGGTCACGCGCCGCCCCGGGAGACGCGCTCCGCGCGGACGACGCGATCGAGACCGCGCGCGGCGCGCGGGTCGTGCTCGCGGGCGGCTCCTACGACGTCGCGCTCGAGGAGGGCGCGGCCTTCGACGTCCGGGAGATCACGGCGGAGCTCTCCCGCTTCCACCTCGGGCAAGGCTACCTCTCCGCCCGCGTCCGCGAGGAGCCCGGGCGCGCCGTCGAGATCGAGGGGGCGCCGGGTGCGCGCGTGCGGACGGCGGGCGGCGACGTCGCGGTCGTGCGCTCCGGCGCGACCGTCGCCGTCGGCGTCGAGCGCGGGTCCGCCGAGTTCGCCGCCGGCGGCGCCGCCGTGGTGCTCGCGGCGGGGCAGCAGTCGATGGCGGCGGCGGGGGCCCGGCCGTCCCGGCCCGAGCCGATCCCCGCCTCGCTCCTCCTCAAGGTGAGCTGGCCCGAGGAGCGCGCGACGAACCAGCGACGGATCGTGGTGACCGGCCGCACGCAGCCGGGCGCCATCGTCGTGCTCGGCGACGAGCGGGTGGACGTCGGGGCGGACGGTCGGTTCACGCACGTGGTCACGCTGCGCGAGGGGCGCCAGCGGCTCTCGGCGCGCGCCCGCGCCGTCGGCGGGTCCGCCGCGGAGGAAAGTCCCGTGATCCTGCTCGACACGCGCGCGCCCGATCCCCGGTTCGACACGAGCAAGCTCTGGGTGAAGCCCGGGAAGAAGTAGCCCCGGGCTGGACCCACCTCACGCGGGGATGGGGGTCGGCGTCGCGGAGCGTGAGTTCCGCGGACCCGGGGAGCGACGACGCGACGCAGCGCCGGCGCGTCACGAACTCCGCGTCCGCTCGTCGGTCCGGGCGTGAAGAGAGGTCGCTTGACCGTTCGGTCCCGACCACCCAGAATCCCCGGCACTCAACGGCCGAGGGCTCGTCTGGCGTCGCTGCGTCACATCGCATGGATCGGGGCGCTCGCGGTGTGCGCGCCCGGCGCAGCCGCGGCGAAGCCGGTCGGCACGTTCGAGTTCATCGTCGCGGACCCGGGCGACCAGACCTGTCCGTCGATCGACGGACAGTACGTCATCTACTCCGGCCCGGGCGCGACGGGCGATCGCGACGTCCTCCTCTACAACACCCTCTCCCGGGCGAAGCAGATCGTGGCCGGCGCGGACGCGGGCGACCCGCCGGGCAGCTACGACGAGCCCGACGTGTCGTTCAGCACCGCGATCTACCGCGGCCCGAGCGGCATCGGCATCGAGTTCTGGCAGACGAACCAGCCGCTCCGGGTCCCGCCCCCGCAGGGCGACGGGGCCGTCTCTGCGCCGACGATCGGGAGCGCGGTGGCGGCGTGGGAGTCCGGCTCCGGCGCGCGCGACATCGTGCTGAACCGCTGGGCCGACTTCTCCGATCGGGCGGACCACGTCATCCCGGCCCCCGGGGGCGGCCCACCCGTCGGCGACCAGCACTCTCCCTCGGCGTACGGCGGCCTCGTCGGCTACGTGGACGGCGCGGACGGCGAGGCGGTGTGGCTCTACGACTCCGCCGACGGCACGTTCGCGCGCGTCTGCGACGGGACCGCGACGTCCGTCTCGGTCGGCGGCGACGGCCTCGAGACGTTCGTGGCCGTCGCGCGCGCCACGCTCGCGCACGATCAGGACGTCGAGGTGTGGGCGCCCGGCGGCGGCGCGGCGCCGCTCGCGGCGCTCCGCGTGCCGGGCGTGCAGCGGAACCCGCACCTCTCCGGCTCCTGGGTCGCCTTCGAGGACGTCTCGACCCAGTTCTCCCAGGTCGTCCTCTGGAACTGGAAGACCGGGCTCGTGTTCGTGCCGCACCCGAGCACGACGGACCAGGTGCTGAACGACCTCTCCCTCGTGACGGGCGAGGAGGTCCGGGTGGTGTTCGAGGACAGCGCCTCCGCGGCGACGGGCCGGGACATCGCCCTCTACGTGCTGGAGCTCGCGCCGCTCGTCGACGACGGCCTTCCGGACGGCTATCCCATCGAGCCGCCGCAGGCCGGGCCGGCGCGCTGCGACGGCACCGCCGCGCCGCTCGCGACGCTTCACCTCGGGCGCACGACGGGCGCGCCGCTCGCGGACGAGGTGCCGTTCCGGGCCGACCTCCCCGCGGGCGCGACGGCGCTCCCGGTCCTCGTCTGCGTCGACGCCTCGCGCGTCTCGTCGGCCTGGGTGACGCTCGACGACGAGGCCATCGCGGGCCCGTCGGACTTCGCGCCCGCCGTGGTCCACCTCGAGATCCGCGGAGAGGTGCTGGGCGGCGCGGGGAGGATCTCCGGCGTCATCGCCGGCAAGCCCGGGGCCACGCTCGACGTCCGCGTGCTCGCGGATCCCGCCCGGATCGCGCCGGCGCCGGCCGCGGGCAAGGGCGCGGCCGCGACCGTCGCCGGGGCGGCCTCGCAAGGCTGCGCGAGCGGCCCCGGGGGCGCCGCGGCGCTGCTCGGCGTCGCGCTGCTTCTCGCCCGCCGAAGGCCCCGGCGCGGGTAGCATGGGGGCGGATGATCGCTCCCGTCCTCGCGCTCGCCCTCGCCGCCGCCGCCGAGATCCTGCCGCCGCCGTGGCCGCTGTCCGCGGACGGCGACCTCGTCGCCGTGCGCGGGGGCGCGCCGCTCGAGGCCTCCGGGGGCGCCGTCGAGCGCGTGGCGGCCGGCCTGTACCGGGTCGTGCCCGGGCCGGGCGCCCGCCGGGTCCGACTCGCCGCGGGCGGCGCCGCGCTCGAGGCGGAGGTCGAGCCGCCGCCCGGCGAGATCGCGATCTCCTTCGCCCCCGCCGCGCCCGTGAAGGGGAGGGACGCCGAGGTCCGGATCGCGCTCGAGGTCCCGGCGGACGCCGGTGGGGCCGGCGGCGCGCCGGAGATCGTCGCGTCGAGCGGCCGCGTGCGCGACGTCGCCGCCGCCGGGCCCGGGCGGTTCACGGCGGTGTTCGAGCCGGCGCCGACGCCTCACCCCGAGGTCGCGGTGCTCCTCGCCTTCGCGCCGCGCTGCCCGCTCTGCGCGACTCCCCGCGCGATCGGGTACGCCATCGTGCCGCTCGCCGCGGCCATCGACCTCCCGGGCCGCTCCGAGCCGGGCGCGCGCACGACGCTCCGGGTCGGCGGGCGCGAGTTCGGGCCCGCGATCGCCG
>DASVZX010000044.1:0-2062 GCA_036391435.1 Anaeromyxobacter sp. | reverse complement strand
CGCACGCGCGCGCGACGGGCGCGGAGGGCGCGGCCGCCGAGCTCGAGAAGCTGCGCGGGGAGCACGCCGCGGCGGAGGAGTCGGCCCGCGAGGCCGCGGCGGTGCGCGAGGCGCTCGAGGCCCAGGTCGCGGAGCTCGGCGCGCGGATCGAGGCGGAGGAGGAGCGGCTGCGCATCGCCGAGGCGCGCGCGGCGGAGGCGCGCGCGCTGCTCGAGACCGCCGAGGAGGCCCGCGCGGCGGCGCGGGAGCCGTCCGACGAGATCGACCGGCTGAAGCGCGAGGTCGAGGAGTACGCCCGCGCCCGCGCCGCGCTCGAGATGGAGGTCACCGCGGCCCGGAACACCGCCGAGGCGGCGGAGGCGCAGGCCGCCGAGCTCGAGGCGGAGCTGCAGGCGGCGCGCTGGGAGCGGGACGAGATCGAGCAGAGGCACCGGGCCGGGCCGCCGGCCGTCGCGCCGGCGGAGCCGGCCGCCCCGCGCGAGGAGACCGGAGGCGAGGCGGTGAGGGCGCTCGAGGAGCGGCTCGCGGAGGCGCTGAAGCGGGCCGCGGACGCCGAGGCCGCGGCGGAGGCGGCCCGCGCCGCGGCGCCCGCGCCGGACGGGGGCCTTGACGCGGCCGACGCCCTGAAGCGCGCCGCGCAGGAGAAGGAGAGCCTCACCGCGCAGGTCGCCGAGCGCGACCAGAAGATCGCGCGCCTCCAGCGCGAGATCGCGGACAAGACCGATCGCCTCGGGCGCCTCGCGAAGGAGATGGGCGAGCTCAAGGCGAAGGGGCTCGGGAAGGTCCTCCGCTAGGGGGGCCCCGGGGCCGCCGGGAGTGGAGCGGCCGGGCGCTCGCCCCCGCGCGGGGCGTGCTATCGTTTCTCCCGCCATGAGCGAGACCCGACGCTACGAGCGGATCGACATCGAGCTCCCGTGCCGGCTGTACATCCCGGGCGACGGCGAGCTCCGGTTCGAGGCGTTCTGCATCTCGAAGAACCTCGGCCTCGGCGGCATCTTCGTCGCGTCCACCTTCCTCCTCAAGCAGGGGCTCGAGCTCTTCGTCGAGCTCGCCCTCCCCGAGGAGCCGCTCGCGATCCGCTCCCGCGTCGCCCACGTGGTGGGGCTCGACAGCGCCGAGCTCGAGACGGGGATGGGCATCGAGTTCCTCGACGTCGACGCGCACGGGCGCGAGACGCTCCTCCGCTACTTCACGCCGGTGCGGTACCACGCGTTCTACGGCGCGTTCGTGGAGGAGTTCCCGCACCTCAGGAAGCCGCTGCCGCTGCGCGACGTCTCGCTCGTGCTGAACCTCTGGGAGGAGTGGAAGATCCGCAAGGAAGGCGGCCCGCTCTCCACGTCCTCCGGCGCGCCGCCCGCGACCTCGCGCGGCGCCCGGTCCGCGCCGCCCGCCGCGGCCCGGACGAAGGGGCGGCGGTAGCGAAAGCAGCTCCGGCGCCGCAACGTACGCCCGACGATGAAGCCCGTCCGGCTCGCGCTGCTCTGGCACATGCACCAGCCCCCGTACCGCGACGCGGAGACGGGGGAGTACCTGCTGCCCTGGGTGCGGCTCCACGCGACGCGCGCGTACAACGACATGGCGTGGATCCTGGAGCGGCACCCCGGGGTCCGCTGCACCGTCAACTTCACCCCGGTCCTCCTCGAGCAGCTCGACGACTACGCCGCGGGGGCCGCCCACGACCGCTTCCAGGACCTGACGCGCCGGCCGGCGCCGGACCTCGCGCCGGAGGACCGCGGGGCGATCCTGCGCAGCTTCTTCATGGTGGACTGGGAGACGCACGTCCGGCCGGTGCCACGCTACTGGGACCTGCTCCAGAAGCGCGGCCGCGACGTGCGGAACGCCGACGTCGCGCGGATCGGCGCGACCTTCTCGGATCCGGAGATCACGGATCTCCAGGCGCTCTTCAACCTCGCCTGGATGGGCTTCGGCGCGCTCGCCGACGACGAGGAGCTCCGGGCGCTCGCGGCGAAGGGGCGCGACTACACGCGCGAGGACGTCGCGTACGTCCTCTCCGCGCAGGCGCGGATCCTCGCGGGCGTCGTCCCGCGCTGGCGAAGGCTCG
>DASVZX010000043.1:0-2822 GCA_036391435.1 Anaeromyxobacter sp. | reverse complement strand
GAGGCGCCGTGAGGCGTTGACCGCGCGCCGGCCGGCCGCCATCCTCGCGCCGGATGGCCGTGTACACCGTCCTCTCCCCCGCCGAGATCGCGGACGCGCTCGCGCGCTTCGGCCTGCCGCCGCCCGAGCGCGTCGCGCCGGAGCCGAAGGGATACGTCAACACGAACCACCACGTCTGGGCGGGGGGCGAGCGGTGGTTCCTGCGCGTCGCCGAGGGGAAGACGGAGGCGGACGTCCGCTTCGAGGGCGAGGTGCACGCGTTCCTCGAGGCGGCGAGGTTCGGGGCCCCGCGGCTCGTCGCCGCCGCCGACGGCCGGTCGTTCGCGGTCTCCGGCGGGCGGATCGTCATGCTGTTCGCCTACGCCCCGGGGGAGGAGCTGGCGCCGGACGCGGTGACGCCCGAGCGCTGCCGCGCCGTCGGCGACCGGCTCGCGCGCCTGCACGAGCTCGCCGAGGGCTTCAGCGCCGACCGCCCGAACCCGTTCGGTCCTTCGCGCGTCGCCGCCTGGATCGCCGAGATCCGGCGCGGCGCCGCGGGCGACGCGGACGTCCTCGGCGCGCTCCCGCTCCTCGAGGAGGAGTCGCGCCGGGCCGCGGCGCTCCCGGGGGCGCCGCGTGGCCTCGTCCACGGCGACCTCTTCGTCGACAACGTGCTCTGGATCGGCGACCGGCCGAGCGCCGTCCTCGACTGGGAGATGGCCTGCGTCGACGCGTTCGCGTGGGATCTCGGGGTCGCGCTCTGCGCGTGGGCGTGGGGCGAGCGCGCGTTCGACGCCGGCCGGGCGTCGGCGCTCGTCGCGGGGTACCGCGCGCGGCGGGGCCTCGACCCCCTCACGGCGCGCGCGCTCCCCGGCCACGCGCGCCTCGCCGCGCTCCGGTTCACCGCGTCGCGGATCCTCGCGCTGCGCGCGCCCGACCCCGGGCGCGATCGCGCGCCGCGCAAGGACTGGCGCCCGTTCCGGGATCGCCTCGCCGCGCTCGCCGCGCTCGGGGACGCCGGGATGGCCGCGCTGGCCGGGCTCGACCGGTGAGCTCCCCGCGGCTCAGAGGCCCGAGGCGATCTTCCAGGCGCCGTCGACCTTCTTCAGCTTGAGCCGGTACACGTCGGAGTCGCGGCGCGGGATCGGTCCGGCGGGCGTCTGCACGCGGTAGTAGCTGTCGTAGTACAGCTCCGCCGTCGCGTTCGCGCCGTCCACGTCGATCCGGCGGATGGTGACCGCGAGCTTCGCCCCCTCCACGCGCGCGAGGTCCTCGGTGAGCGACTTCTCGAGCCTTCCCCGATCCATGTCGTCGGACGGATCGGGCGTGCCCGCGTCGTCGAAGTAGTCGGGCGCGACGAGCGCGAGGACGCCCTGGACGTCGCGCGCGTTCATGGCGTTCACCCACTTCTGGATGACGTCGTAGATGGCCCGGGTGTCCGGGGTGTCCTTCACGTCGGTGCCGGGGAGGAGGCGCGGGGCGCAGGCGGCGGCGACGGCGAGGAGGAGCGCGAGGCGGGTCTTCATGCGCGGACTCTGTCGCGGGGCGTCGATGGGGTCAAGCGCCGCGTCCGCGCGCGGGACGCCCCGCCGCGGGGACCCCGCGCGGCCGTCGCCGCGCTAGATTCGTGTCGATGGAGAGCCCGAGCCTGGACGCGCTGAGGACGTTCTTCGAGACCGCCCCCGCGGCCCGCCGCGCCGTGCAGCCGCTCGCGCGGGGGGCGCGCGTGAACCTCGCCCTCGACGGCGGCGACGCGCGGTTCACGATGGAGTCGGGGTCGCCCGAGGTGCACGCGGGCCCCGCGCCGGACCCGGACTTCACGCTGACGCTCCCGCCCGCTGCCGTCGCGCGCCTCACCGCGCTCGACGGCGACGACGTCGGCGCGTTCGGGATCGAGTTCTTCAAGCTCGTGCTCGAGCGGGACGCCGCCCTCAAGGTGCGCGTCCGCGTGAACGCGTCGACGGGGCGCCTCGTCGGCCACGGCTACCTCGGCGTCCTCGCCCTCGGCGGGGCGAAGGTCGCCTGGTGGCTCCTCCGGAAGGGCGTGAGGAACCCGAAGGCCGCGATCGACCGGCTGCGCGGCGCGTGAGCCCCCGCCCGGCCGGCCCGGAAGGCACGTCCCGCGCGGCGTCGGGTCCGTTGCCCTCGGCGGGACCCGAACGCAGCCTATGAGGGCGCGCCGGGGCGCGCGGGCGGGCGGCGCGGCAGGCGCCACGGAGGCGAGATGGCGAGGTTCGTGCGGGGGTTCGGGGCGCTGGCGCTGGCGCTGGCCGCGGCCTGCAGCAAGGGGGGCTCGGGCGGGAGCGCCGGCTCGAGCGGCAGCTCCGGCGACGCCGGGCTCAGGTCGGCCGACGGCGTCGTCGCCTCGGTGAAGCAGCACGACCTCCAGGTGAAGACGAAGGACGGCCGCGTCCTCCAGTTCAAGATGAAGGACGAGACGAAGGTCACGCTCGGCGGCGGCGAGGCGTCGAGCGCCGTGGTCACCGAGGGCGCCCCCGTGCGCGTCGCGTTCAAGGGCGACGGCGGCACGCCGGACGCGGTGAGCATCGACGTGGAGCCGGCCGTCCGCGCCGGGAGCGCGGAGGGCAAGCCGCCCGCCGCCGGCCGCTTCGACGCGGAGGCGGGGAACCAGGGCGACGCCCACGCCAGGCCGCCCACGTACGACAGCGGCAGGAAGTAGTCAGCGGGTCCGCGCGAGGAACGCGCAGCGCCGGCGCGCCTCCCCGGCCCGCGCGCGATCCGCGGCGCTCGCGTCCGGGGCGTCGAGCGACGCGAGCACGCGCTCGCCCGCGCCGGTCGCGCCGCTCGCGCAGCGGGCCTCCCCGAGCAGGAGCGCCGCCTCG
>DASVZX010000042.1:0-5986 GCA_036391435.1 Anaeromyxobacter sp. | reverse complement strand
CCGAGGCCAAGACGCACTGCCCTTCGTAGGCTTCCCAGCAAACCGCCGGGAATGTCGCCTGAATTCGTGACCGTCACTTACGGTTCCGATATTTCGAGCGTGCAGTCGGTCCGGTCACGGACCCGCATCGGCGGAGGCGATCCCCTTCTCACGGCCGTAGTAATACCCATACCTATAGTAGTAGTAATACTGCCCGTACTTCTGATTCTCTAGATCCAGGTCGTTCAACACCGCCCCGAACACTCGCGCGTTGACGTCCGCGAGTTGCCGCGCCGCCCGCCTCGCGAGATCGCGCGACGTCTGCCCGGCCTTGAGCACCATCAGCGTGCCGTCGACACTCGTCGCCATGACGACCGCGTCGGCCACGATTCCGACAGGTGGCGAGTCGATGATGACGCGGTCGAACTTCCGCTCCATCTCCGACAGCAGCGCCTTGAACACCGCCGTGTGCAGCAACTCCGCGGGGTTCGGCGGGACCGGACCACACGCGAGCACGTGCAGGTTCGGGATCTCCGTCGAGTGGACGGCGTCGTCGAGTGCGCCTTCGCCGACGATGAGCGAAGACAGCCCCCGGGCGTTGGACGCGCCGAAGATCCGGTGCACTCGCGGCCGCCGCATGTCGGCATCGACGAGCAGCGTGCGGTTCCCGCTCGTCGCCATCGTCGCCGCGAGGCTCGCCGCGGTGGTGGTCTTCCCCTCCTGCGGCCCGCTCGACGTGATGAGAATGGTCTTGAGCGGCTTCTCCGGCGACATGAAGAGCAGGTTCGTCCGCACCGACCGCACGCACTCCGCCACGGGCGATTTGGGCTGACGGAAGACGAACAGGTCCTGCGGCGAGCCCTCGGCATTCTTCGGGATGCTGGGAATGAGCCCGAGGAACGTGAGCCCGAGCTTCTCCTCGATCTGATCCTGCGTGGTGATGCTCGTGTCGAGGTACTCCGCGCCGAAGGCGAGGCCGACGCCGCCGATGACGCCGAGGAGCAGCGCGAGGAGGAGGTTCTGCCAGACGTTCGGCCGCACCGGCTTCTCCGCCGGGAGCGCGCGGTCGAGAACGCGCACGTTCGACACCTGCAGCAGGCCCGTGACGCCCGTGTCCTTGAGCCGCTTCAGCACGAGCTCGTAGAGGCGCTGGTTGTTGTCGTAGGCACGCTTCAGCTCGAGGTAGTCGCGCTCGTACTGGTTCAAGCTGAACGCGTCCCGCTTCGTCTCGTTGAGGAGCGCCTGGAGGTTCTTCTCGCTCTGCTCTACTTGCTTGTACTCGAGCCGGGCAGCCTCGAACGTCGTGCGGATCTCGTCCTGGAGAGCCTTCTTGGCGGAGGCGACCTTCTTGTCGCACGCTTCGAGCTTCGGGTGGTTCTCGAAGTACTTGGCGCGCAGGTCGGCGCACTCCGTCTGCGCCTCGGCGTACCGCACCTTGAGCTGCTGGATGACCGAGCTCGCGGCCACTGCGTCGAGCGACGCCGCCTCCGCGTCGCCGTGCTCGAGCGCGGCGCCGAGCGCGGCGATCGTCTCGTTGCGCGCCTCGAGCTCCGCCTTCCGCACGCGCGCCTTCGTGAGCGCGTCGTTGGTCGCGGTGAGGCGCTGCGAGACCATGCTTTGCCGGTCCTCCCAGCTCGTCGCGACGATGTCGTGGCTCCGCTTGAACTCGAAGAGCGCCTTCCCGCTCTGGTCCAGCTTCCGCTCGAGGTCGGCGAGCTGCTGCTCGAGCCAGTCCGACGCGTGCTGGGTCGTGACGCTCTTCACGGACAGGTTCTCGGCGATGTACGCCTCCGCCCAGGTGTTCGCGATGAGGGCGGCGAGCGCGGGATCGGGATCCTCGTAGCGCAGCCGCACCACGCGCGAGTCCTTCACCGGCTGCACCTTCAGGTTGTCGAGCAGGATCTCGGCCGGGTCCTTCTTGAGCCGCTTCCTCTCGCGCTCGGCCGAATCCTGGATGCCGTCGATCCGGAGGAAGCGGAGGTTCGTCGAGAGCGCGAGCTTGTCGGACACGCGCTGCGCGACGGCGCGGCTCGTGATCACCTTGTACTGCGTCTCGTAGTACTCCTTCGAGTACCAGTAGCCGCCGGTCCCGGACTCGACGACGTCCTTCATCTGCTCGCTGTCGAGCACCTTCGGCGCCGAGAGGTCGATGATGAGCGTGCAGGTCGCGTCGTAGATCTTCGTCTGACGCAGCGTGACGAGCGCCGTCACGAGCACCGTCGCCACGAAGAAGGGAATGATGATCCAGCGGCGGCGCAGGATGGTGCGCCAGTACGCGCGGAGGTCGATCGCGTCCTGGCCCGGCTCCGCCTGGGACGGTTCGTGGGCGTACCCCGGCGCGTGCGCGTGCACCTCCTCGAGCTTCGTCGGCGGGACTGCCATCTGAGGACCTCGGCACCCGGGGCGACGCACGGGCGCACCGTTCCGGAGAGACTCGAACGCTACCGGGTTCCCCTCGCAAAGTCGAGACGTTGGCCCGCACACTCGCCGACATGATCCGGCGCGCGACGTTCGCGGCCCGATTTCGTCGGGGCGGGACTCTCGGGCTACTATCCCTTGCTCGTGCCGAAGGGTCAGAGATCACCCATACCGACGGTCGCGGTCGGGCTGCTCGCGGCGCTCGCGATCGGGCTTCCTTTCCTCCGCGGAGGCGTGGACTGGCGGGTCCAGCTCGGGGGATGCCTCGTCGCGGCGGCAGCCGCATTCCTCGCGACGGCGTCGGGGCAGGGCGAGACACCCGCCGCGGTGGCCGCGCTGGGCGCTGCGACCGCCGCGATCGCGCTCCAGCTCGTCCCGCTGCCTCCGGCTCTCCTCCGCCTCCTCTCGCCGAACGCGACGGACCTCTTCGACTCTGCGCTCGCACCCCTGGGCCTGTGGCCCGGCGCCCGCCCCGCCTCGCTCGATCCGCCCGAGACCGCGCGCGAGCTCGCCAAGGCGCTCGCGTGCCTCGCCGCGTTCGCAGCTGCGGCGCGCCTCGCGGCCTCTCGCCGGCGCGCCGACCTGCTCCTCGGCGCCGTCGGGGTATCGGGGACGCTCGTCGCGGCCGCGGGGATGGGCGCCGCGCTGCTCGGGCTAGGCCCGCTCCTCGAGTCGAAGGTCGCCTTCGTCAACCCGAACCACCTCTCGGCCTTCCTCGACCTCGCCGCGTTCGTCGCGCTCGGCTTCGCGATGCGAGATCGGGGCGAGCGGCGCGCCCTCTGGCTCATCGCGTTCGCGGTATCCGGTGGCGGGGTCTTCCTGTCGCTCTCCCGCGGAGGGATCGCGGCCTTCTTCGTCGGCGCGGCCGTGTTCGGACTCCTCTACGTGCGCCGGACCAGGCTGGACCGCAACGAGGGAGGCTTCCTCCGCTTTGCCTTCGTCCCGGTCGCCGTCTCGACGGCGCTCGCCGTCGCCGCCTGGCTCGCCTTCGATCCCATCCTCGCCGAGATGCGGACGGTGAAGGGCGCGGCCAGCGAGGTGAAGGTGGAGATGTGGCCCCTCGCGGTCGCGATGATCCGGAGGTTCCCGCTGACGGGTATTGGCCGTGGCGCGTTCGAGACCGCGTTCCCCGCGTACAAGGTGGATCCCTCTCCCCTCACGTTCACCCACCTCGAGAACGAGTGGCTTCAGCCCGTGGTCGAGCTCGGGGTTCTCGCCGGATTGCTCCTCGTGGCGGGGCTCGCCTGGACCTGGGCGCGGGCGGCCTGGTCGAGGAGCCTGTCGCGTCCCGAGATCGGCGCCCTCGCGGGCACGGCGGCACTCGCGGCGCACGATTTCTTCGACTTCTCGCTCGAGCTGCTCGGCGCGGCGATTCCGTTCGCGATCGCGCTCGGCGTGCTCGCGCGCTCCCAGCGTGCGCTCCCGCTGCGCCGCTGGACGGTCCGCGCCGGGGCGGTCGCGGCCGGGCTGGCCTCGCTGGCCGCCATCGGCCTGTGGCGCGCCCATCCCGCGGAGGCGGACGCCGCGCGGGTCGCCGCGGCGCGCACTGCCACCGAGGCGGTACCGTTCGCCCGCGAGGCCGCCCTGCACCACCCCGCCGATTACGTTCCGCAGGCCCTGGTGGGCGCGCGGCTCGTGCAGGAGGGGGCGTGCGCGGCGGGACTGCCCTGGCTCGTGCGCGCCATGGCTCTCGATCCCACCGCTTCGGAGCCTCACCGGTACGCGGCGCGCTGCCTCTCGGCGGCGAGGCAGGACGCCTTCGCGAAGCGTGAGTACCGACTCGCCATCCTCATGGGCGATCCGGGGGCACTCGCCGAGGCGATGCGGCGCTACCCCGAGGTCGGGGATCTGCTGGACATCGTTCCCGACACGCCGCCGCATCTCGTGACGCTCGGCGAATCGTTGTCGGGCGATCGCCCGGCCGATGCCGCCCGCGTGTTCCGCATCGCCTGGGAGACGTTCGGCGAGCGCAGGGCCCTCGGCGGCCTCGCGCGCGCGTCGCTCGATCAGGGCGCGCCAGACGACGCCCTCGCGCTCGCACGCGAGCTCCAGCGGCAGGATCCCTCGACGCCCCAGGGATGGGTCGTCGCCTCCGCGGCACTCCGCGCGCTCGGACGGTCTGACGAAGCGAAGCGCGAGCTCGAGCTCGGCTCGGCGCGCGTGCCGGGCTCCCCGGCGGTCCTCGTGCCGCTCGCGGAGCTGGCGCTCTCGGCGCACCACTACTCCGAGGCGCTCCGCGTCGCGCAGTCCATCGTGGCCTACGACCCCCGCGCCGTGGCCTCCAAGCGGTCGTTCGTGGCGCGCGTGCTCCTCGAGCAGGGGCGAGCGGGGGAGGCCGTGCTGGAGGCGACCGCGGCGCGCGATGCGCTGCCGCGCGAGGTTTGGACTCACGTCGCGCTCTCGAACACGCTCGCCGCGGCGACCCGCTACGATGACGCGATCGCGGAGCTCCAGACGGCAGCCGCGCTGCCGCCCCCGCATCCCGATTGGCTCCCGAAGCGCCTGGACGAGCTGCGCGTCGCCCGGGACGCGCAGCGCGAGGAGGCGGCGCGCAGGGAGATCCTCGGCCCTGGCGACTTGAAATCGGGCCGCTGACCCGCAATGAGCCCGACGATGTCCGATCCCGCTGAGCCGCACGACGAGCCGGGCCTCTCCTGCGCCCATTGCGGTTCTCCGCAGATTCGGCGATCCGCGCCGAAGGGTCAGCTCGAGTATCTCGCCCGCTCGTTTTCGCCGGTCCACTTCTACCGCTGCCGCGCCTGCGGCCGCCGCGGATCTCACTGGGGCCGAATTCCGCGCGCCCGGCAGGGCGGCAATGGCGGACGACCGGTCGAATCGCGCGACATGCGGCTGCGCCGGAAGCGGAGGCTCCGCCTCTTGCTATCAGCCGTGCTCGCGATCGCGCTCGGTGTGGGCGCCGGGCTCTACCTCCACAGCTGCGAGGAGTCGGCCGAGGCCGTGCGGACGAATTCGCCGTAGCTCGTGTCGGACGATCGGCGCGACGCGGCGCCCGCTCCAGACCTCCGCCCGCCCGAACCGGCGACCCCGCCAGGGACGCGCCCTGGGCCGCGTATTGACGTAGATCACGCGGCCCCGGTGCCGCCGCTCCGCCACATCGCGCTCGTCCTCCTCGCCCTCGCCGCGGCCACCCCGCGCGCGCGCGCCGACGCGCTCGCCACGCTCGAGGACGAGCAGACGGCCCTCTTCGACCGCGTCGCCCCCGCCGTCGTCGTCATCCAGAGCGGCGACGCGCGCGCCACGGGCTTCGCGGTCGCGCCGGGCCTCGTCCTCACCGCCGCCCACGCGATCCGCGGCGGCCGCGACGTCGGCGTGACGCTCCACGACGGCCGCCGCCTGCGCGGCGTGCTCGTCGCCACGGGGCCGGGCGGCCTCGACCTCGCCCTCGTCCGCATCCCGGCGACGCCCGACCGCGTCCTCGAGCTGACGCCGACCTCGTCCGTGCGCACCGGCAGCGTCGTCGCCGTGGTGGGCCACGGCGAGGGGCTCCTCTGGAGCTTCGCGACCGGCCTCGTCTCGAACGCCGCGCCGGCGGGCCCCGACGCCTCGCTGCTCGCGCTCCAGGTCCCGC
>DASVZX010000041.1:0-25470 GCA_036391435.1 Anaeromyxobacter sp. | reverse complement strand
CACGCCGCCGCGGCGACGAGCCGGGCGCCCGCGAGCGCGACCGCGAGCGGCGCCCCGTACGAGACGACGCCGAGCGCGAGCAGGTCGAAGTAGACGAGCCGGGCGCGGGCGGGGGTCTCGAGCGGCTCGTCCGCGGCGGCGCGCACGAGGGCGAGCGCGTTCTCCCCCTGGTGCTGGAGCGAGCGCGGGTCGAGGTGCGCGACGTCGTCGAGCGGCGTGTGGTAGCGGACCACCCCGAGCGCGAAGGCGAGGTTCAGGCCCGGGAGACCCTCGCGCCCGAGCACGGTGAGGTCGGTGTCGTTCGGGATGAGGGCGTACACCGCGGGCGCGACCGAGGTGGCGACCGGGTGCGGCAGGCGGCGGAGCGCGCGCGCGGTCCACGCCGGCTCCCCGCTCGTCTCGAACATGATGCTCGGGCCCGTCGTGCCCCGCGCCTCGAGGTTCACGACCGCGCCCGCGCCGGCGGCCCGGCCGCTCCCGTCGGCGAACGCCTCCGCGCCGACGAGCCCCGCCTCCTCCGCGTCGGTGATCACCGCGAGGAACGGGCGCGGGAGCGGGGGCCCGGCGGCGAGGGCGCGCGCCACCTCGAGCACGATCGCGACGCCGGAGAGGTCGTCCGACACGCCGGGCCCGGCGGGCACCGAGTCGTGGTGCGCGACGAGGAGGACCGCCTTGCGGCCGGGGGGCCCGAGCCGGGCGACGACGTTCCGGACCGGCGCGCAGACGCCGTACGGGCCGCAGCCGAACGTCTCCCGGACCTCCGTCTCGAGCCCGAGCGCGCGCAGCCGCGCGACGGCGAGGTCGATCGCGCGAAGGTCCGCCGGCGAGCCCGTCGGCCGCGGCGATCGATCCGGCGCGAGCTCCCGGACGATCCGGAGCGCGCGCGCCGCCGAGAACGCGGTCGCGGGCGCGTCCTCGCCCCGGGGAGGCACCGGCGCCGTCCGGAGGGCCGCGGCGCCGGCGAGGGCGGCGAGCAGCGCGACCGCGGCGGCGAGGCGGGCGGGGCGGGGGTCCGGCATCGGACGGGGAGGCTACCCCGGCCGCGCCGCGCGCGGAGGGCCGAATGACGGGGCGCGGCGGGACGCGTCAGGGAGGCGGCGCGCGATCCGCCCAGGGGCGGGCCGCCTCGAGCTGCGCCGCGATCCGGAAGAGCGTCGCCTCGTCGCCGGTGCGGCCGGCGAGCTGCACGCCGATCGGGGTCCCGCCCGCGCTCCAGTGCAGGGGCAGGCTCATCGCGGGCTGGCCGGTCTCGTTGAAGAGCATCGGGTTGCCGATGGCGTCGAACGAGCGCGCGGCGATCTCGGAGAGGAGCTTCTCGAACAGCGCGCGGGATCCGATGCGCGCGACGGCGCGGATCCCGGCCCGCTCGAGCGCGCTCAGCTTCACCGCGCCGATCGGGAGCGGCGGCAGCGCGAGCGTCGACGTGAGGAGGAGGTCGTGCCTCTCGAAGAACGCCGCCACCCCGCGCGACGCCCGGTGGATCTCCGCGACGGTGGACACGAGCTCGCCCGCGGAGATGGCGCTCCCCGCCCGCGCGAGCGCCCAGGTCTCGTCCTCGAGCGTCCCCGGCCCGGGGCGGCGCCCGGTGAGCCGCGCGGCCTCCGCGACCTCCGCGGCCACCCCGGCTGCGACGACGACGAGGTAGGCGTGCACGAGCGCCTCGCGCGAGAAGACCGGCCGCGCCTCCACGACCTCGTGCCCGAGCGACTCGAGGAGCCGCGCCGCCTCGTCGACCGCGGCCGCGCACTCCGGGTCCGTCCTGCGGGCGAAGAGCGGCTCCCTCGTGAACGCGATCCGGAGCCGCCCCGGGGGCGTGCCCGCCTCGGCGAGGAAGGGGCGCGACGGGACGGGCGCCGCGTAGGGATCGCCCGGCACCGGTCCGGCCAGCACGTCGAGGAGGGCGGCGGAGTCCCGGACGCTCCGCGTCACGACGCCGTTCGTGTCGAAGCCCGACCACGACTCGCCGAGCGCGGGCGCGTGCGAGACGCGCCCGCGGGTGGGCTTCAGGCCGAAGATGCCGCAGGCGGAGGCGGGGATCCGGATCGACCCGCCGCCGTCGCTCGCGTGGGCCGCGGGGACGATGCGCGCCGCGACCGCCGCCGCGGAGCCGCCGGAGGAGCCGCCGGCGCTGAGCGCCGGGTTCCAGGGGTTGCGCGTCGGCCCGCGCAGCGCCGGCTCGGTGGTGCCGAGGATGCCGAGCTCCGGCGTGTTCGTCTGGCCGAACGCGACGAGCCCCGCGGCCCGGAACCGCCGGGTCACCTCGGCGTCGTACGGGGGGCGCCAGCCCTCGAGGAGCCGCGAGGAGCTCGTGAGCGGGTGACCCTCCCAGGCGGCGAGGTGGTCCTTGAGCAGGAACGGCACGCCGGAGAGCGGCCCCGCCGGCAGCGACCCGCGGGCGCGGGCGCGCGCCTCGTCGTCGTAGCGCGCCACGATGGCGTTGACGCGCGGGTTCCGCGCGTCGGCGCGCTCGAGCGCGGCCTCGAGCAGCTCCGCCGCCGTCACCTCCCGGCGCGCGACGAGCTCGCCGAGCGCCAGGGCGTCGAGCCGATCGTATTCGGGCAGGCGCACGGGAGGAGTGGAACCTATAGTCCGTTTCGTGTTCCTGGGCCACATCGGGGTGGCGCTCGCGGCGAAGCGCGCGGCGCCGCGGACCTCGCTCGGCACCCTCGTCGCGGCGTCGATCTGGATCGACCTCGTCTGGCCGGTGCTGCTCCTCGCGGGCGTGGAGCGGGTCCGGATCGACCCCGGCAACACCGCGGTGACGCCCCTCGACTTCGAGCACTATCCGTGGACGCACGGCGGGGTCGCGGTCCTGCTCTGGTCGCTCGCGTTCGGCGCCGCGGTGCTCGCGCGGACCGGGTACCGGCGCGGCGCGGTCGTCGCGGGCGCGCTCGTCGCGAGCCACTGGGTGCTCGACGCGATCGTCCACCGGCCCGACCTGCCCCTCGCCTGGGACGGGACGAAGGTGGGGCTCGGGCTCTGGAACGACGTCCCGGCGACGTTCGCCGTCGAGCTCGGCCTGCTCGCGGCGGGGCTCGTCGTGTACGTCCGCGCCGCGCCCGCCCGCGACGCCACCGGGCGCCGGGCGCTCGCGGCCCTCGCCGCGTTCCTCGTCGCGGTCTACCTCGCGAACGTGCTCGGCCCGCCGCCACCCTCGGTGAAGGCCGTCGCGGTCGGCGGGCTCGCCCAGTGGCTCCTCGTGGCGTGGGCCGCGTGGATCGACCGGCACCGCGGCGCCCCGGCGCCGGGGCTACTGCTTCAGGGGTGAGCCGTGCGCCGCCTCCTCGTCGAAGCCGTGGGCGAGGACGAAGTGGTAGAGCGGGTGGGGCTCGCCGCCGCCGCCGACGAGCTCGAACAGGAACTGCCCCTGCTCGCCGTCGGGATCGGGCAGCGCCTGCACGAACAGGAGATCGCGCCGCTCGATCAGGATCTCGCCGAGGAGCTGCTTCCCGCGCAGGAGCTGGACCGTCGGCAGGCGCTCCTCGTCCTCGTCGAGGTGCCAGTGGAGGTCCTCGGCGTCGTAGAGGAAGCTGTCGGGCGTGCCGGCGCGCAGGATGCAGTTGGGATGGCGGCGCAGCCATCGCCAGAAGGCGTCGAAGGAGAGCGTCGCGCCGGTCTCGACGGTGAGGGCCATGCGCGGAATATACTCCGCGCCCGGAGGAGGAGCCCCTTGACCCGTACGCCGGCGCGCGCGGCCGCCCTCGCCCTGGCGGCGACCCTCGCCGCGTGCGCGCCGCTGGCGGGCGAGGGGCCGGCGCCGGGGCCGTCCCCGTTCCGCGCCGTGAAGAAGCTCGTCCTCGTGCGCCGCGTCGACGACCCGCGGGCGCAGCGCGCGCGCGACCCGCTCGACGCGCTCCGGGAGACCCTCGCCGCCCGCGGGTACGAGGCGAGCATCGTGGAGGTCGGGTCTCGCGAGGACGCCGCGCTGCGCGAGGTGGACCGGCTCGAGGAGCGGATCGCCGCGCGGATGTGGAACCGGGAGCGCGTCCTCGCGCGCCCCGAGGCGCTCGGCGCGGACGCGGGCGCCGTCGTCGCGAAGCTCGGGGCGGACGCCTGCGTCGGGTACCACCGGCTGCTGGACCTGCTGCCGCCCCTGCTGCCGCCGCCGGCGCCGGGGTGGGGGCCGCCGTACCCGTCGGAGCGCGCCGCGGTCGCCCGGCGCCCCGTGGGCGCGCTCTCGCTCGTCGCCGCCGACGGCTCCGCCGCGTGGTTCCCGTGGGGCGGCCAGGGATCCGAGCGGGACCCCCGCGCGCTCATCAACCCGGCCGAGGCGATCGACGCGCTCCTCGCGGCGCTCTCCGGGAGCGCGGGCGACGACGACGGCGGGTGATCCGCCCTACTGGCGCTCGCCCGCGGGCGGCGCCGGGATGCGGCCGACGAGCGTCGTCGTCGCGACCACCTCGCCGCCGCGCAGGTACAGGCGCGGCACGCGCGCGGTGACGCCCGCCAGGATCTCCCAGGAGATCGTGTCCGCCAGGGCGGCGAGCTCGTCGGCGTCGACGCGCTCGTCGCCGTCGCGGCCGAGGAGCGTCGCCACGTCGCCGGGGCGCGCCTGCGGGACGGCGGTCACGTCGACCATGCACATGTCCATCGCGACGCGCCCCACGACGGGCGCGCGGCGGCCGTGGACGAGCACGTGGGCGCGGTTGCCGAGCCCGCGGCGGTAGCCGTCGGCGTAGCCGCACATCACGAGCGCGATCCGCGACGACCGCGACGCCGCCCAGGTCCGGCCGTAGCCCACCGTCGCGCCGCGGTCCACGTCGAGCACCCGCGCGACGCGGGCGCGCAGGGACATCACCGGCCGCAGGTCCGCCTCGGTCCCGCACCAGGGCGCGGGGCGATAGCCGTACATGGACAGGCCGGTGCGCACGGCGTCGAGCGACATCTCCTTGTCGAGGAGCACGCTCGCGGACGCGGAGCAGTGGCGCTCCTTCACGAACGGCAGGCGCGCCGACACGTCGCGCAGCACGTCGAACTGGCGCCGGGTGAAGCGCTGGTCGCCCTCCTCGGCGGCGGCGAAGTGCGTGAAGAGCCCCTCGACCTCGAGGCCCGGCGTCGCGCGCACGCGCTCGGCGAGCGCCACGAGCTCGTCCGGCCGCAGCCCGTGCCGGTTCAGCCCGGACTCGAGCTCGAGGTGGACGGGGACGGTCCAGCCGGCGCGGCGCCCGGCCACCGCGAGCGCCTCGGCGGCCTCCCAGGTCCCCACCGTCGGTCGGAGCCGCAGCGCCACGGCGCGACCGGCGTCGGACGGCGGCGTGTAGCCGACGACGAGGATCGGCGCGTCGACGCCGGCCGCGCGGAGCTCCTCGCCCTCGTCGACACACACCACCGCGAGGCCCCGCGCGCCCGCCGCGAGCGCCGCCTCGGCGCAGGCGACGGCGCCGTGGCCGTAGGCGTTGGCCTTCACGACCGCCCAGACGCGGGCCGGCGCGGCGCGGCCGGCGAGGAGCCGCACGTTGTGGGCGAGCGCGTCGAGATCGATCTCCGCCCAGACCGGACGGCCGCCCCAGCGCGAGGGAGGGAAAGGCATGGCGCATCTTAATCCTTCCGGACCAGAGGGACGCGCACCCCGTGAACGGGCCCGAGCCCGAGCCCGAGGAGAAGCCGGGCCCGCGCGCGGGACGAGCGCCCGCCGCTGCCGGCACCCGCGACCTCCCGTCCGGTCCTCCGGGGCGAGTGCCGTGCTAGCGTGCCGCCCTTCCGCCGGGCGAGAAGGCGCCCCCGCGACGAGGACCTCGCGATGATCCAGAGCCGCTACGCCACGCTGTCGAAGTCCCTGGAGGCTGCCCGCGAGCGCTTCGCCGCGTACCGCTCCGAGTGCGTGCTGTTCGCCGCCACGCTCTCCCGCGGGCTCATGGAGTACGCGGGCTGGCCGCGCGAGCTCGTCCTGTACGAGCCGGTGGCGAGGGAGGGCGCGTCCGTGCCGACGCACCGCTACATCATCAGCCTGTTCGGGTTCGAGGACTTCGAGGTCGCGGCGCCGACGCCGGGGGCGCTGTAGCCGATCTACGACTCGATCCTGAACGCGGTGAGCCGTCACTACGACTACGGGCTCCGCCTGTTCCTCGAGAACGGCGGGCGCGGCCTCAAGATCCCGATATCATCCGAGCGGTTGCTCGCCCTCGCGCGCGGGACGGGCGGGACGTAGCCTCCCGCGATCATGGGGCATCGCGACCCCCTACGACTGGGTGTAGGTAGAGGTCCGACTTGACCCAGGTCATGTTGTCGCGCGGTCTCTTGCCTCATGCTGCGGGCCTCTCCAGGGGGAGCAGGAGGCGTGCGCATGGGCAGCAAGAGGATCTTCCTCGCAGTCATCGTCTCGACCGTCGTCGCGTGCTCGGGATCGACGGGTCCGCAGGGGCCGGTGGGCCCGGGCGGCGCGAACGCCCCGGCCACCGGGACCATCACGGGCAACGTCAAGGACGCGGTCGCGCTCACGGCGCTCGCCGGCGTCACCGTCACCGTCAGCGACACCGGCGGGACGCAGCTCGCCACCCCGGTCACGACCGACCAGAACGGCGACTACACCGTGACGGCGCCGATCGGCACCGTGGTCGTCACGTTCGCGAAGCAGTACTTCACCTCGCCGGGCAACCTGCTCGTCGGCGTCGTCGGCGGGCAGTCCGTCACCGCGAACGCGTCCATGTCGGAGGCCTCGAGCGGCAAGCCGGCGATCTCGGCGGTCACCGCCACCCGGACCGACGTCGGCTACGGCGCGACGACGACGGTCAATGCCACGGCTTCGGATCCCAACGGCGACACCCTCACCTACGCGTGGTCGAACGCCACCGTGCCCGCGCTCGGCACGGTGACCGGCAACGGCAACCAGGCGACCGTCGTGCTCCCCAGCATGACCGACGCGTTCGCCTACCGGCTCGAGAGCCCCACGGCCCCGAACCAGTACATCGCGGGCTACGTGCTCCCGGACCGCTTCGGGATCGTCCCGATCCTCCCCGACACGCGCGGTGAGATGTCCGTGAGCGTCACCGTGACCGACGGCCGCGGCCAGAGCGCCAGCACGAGCGTGACGGTCGACGCCGCGAGCGTCCTCACGAGCGCGCGCAACGTCGCGATCGGCACGAAGGTCTACCTGAACTCCGGCCACGCCGGCACGGCGGCCTGGGCGCTCACCCCGCCGACGAGCGGCTCGACGGCGGCGCTCAGCGACCCCACCGCGCGCACGCCCTACTTCGTCGCGGACGTCGCCGGCACGTACACCGTGACCGAGGGGACGAACACGATGACGATCTACGCCGGTGACTGGAAGGGCGTCATCACGGGCGGCAGCGGCACCTCGATCGTCGTCGACACGAACTGCACGATGTGCCACGGCACCAGCGGCATCGCCCCCGACCAGTTCACGCCGTGGATGGCGACGGGCCACGCGACGATGATGACCCGCGGGCTCGGCGGCGCGAACAGCACGCACTACGGCTCGTCGTGCCTCGTCTGCCACACCGTCGGCAACGACGGCGGCGTCGTCAACAACGGCTTCGACGACGTCGCCGCGGCCGCGGGCTGGACGTTCCCGGCCACCTACTCGTCCACGAACTGGACGAACATGGTCGCGAGCTACCCGACCGTGGCGCGCCTCGCGAACATCCAGTGCGAGAACTGCCACGGCCCGCAGAACTCCACCGCGCACATGGCCACGGGCACCACGGGCGACTTCCAGTCGCCGCGCATCGGCTACAGCGCGGAGCTCTGCGCGACCTGCCACGCGAGCGGCACCGGCCACCACAACTACTCGGAGTGGGCGAGCGTCGACAAGACGTCGGGCATGGGCCACTCGAACCGCACCGACGCGATGGGCATCGGCACGCGCGGCGGGACGCTGAACAGCCACTGCGGCCGCTGTCACGCGGCGCAGGGCTACACCGTGTACGCGACCCAGCTCGCGGCGGGGAACCCCGGCACCATCCCGTCGGGCTCGCCGGTGCTCACGCAGGTGACGACGGCGAACGTGGAGTCGGTCACCTGCACCGCCTGCCACGACCCGCACTCCGTCGCGAACCCGAGCCAGCTCCGGTTCTACGGCGACACCCCGCTGCTCGCCGCCGGCTTCCAGATGTTCGGCGTGGGCAAGGGCGCGCAGTGCATGACCTGCCACAACAGCCGGAACGCGACGCTCACGGGCGGCGGCACCTACCTCCACGAGGACGGCGCCCAGAACCCGACCAGCTACGCCGCGCCGCACCAGGCCTGCCAGACCGACGTGTTCGGCGGCCGCAACGCGTACTTCCTCGGGAGCAGCACCCCGATGACGTCGAAGCACGCGGCGGTGGCGGACACCTGCGTGGGCTGCCACATGACGAACAACCCGGAGACGCACCTGTCCCACGGGTCGCCCGCCGTGAGCACGCACGCGTTCCGCATCACCGACGCGAACCGGAGCACGCTCTGCGCGAACTGCCACAGCACGAGCGTGGACGGCGAGGCCATCGCGGCCGGCGTCGAGGCCAGCCTCGCGAACCTGGGCGCCACCATCTCGAACGCCGTGAAGGCGAAGATGAACGGCGCCGGGCTGGTGACCGTCACCGCGTACGACGCGGCGAGCGACGCCTACTCGGCGGCGACTCAGGTGAACACGGCGACCAACGCCGTCACCGCGGTCTCGATGGTGGAGATCCACGGCCAGATCGGGTTCAACGTCACGTTCGCGAACCCGGTCAACCTGACGTTCAACGGGACCGCGAAGTCGATGTCCACCTTCGGCGTCCAGCTCGGCTCGATCCAGGACGCCGCGGGCGCGAACGCGCTGTACGCGCTCTCCGGCAACCTCGTCCGCGCCGGCTGGAACTACTTCCTCGTCGAGGGTGACCAGAGCAAGGGCATCCACAACCCGACCTTCGTGAACACCGTCCTCAACACGACGATGGCGCAGAACCTCACGAACTAGCTCGATCGCATCCCGCTTCACCCGACCGCCGGAGCCGGTGCACCGTCACCGCTCCGGCGGTCGCGTCTCTCGGGATCGACACGCGACGCCGGCCGTTCGGGCCGCGCTCAGCGGCCGCAGGCGTCGCCGAGCTGCGGCGCGGTCGCCTCCGCGCCCGGCGCGAGCGCGGTCATCGGGACGTCCGTCGAGGTGGTCGAGCCGAAGACGTCCGTCGCGCGGAAGCGGAGGGGCGTCGCGAACCCGGCGCCGCCCGCGGTCCCGATCCACTGGTTCGCCCCGTCGCGCGCGAGCGGGAGCCACCCGGCGGCGCCCGACGGGAGCAGCTCGACCGAGGCGATCGGGTAGCGGTGGTCCTGCACGACGACGGACGCGTACCAGGGGTTCACCCCGGCGCCGGCGACGAACCGGACCGGCCCCGCCCCGGGGCACGGCACGAGCCGCCAGGTGACGGGCGCGACGCCGGCGGGCGCGCCGCCCGTCGCGGCGTCCCAGGCGCCCGGCGAGAGGTCGAGCGCGCCGGCGGGGCACTCCGGGCAGAGGTCCGTCACCTCGAGCGTCACCGTGGCGGCCGGGCCGGTCACCTCGAGGCACGCGCCGCAGGCCGCCGAGCCGTCGAACGTCGCCGGCCCCACCGCGGCGTAGAGCGCGAGCCCGGCGGGGAACATGCACGCGCCGGCGCTCGTGCCGGCGTACGTCGTGGCCCGGCCCGAGACGGGGGCGGGGAGGGCGCAGGTGCGGGAGCTCGTCGCCGAGCCGCCGCAGGCGGCGAGGAGCAGGACCGCGGCCGAGACCCGGGCGAGCGCGCGCATCGGGCGTCTCTACCGCGGCGACGGTCCGGCGCGCAAACGGCCGCCGGTCACCTCCGCTCGACGAAGCTCTCCTGGTAGCCGGGATCCTCGATGCCGAGCGCGTCGGGCGTCGGGGCGAGCGGCTGGTAGCAGTCGAGCATCACCGCGAGCTCGCTCGTCGTCTTCTGACCGATCGAGCCCTCGTACGCGCCGGGGTGCGGGCCGTGCATCACCCCCGCGGGGTGGTGCGAGATGGAGCCCGGGCCGACGCCGCGGCGCGAGGTGAACTCGCCGCGGACGTAGAAGAGGATCTCGTCCACGTCCACCGAGGCGTGCGGGTACGGGCAGGGCACCGCCTCGGGGTGGAAGTCGAGCACGCGCGGCACGAACGAGCACACGAGCGCGCCGCGCGCGGCGAACGTCCCGTGCCAGGTGGGGGGCAGGTGCACGAGGCCGGCGCGCGGCTGGAAGTTCAGGATGGGGAAGGCGAACGGGTAGAGCGAGCCGTCCCAGCCGACGACGTCGAGCGGCGACGCGTCGAAGCGGAAGCCGTGGAAGGCGCCGCCGCGCTTCACGACGAGCTCTCGGATCCCCTCGTCCGTCGGCCCCTTCCACTCGACGCGGCGGAAGTCGCGGTGCGAGTACGGCGCGTCCATCCGGAGCTGGCCGGTCTCGTTCCGCCACTGCGAGGGCAGGTGGAACCCGCCGGCGGCCTCGACGGACAGCCAGCGCTGCGGCCCGGGATCCGGCAGGATCCGGTGGAGGAGGCCGCGGGGGACGTAGACGTAGTCGTCCCGCTCGAAGCGGAGATCGCCGAGCGGCGAGCGCAGGAGCCCGCCGCCCTCGAACGCGTAGAGCAGCTCGTCGCCGTCGCCGTTCGAGACGTAGACCGGGTCGGCGGCGTCCGGCGTCGCGAGCGAGACGACGAGGTCCGGGTTGAAGAGGAGCGGGACGCGGGCGTCCACCGGCGGCCCGCCCTTCCCGGCGAGGTCCTGCGTCCGGTAGTGGCGCTTGAGGAGCGGGCGGGGGCCCGCCGCGACCGGCGCCTTCCACCCGTGCCGCGCCTCGGCGGCGTGCGCCGCGTGCGGCCTGCCGGCGTGGTAGGCGAGCGTGTACGGACCGTCGAAGCCGGCCCGCGTGTACGCCTCCTCGTAGAGGAGGCGGCCCTCCCCGTCGCGGAAGGCGAGGTGGTGCTTGCGCGGGACGGCGCCCTGGACGATCCGGTCGATCACGGGGTGCGCCCCTCCTGCTGCTGGTCGCGCTCGATCGACTCGAAGAGGGCGCGGAAGTTCCCCGCGCCGAAGCCCTGGTCGCCCTTGCGCTGGATGATCTCGAAGAAGAACGGCCCCGCCTCGGGCTCGTGGTAGAGCCCCGCCGCGTCGCGCAGGAAGATCTGGAGCAGGTACGAGCCGGGCCCGGCGCCGTCCACCAGGATCTCGAGCCGCCGGAGCTCCTCGACGTCCTCGTCGAGCTTCCCGATGCCGGTCGTCCGGAGCCGCTCCGGGAGCGCGTCGTAGTACGTGCCCGGCGTCGGCATGAACTCGACGCCGGCGCGGCGCATGCCCTCGACCGCGGAGAGGATGTCCTTCACGGTGAGCGCGGCGTGCTGGATCCCGTCGCCGCGGTGGTCCTCGTGGAAGACGTTGATCTGCGAGGACTTGAAGGCCGGCCGCCAGGGCTCGTTGTTCGCGAACTTCACGCCCGACCGCGCGTCGCGCATGACGACCGAGCGGAGCCCGGACCCCTGCTGCGCCTGGATCGCCGCGCGCCGCGCCTCGGCCGCGTCCTTCGTGTGGAACTGCACCTCCCAGAACTCCTCGAGGCCGAGGACGTGCTCCATCCAGAGGAGCGCCGGCTTCATCGTCTGGAAGTTCGAGGTGAGGTGGTCGATCTGGCCGAACCCGAACGCGTTCGCGCCGCCCCTGGGCTCGGGGTGGCGCGCGAGGCCCGGGTAGATGCCGCGGTAGCCGCGCCGCTCGACGAAGCGGAAGGTGGTGTCGCCGAGCGGCGTCGTGACGTTGAAGGTCCGGAGCGTCCCGCCGTCGTCGCGGTGCTCCTGCACGTCGGTGATCGGGGTCGCCCCGCGCTCCTCGAGCAGCCGGAAGCAGCGCCCGGCGTCCTCGACCTCGAACACGACCGTGCCGACGCCGTCCGGGTGCTTGCGGAGGTACCGCCACGCCCGGCCCCCGTCGCCGCGCGGCTGCGAGCAGACGACGCGGACGTCGCCCGCCTCGAACACGGCGCTCCGCTGGCGGCCGTCGCGCTCGAGCTCCGGCCCGCTCGCGCCGACCTCCGCGAAGTCGAGCTTCCCCACGTAGAAGCGGCGGCTCCGCTCGAGGTCGTGGACGTAGTAGTGCAGCGCCTCGACGCGGACGAGCCCGATGGGCTCGAGGGTGGACTTCGTCACGGCGTCCTCCTCTCCGGCGGCGGCGCGTCGGGCTGGCGGTCCGGGTGCGCCGCCTGGAACGGCGCGAGCGCGGCGCAGGCCTCCTCGATCCGGCGGAGCGTCGCGTAGGGCGCGACGTCCACCGCGTAGCGGCGCGCGTTGTACAGCTGGGGCACGAGGTAGCAGTCGGCGAGGCCGGGCGCGTCGCCGTGGCAGAAGCGGCCGGCGCCGCCGTCGGAGACCGCGCGCTCGAGCGCGTCGAGGCCCCGGGCGATGAACGTGCGCGCCCACTCGCGGTCCCAGCCCGGCACCTTCTCCCGCAGCATCCGGAGGACGATGGCGTTCTGCATGGGCTGGATCCCGGAGTTCACGTGCTCGGCGAGGGCGCGGACGCGCGCGCGCCCGTCGGGATCCCGGGGGAGGAGCGGCGGATCGGGGTAGCGCTCGTCGAGCCACTCCAGGATCGCCATCGACTGCGGCAGGCGGAGCGTGCGCCCGCCCTCGACGACCTCGAGGACCGGCACCTGGCCCGTGGGGTTCCGCGCGAGGTGGGCGGCCTGGAACTGCTCCTGCGCCGCGAGGTTCACCGGCACGAGCTCGTGGCCGAGCCCCTTCAGCCCGAGCCCGATCCGGACGCGCCACGCCGAGGACGAGCGC
The DNA here is from genome assembly GCA_036391435.1 of Anaeromyxobacter sp. Lineage (GTDB taxonomy): Bacteria > Myxococcota > Myxococcia > Myxococcales > Anaeromyxobacteraceae > Anaeromyxobacter. Next base: position 12,740 of record DASVZX010000041.1, on the reverse strand, counting down.
CAGTACGTGTAGAGCCGGAGCGTCATGAGGTCACCACCCGCTGCGCGATCGTGCCGAAGAGGTTCCGGCCCGTGGCGTCGCGCATCTCGATCTCGACCGTGTCGCCCGCCTGCATGAACCGGGTGCGCGCCTCGCCGTGGTCGATCAGCTCGAGGGCGCGCTGCTCCGCGATGCAGGTCCAGCCGCGCGCGCGGTCCTCGCTGGAGAGCGTCCCGCTCCCGAGGATCGTCCCCGCCGTGAAGGCGCGCGTCCGGGCGGCGTGCTGGAGGAGGTCGCCGAACGAGAAGTGCATCTCCGAGCCGGACACGTCGCCGACCTGCTTCCCGTTCCAGCGGACCGTCAGGCGGAGGTGGACGCGGCCGTCCTTCCACGCGCCGCCGAGCTCGTCGGGCGTGACCGCGAACGGCGAGAACGCCGTCGCGGGCTTCGACTGGAAGAAGCCGAAGCCCTTCGCGAGCTCGGCGGGGACGAGGTTCCGGTACGTCACGTCGTTCGCGAGGCAGAGGAGCCGGACGTGGCGAGCGGCGTCGGCGGCGCGGACGCCGCGCGGGACGTCGCCCAGGATCGCGCAGACCTCGCCCTCGAAGTCGAGCCCCCAGGCCGGATCCGGCAGCGGGAGGTCCTCGGTCGGGCCGAGGAGGACGCCCGAGCCGCCCTGGTACACGAGCGGATCCGTCTCGAGCGTCGGCGGCGGCTCGGCCCCGCGCGCGCGCCGCACGCGGCGCACGTGGGCGAGGAAGGCGGAGCCGTCGGCCCACTCGTAGGCGCGGGGCAGGGGCGCGTGCAGCGCGCGGACGTCGAGGGCCGCCCCGACCTTGCCCTCGTCGAGCGACCGGGCGAGGGCGGAGAGCGCGGGCTCGCACGCCTCCCAGTGGTCGAGCGCGTGCTGGAGGCTCGGCGCGATCCCGGACGCGTCCGCCGCGGCCTCGCCGTCCCGGCGGACCACGAGGAGCCGTCCGTCCCGGCTCCCGTCACGAGCGGTCGCGAGCCGCATCGCTCGAAGGTGTAACGACGGCGGGCCCGCGGGGCGACGGCGCCTCGGAGGGCCCACGCACCCGCAGGGGACGACCCGGGCGGCGGGCGGAATTGCGCCCCGCGCGGGCCGGAGGCTATGAACGGGCGGTGGCCGGGCTCACGCTCTCCATCCACGGCGCGATCTCGGAGCTCGGCGCGGACGAGTGGGACGCGCTCGTGGCCCACGAGCCGGACGCCGCGAGCCCGTTCGTCCGCCACGCGTTCCTGTCGGCGCTCGAGGAGAGCGGCTCGGCCTCCCGGCGGGCCGGGTGGTCGCCCCGGCACGTCGCCGTCCGGCGCGGCGGGGCGCTCGTCGCCGCCGCGCCCGCCTGGGTGCGGACGGGGTCCGACGGGGACTTCTCGCGCGACTGGGACATCGCCGCCGCCGCGGAGCGCGCCGGGATCGGCTACTACCCGAAGCTGCTCGTCGGCGTGCCGTTCTCGCCGGTGACCGGCCGGCGCGTGCTCGCCGCGGCCGGGGAGGACCGGGACGCGCTCGCGGCCGCGGTGGTGGAGCGCGCGCTCGCGCTCGTGCGCGACGAGGGGCTCGGGGCGCTCGAGGTGATCTTCGCGCGCGCGGAGGAGGCGCGCCGGCTCGAGGCGCTCGGGCTCGCGGTGCGCCTGGACTTCCAGTACCACTGGCGGAACGAGGGCTACCGGACGCCGGACGACTTCCTCGCGCGCTTCCCGTCGAAGCGGCGGAACGCCATCCGGCGCGAGCGCGCCGCCCCCGCGCGGCAGGGGATCGCGATCCGGACGGTGCGAGGCGAGGAGCTCTCGCGCGATCCCGCCGGCTGGGCGCGGGACGTCTTCGCGCTCCACCGCGCGTCCACGGAGAAGATGGCGTGGGGGATGCGCTGGGTGAACCGCCGGTTCTACGAGCGCGTGTTCGCGTCGATGCCGGACGCGGTCGAGGTGGTGGAGGCGCGCCGGGAGGGGAGGCTCGTCGGGATGGCGTTCAACCTCGCCTCGCGCGAGCGGCTGTACGGCCGCTACTGGGGCGCGATCGAGGAGCACCCGTTCCTCCACTTCAACGTCGCGCTCTACCACTCGATCGACGAGTGCATCCGCCGCGGCGTCCAGGTGTTCGAGGGCGGCGCCGGCGGGGAGCACAAGATCGCCCGCGGCTTCGAGCCCGCCGAGACGTTCACCGCGTTCCGCCTCGCGGACCGCCGGCTCGACGCGGCCGTGCGGCGCCACCTCGCCGAGGAGCGCGGCCTGCGCGAGGAGGCGATGCGGCGGTGGCGGGAGGAGCACCCGCGGCTCGGCGGGTGAAGCCTGCATCTCGCGGAGGGACCGGCCCCTCTCCCTGGCTCCGGGCCCGCGCCGACGGCGCGAAGCGCGGGGGCGGGGCGCGCCTACCGCCGCCTCGTCCAGCGCAGCAGGATCTCCCTCGTCCAGATGGCGCCGCCGTGCCGCGCCGCGAGCGCGCGCGCGTCGGCGAGCAGGCTGGCGAGCTTCCCCGGCCCGAGCGCCGGCCCGACGTAGGAGAGCGATCGGAGCACGGCGTCGAGCCGCGCCGGCTCGAGCGCGACCTCGTCCCGGAACCGCTCCTCGGCCGGAGCGCCGAGCCCCGCGACCGAGAGCACGAGCCCCGCGGGCGGCGCCACGCGGCGCGCCTTCGGGTTCGCCGCCTCGAGCAGCGACGACAGCGCGCGGAGGAACGGGGTGTCCCCGAGCCGGGGCTCGACGATCGCGAGGACGCCGGCCGGCGCGAGCAGCCGCGCGATCTCGCGCCCGGCGAGCTCCGGGTCGACCCACTGCGCGGCGTCGGCGAGGAGGACGAGGTCGCAGGCGCCCGCGGGGAGGCCGGTCGCCTCGGCCGCGGCGTGGACGGGGGTCACCGCGATCCCGCGCGCGTCCTCCGCGAGGACGTCGAGCATCGCGCGGGCGGGCTCGACCGCGTCCACGCGGGCGCCGAGGCGGGCGAGCGGGATCGCGAGCTGGCCGGTGCCGGCGCCGAGATCCGCGACGCGGGCGCCGGGACCGCCGGCGATCGCGAGCAGCCGCTCCGCGAGCGCGGCCGGGTAGCCGGGACGCGCACGGTAATCCGCGGCGAGCCGGTTGAAGACCCAGCGCGACGGATCCGTCGGCTTCACGCGGCGCCGCGACATCCGCTTCTCGTCTCCGCCCCCTCGCCCGCCGTTCGTCTCCCGCGTCGCTACATCCGGTACTCGAGCCCGGCGACGGCGTACACGTTCGTGTAGTCCCACTTGATGTCGTACGCCGAAGTGCCCAGCGGCGGCGGAACGTAGTCGGGGTAGTTCGTGCCGCGATCCTTGTACACGAGGCTCGCCCGCGCCGAGAGGCCGCTGCCCAGCCGGTACCCGACGTCGGCAGCGAGCTCGATGAGGGAGCTCACGCGGCGCGTGCCGTACTCGAGGCGGGAGGGGGAGGTGCCGTTCGGCCCGTACGTCCGGAGCCAGGCCTCGTACCGCGCGCTGGCGGTGAGCCGCTTCGTGACCTCGATCTTCGCGCCAACGCGCGGATGGTGCTGCGTGAAGGAGTAGTACCCCTCGAACGTGTCGTCCTGGACGTCGTAGCCATAGCCGACGGAGATCTCGAGGACGCCGCCGAGGAGCTTGCGGAGCTTGAGCTCGGCGAACGGCTCGAGGAGCCCCGTGACCTGGAGCGGGTTCGTGCCGCCGTTGGTCGACCCCGTGCCCGCGTCTCGGGAGAGGAGCTCCTTCTCCGACCGGCGCGTGTAGTCGAGCTGGAGGCCGACGGCCCAGCGGGGCTCGATGTAGCGCCAGGAGGCTCCGAGCTCGTGCCGGACGTTGCTGCGCGGCGTGAGGTGCATCGGGACGTTCGGGTCGAAGTTGGGATCGACCGTGTAGTCCTGGGAGACGTAGCGGTACCGCGCCCGGAGGTGCTGGTGCGGGGCGGGGCGGGAGTAGAGCGCCCCGCCGCCCTGGAACGCGGTGTAGCTGTAGCGGTCGGTCGGCGCGAGCGCGCCCGTCACGAGGTCGCGCTGGTACTGGTCGGGCCAGTCCGGCGCCCAGCGTCCGGAGACGCCGGCTTCGAGGCCGACGCGCACCGCCCTCGAGAGGACCAGCCACGGCTCGAGGTCGATCGCGCCGGTCGTCTCGGAGAGCGATGCGCCGAACGTCTCGCGATGGTTCACCCGGAACGGCACGTCGACCCACCAGCCGTCGCCGTGCAGCGTCGGGCTGCCCTTCAGCATCAGCACCGCGACGCCCCCCGAGTCGGTGCGGGTGCCCTCGCCCTCGAACACGCCGCCGAGCGTGGCGGCCTCGAGCTGGAGGTTCCCGCGCCAGTCCTTCGGCGGCTCCTTCGCGACGTCCTGGGCGCGGGCGGGCGCCCAGGAGAGCAGGGTGGCGGCGGCGGCTGCGGCGAGGCGGTTCATGCGGTGCTCCTCTCTGAACCGGGGCGTGAAGGGCCCCGGGGTTGCCGGAAACGCCGTCACCGGGCCTCCGCCTTCGTGGTGCGGACCACCGGCCGCGCCGCCGCGCAGTGCGCGGCGAGGTCCTGCACGCGCGGCTCACGCGGGGCCTCGGCGCGGAGCTGGCGGGCGCGCTCCTCGCAGCCGCGCCGGTCGCCCTCGGCCGCGAGCAGCTCCGCGAACGCCGCCCGCGCGTCCACGTCCGCCGGGGCGAGCTCGAGCGCCTCGACGAGCCCGGTGCGCGCCGCGGCGACGTTCCCCTGCGCCAGATCGAGGTCGGCGACCGCGACGCGCGTCGGGACGTGCTCGGGGTCGAGCTCGGCCGCCTTCGCGAGCGCGGCGCGGGCGTCGGCAGGCTTCCCCGCGGCGACGAACGACAGCGCGAGGTTGTACCAGGCGGAGACGTACCGCGGCGAGCGGTCGAGCAGGGCGCGGTACGTCGCGATCGCCTCCTCGAAGCGGCCGGCGCGCCGGTACGCGACGCCGAGCGACAGCTCCGCTGCCTCGTGACTCTTCTTCGACCGGGCGGCGCGCTTCAGGTCCTCGATCGCCTCCGGGAACCGCCCCTGGTCCGAGCGGAGCTGACCGCGCGCCAGCGAAGCGGCCCCGTACCCGGGGTCCATCTCGAGCGCCTTCGCGTAGGCCGCCTCCGCCTTCGCGGCGTCGCCTCCGGCCTCGTGCAGCTTGCCGAGGTTCACCCACGCCGCCAGGTAACGGGGACGCAGCGCGATCGCCTTCTCGTAGGCCGCCTGCGCCGCGGTCCGATCGCCGGCGGCCTTCTCGAGCACGCCGAGGTTCAAGTACGCCTCGGGGTAGATCCCCTTCGCGACCTCGATCGCCTTCCGGTACGCCTGGCGTGCCTCGTCGCGGCGTCCGTCGCGCTCCGCGACGAGCGCGGCGAGGAAGTGGTGCTCGGGGACCTGCGGGGCGTCCGCGACGAGCCGCTCCGCCTCGCGCCGCGCGCGCGGAAAGTCGCGGGTCTGGAGCGAGAGCCGGATGAGCCGGCGGCGCGCGTACCGGTACGAGGGGTCGAGCCGGAGCGCGCGGTCGTACGCCTCCGCCGCGCCCGGGAGGTCCGCGGCGCGCTCGCGCCCGCGACCGAGCGCGGCCCACACCTGGGGGACGTCGGGGGCCATCTCCGCCGTCCGGGCGAGCACGGCGAGCGCCCGCTGCACGTCGTCGTCGTCCTCCCCCGAGAGCCAGGCGCGCGCGATCCCGAGGCGGATCTCGGCCCGCGCGGGCGCGTAGAGGACGGCGCGGTCGAAGGCAGCCGACGCGTCGGCCCTGCGTCCCGCCGCGAGCTGAACGGCGCCGACCGCGACGAGGGCACGCGCGCGGTCCTCGTTCGACCCGCTCTGCGCGGCGGGCTCGAGCAGGGCGAGGGCCCCCGCCAGATCGCCCCGCTTGCGCAGGAGGTTCCCGAGCGCGATCTGCGCCTCGCCGTAGCCGGGCCGGAGCGCGATCGCGCGGCGAAGGTCCCGCTCCGCGCCGGCGGAGTCGTCGAGCCGATCGCGCGCGAGGCCGAGGTGGAGCGCCGTGCGCGGGCCTGGGGCGAGCGCGTCGGCTCGCTCGAGGTGCGGGAGCGCGCGCTCCGGCGCGCCGGAGGCGAGGAGGACCGCGCCGAGCTCCTCCTCGAGGACCCCGGCGTCCGGACTCTCCGCGAGCGCCTTCTCGTAGAGCGGAACCGCGGCGTCGTACTGCGCCCGCCGGGCCGCGCGGCGAGCCCTGGCGTGGGTGTCGGAGAGGGGCGGCCCCTCCGCCCTCGCGGTCGCGGGCGCCTCCTCGTCGTCGGCGATCCCGGCGGCCGAGTCGGAGATCGCGATCCGGATCGGCGCGTTTCCGCGGCGGGCCGCGTACACCTGGAGCGCGATCGCGCCCGCGAGCAGCAGCCCGAGGCCGAGCAGCATCGGCCAGAGCCGGTCCACCACGAGGCGGCTCACGGCGTCGCCTCCGCGCGCGCGAGCGCCTGGCCGAGCCCCGTCCCGGTGACGTTCTGGATCTCGAGCCCCGGCCGCGCGTTGATCTCCAGGACGAGCGGCCCCTTCTCACGATCGACCACCACGTCCACGCCGAGGTAGCCGAGCGGAACCGCGAGCGCCGCCCGCCGCGCGACCTCGAGGACCCGCGACCATCCCGGCACCTCGAGCCCGAGCAGCGGGGCGCCAGACTCGGGGTGGCGCTCGACGGTGCACGCTCGGTGGAGCGCCCGGAACGTCCGGCCGGTGTCGAGGTCCACGGCGATCCCGAGGCCGCCCTGGTGGAGGTTCGCGCGGCCCCCCGACTCCGCGGTGGGGACGCGGATCATCGACATCACCGCGCGGCCGCGCAGCACGATGACGCGCACGTCGCACAGCCCGTCCGCCCAGAGCGCGGCGAACACCGGGTGCGGCTCGACGCGCTCCTCGACGAACGCGCGGTCCTCGAGCTGGTTGGAGTGGACTCCGAAGACGACGTCGGCGAGGTGGCGCGCGAGCCCGAGCGGCGTCACCTCGCCGTCCCCGGCCTTGCGCCACACCTCGCGGGCCGGGTCCCAGGCGCCGGCGACGAGGATCCCGCCGCCTCCCGAGCCGTTCGCCGGCTTCGCGACGAACCCGGACCGGCCGCGGAGCGCCTCGACCGCGCCCGGAACTGCGTAGAGCCCGTCGCAGACGGCGATCGTCTCGGGCGTGGGGACGCCGCCCGCCCGGAACGCCTCCTTCGCCCGCAGCTTGTCGTCCGCCCACGGGTAGCTCCGCCGCGGGTTGTTCGGGTAGACGAGCCCGAGGTTCCGGCGGTTGATGCCGTAGACCTCGGCGCGCCGCGCGAGGAGCGCCCCGATCCGCGCGCGCAGCGACGCCGCGCTCACGACCGGGCGCCCCCGAGGAGTCCGCGGAAGCGGCGGTACTCGGAGAGCCGCATGCCGACCCAGCGTCCGAGGTAGATGTTCGCCGCGAGGACGAGGAACAGCACCTCGGGGAACCCGATGACGAGGACCTGCAGCGCGAGCGAGTTCATCACGAGGTAGCAGGCGAGCATCACGACGAGCGTCCCGCCGAGCTCCTTGCCCGCGGCCCTCGCGCCGTCCTCCGTGAGCGACAGGTAGAACCGCTCGGCGCAGATCGCGAGCACGGCGAGCGGGAACATCGTCACGCGCGTCAGGTCGGCCACCCCGAGGCGCTCGGCGAGCATCGTCGTGCCGACGAGCGTGAACGCCACCGCCGTGAGGAGGATCGCGAGGGTGGGGGAGTGGAGGAGCTCGAGCCACGAGACCGCGCCCCGCACGGTCGCGACGACCGCCACGACGACGAGCACCGCCACGACGCCCCACACCGCGCCGGTCTGCCCGGCGGCCGCGGCGAGCAGCGCCGGCAGGAACGTCCCGAAGGTCGGCATCCCCACCACGTTCCGGAACAGCACGGTCAGGAGCGCGCCGACCGGCAGCATCAGGATCGTGCGCAGGAGCGAGAAGGGGAGCTTCAGCCGGTCGAAGAGCCCCCACACGTTGAAGAGCGTGAAGGACGCCTTCGCCCGGGGTGACGGCACGAGCTCGGAGCGGATCTCGAACCGGTACTGGAAGTTCACGTCGGACGTGTGCCGGAAGAGCGCCTCGTCGCCGTAGTACAGCGTGAGGTAGCGCTCGGGGATCGACGCGAAGTGGTGGTTCGTCGGGCAGAACGGGACCCAGTGCCCCGCCACGTACGCCTCGACCCACTGGTGCGACGTCCGCTTCGACCCCGTCTGGAGGATGAGGCCCCCGACGAGGCGCGCCGGGATCCCGCCGGCGCGGGCGAGCGCCACGAAGAGCCGGCTCTTGCCGTTGCAGGACGCCTCGCCCAGGCGCAGGGCGGTGAGGGCGTCGGTCGTGCCCTTGAAGGGCCGCGGCGTGAGACCGGACGTGAAATCGTAGATCCGCCGGAGCCGCTCGACCACCGTGCCCTGGTCCGCGCCGATCCGCGCGAGCGTGGCCGCGATCTCCGGCGCGTCCACCTGGATCTCCTTCTCCGGACGGAGAAAGGAACCGGCGGACGCCGGGTACGACTCGGGCACGGCGAGGTCCTCGGCGAGCGCGTAGACCACCTGGTGTGGCAGCACGTGAAAGGTGTGGCGGATGCTCGCGCCGTCCGGCACCTCCGTGCCACTCCAGGTGGCGACGCGATTCGATCCGTCCACCGTCTGCGAGAGGTGGAGGCCCGACGAGACGTCGCGCTCGTCGGAGATCGTCTGGCGCGCGTCGCTCGAAGGCAGGAACGTGCGGACGCGCACGTCCCCGCCGTGGCCGTCGAGCGCGAGCGCGTACGTCACCTCGTACTGGCGCACGGGGAGGACGTCCGACAGGGCGTAGCCGAGCGCGCGGACCTTGTACGCCATGAGCCCGAGCGTGGTCAGGACGAGCGCTGCGACGGTGATGCGGGCGAGGTGGCGGTGCTCGAGGTGCATCGACGCGTCCGGGGGACGCGACTCCGTGGGGTGCGGTCCCTTGACGCATATTCCCGGGCCCGCAACGCCCGGGTCAACGGGGCGCTGGCCTTGACTTCCGGCGCACGCGCTCGCCTCCCGGACGGGCCGGGTGTAGCAATAGGTGCGATGGCACTCGGGGATCTCGTCCGAAGGGGATCCGCCGCGGCGTGGGGGACGCGGCGCGCGCGCCGGTTGACGCTCGGCGTCGCGGCCCTCGCGATCGCCCTCGCCCTCGCCCTCGCCGGCCGCGCGGCCTCCGCCCGGACGGTCCCGGGCTACGTCGCCGAGCGGCGCCCGCTCGTGCAGCGCGTCGTCGCGAGCGGGCGCGTCATGCCGGCCGCCCGGGTGACGCTCGGCAGCCTCTCGCTCGCGAAGGTGGTCGAGGTGAAGGTGCGCGAGGGGGACGCGGTCCGGGCGGGGCAGCTCCTCCTCCGGCTCGACGACGCGGAGGCCCGCGCGGCGCTCGCGCAGGCGCGCGCGCGCGTGCAGGAGGCGGCGGCGCGGCTCGACGTCGTCCGCGGCGTGACGAGCCGCACCGCGGCGGAGAGCGTCCGCCGCGCCGAGGTGAAGGTCGCGCAGGCGGAGCGCGACGCGGAGCGCCTCCGGCGCCTGTTCGACGGCGGCTCGGCGAGCGCGGCGCAGCTCGAGGACGCGGAGAAGGGGCTCCTCCTCGCCCGCAGCGAGGCCGAGACCGCGGCCGCGCAGGCGGCGAGCGTCGCGAGCGCGGGCGCCGACCAGCGGCTCGCGGCGGCCGCGCTCCGGCAGGCGCAGGCCGCGGTCGCCGTCGCGCAGGCGAAGCTCGACGAGAAGGAGCTGCGCGCGACCGCCGACGGGCGCGTGCTCGTGCGCGCCGCGGAGCCCGGCGACGTGGTCCAGCCCGGCGTGCCGCTCGTGGTCCTCGCGGACCGGGGCCCCACCCGGCTCACCGTGCAGCCGGACGAGAAGAACCTCGCGGTGCTGCGCGAGGGGCAGGAGGCGGAGGCGGTCGCCGACGCCTTCCCGGAGAGCCCGTTCCGCGCGGTGGTCTCCTACCTCGCGCCCGCCGTCGATCCCGCCCGCGGGACCGTCGAGGTCCGGCTCGACGTGGCGGCGCCGCCGCCGTTCCTGCGGCCGGACATGACCGTCTCGGTGAACGTCACGGTCGGCCGCAAGGACGACGCGCTCGTCGTCCCGGCCGAGGCCGTGCGCGACGTCGCGACCGACCCGTGGGTGATCCGGGTCGAGGGCGGCCGCGCCAGGCGGAGCGCCGTGAAGCTCGGGCTCCGCGGCGAGGGCATGCTGGAGGTGCTCGAGGGGCTCTCGCGCGGCGACGCGGTGGTGGCGCCGGCGGCGGGGACCGTCGACACCGGGACCCGCGTCCGGATCCGCCGCCTCGACCCGCCCCCGGGGTTCGCCCGTGCCCTTTGAGGTGTTCGTCGCGCTCCGGTTCCTGCGGGAGGGGCGGACGCAGACGGCCCTCATCCTCGCCGGCGCGACGGTCGGCGTCGCGGTCATCATCTTCATCACCGCGCTCATCGGCGGCCTCCAGTCCACCCTCGTCGACAAGACGCTCTCGTCGCAGCCGCACCTCACGTTCAAGCGCCCCGAGCGGATCGCGCGGGTGCTCCCGCCCGCCGGCGACGAGGCGATCTCGGCGGTCGTCGAGAAGGCGCCGGAGCGCGCGCGGTCCATCGAGCAGTGGCCGCGCGTGCTCGCGCTCGTCCGCGCGACCCCGGGGATCGTCGCGGCCGCGCCGACCGCGGCCGGCTCCGCGTTCGCCACGCGGGCCGAGGTCTCGAAGTCCGTCGCGCTGCGGGGGATCGAGGCGGAGAGCTTCGACGCGGTGATCAAGATCCGCCGCAAGATGGTCGCGGGGCAGCTCCGGGTGCAGGGCACCGAGGTCGTGATCGGCGTCGCGCTCGCCGAGGACCTCGGGCTCGGCGTGGGCGACAAGCTCCGGCTCACGACGGCCGAGGGGCGCGGCGACGTCTTCACCGTCTCGGGGATCTTCGACTTCGGCGACCAGAACGTGAACCAGCGCTGGGTGCTCGTGTCGCTCCGCGCGGCGCAGACGCTCCTCGACCTCGAGGCCGGCATCACCACGATCGAGGCGAAGGCGGCGGACCCGTTCCGGGCGGCGGCGCTCGCGGACGAGCTCGGCCCGCGCACCGCCCTCGACGTCGACTCCTGGATGACGCTGAACGCGCAGCTCCTCACGGCGCTGCGGTCCCAGAACGCGTCGGCGCTCATGATCCAGTCGTTCGTGGTCATCGCGGTCGCGCTCGGGATCGCGAGCGTGCTCGGGGTGTCGGTGATCCAGAAGTCGCGCCAGATCGGGATCCTGAAGGCGACCGGGACCTCGACCGGCACGGTCGTCCGGGTCTTCCTCGCCGAGGGCGCCCTCGTCGGGATCGCGGGGTCGCTCGCCGGCTGCCTCCTCGGCGCCGGGATGTCCTGGGCGTTCGCCGTCCTCGTGAAGAACCCCTACGGCGAGTCGCTCTTCCCCGTGGAGCTCGGGCCGGGGGTCTTCCTGCTCGCGAGCGGCGTCGCCGTCGCGACCTCGATCGCCGCCTCCGTCGCGCCGGCGGTGCACGCGGCGCGGCTCGAGCCGGCCGTGGTGATCCGCTATGGCTGACGCGACGCTCGAGATCCGCGGCGTCGTGAAGGACTACGGCGCGGACGAGGTGGTGACGCGCGTGCTCCACGGCGTCGACCTCGCGCTCGGGCGGGGCGAGTTCACCGCGCTCATGGGCCCCTCCGGCTCCGGCAAGTCCACGCTGCTCAACCTCGTCGGCCTCCTCGACCGCCCCACCGCGGGCCGCGTCCTGGTCGAGGGGCAGGACACGGGTGCGCTCGACGAGCGGGCGCTCACGCGCTACCGCGGGCGCACCGTCGGGTTCATCTTCCAGTTCCACCACCTGCTCCCGGAGTTCGACGCCCTCGAGAACGTGATGCTGCCCATGATGGCGGACCGGGGCCGGCTGGACCCGAGCATGGAGGAGTGCGCGCTCCACCTGCTGCGCGAGGTCGGGCTCGACCGGCTCGCGCGCCGGCGCCCGTCGCAGCTCTCGGGCGGGCAGCAGCAGCGCGTCGCCGTCGCGCGGGCCCTCGCGATGGGCCCGAAGCTCGTCCTCGCCGACGAGCCGACCGGGAACCTCGACACCCACAGCGCCGACGAGGTGTTCGCCCTGCTGCGCGAGTTCAACCGCAGGGCGGGCGTCACCTTCCTCGTCGTGACGCACGACCCGCGCCTCGCCGATCGCTGCGACCGGATCGTCGAGCTCGTGGACGGGCGCATCGTGGCCGATCGGCCGAACCGGAGGGAGACATGATCGACGAGGCGACCCGCGCCGCCGCGCGCCGCGCGCTCGCGCTCCCGGACGCCGGGCTCGCCGCGGAGTGCGAGGAGACCTTCTTCACCGCGAGCGGCCCCGGCGGCCAGCACCGGAACAAGACCGAGAGCGGCGTGCGCCTCGCGCACCCGCCGACCGGCGTCGTCGTCTCGGCGACGGAGCGCCGGAGCCAGGCGCAGAACCGCGGCGCCGCCCTCCGGCGGCTCCGCGAGCGCCTCGAGGTGCTCGCCCGCAAGCCGAAGCCGCGGCGCGCGACGAAGCCGAGCCGGGGGGCGAGGGAGCGGCGCCTCGCGGAGAAGCGGCACCGCGGCGAGCGCAAGGCGGACCGGAAGCGGTTCGACTAGCGGCCGTCCTCCGACGCCGACGTTGACAGAGGGTGCCGGCACTGAGAGTCTATGTCCGCGCATCCGACGGGGGTCGGTGCGCGACGATCCTCGAAAGCTCCGGAGATCCCGATGGCCGCGCTTCGCGCCGCGCTCCTCGCCACGTCGCTGCTCGTCGCCTCGCCGTCCGCCGCGCAGGCTCCGCCCGACGCCGGCCCGCCGCAGGCGAGC
>DASVZX010000040.1:0-7833 GCA_036391435.1 Anaeromyxobacter sp. | reverse complement strand
CCTCGAAGGCGACCTCGAGCCGCGCCCCCGGGCGGCGCGCGTCGGCGGCGCGGAGCGCGTACCCGTCCATCCGCGCCGCGTCGAACGCCGGCAGGTCCGCCTCGGCGCGGAGGTCCTCCGCGAGCGCGCGGCCGAGCGCCGCCGCGAGCGGAACGCGCTCCCCGGGCAGCGGCGCGACGTCGGCGATCGCGGCGAGGATGCGGGCGAGGGCGGCGTCGGGGGCGAGCACGTCCCCGTCATACCACCGAGAAACGCGCGGCGGCGGCTCCTCGCGTCGGGTACACTCCGCCGCGAACGGAGGGGCGTCGAGTGGCGAACGAGGGACGGGACCGCCGGCGCGACGCGCTGGCCGAGCAGCTCCGCCGCGCGAGCGGGAAGCCGCTCTCGGTGGGCGAGCTGATGCAGCGGGCGAGGCTCCACCCCGGCGAGCGCACCGAGGCGAAGCGGGCGCTCCGCGACCTCGTCCGCGAGGGCGCCGCCACGCGGGACGGCAAGCGCTATGCCCTCCCGGCGGCGCGGGAGCAGGCCGGCGCGGGGAAGCTCGCGCCAGCCGGCCACGGACGCGCGTGGCGAGCGCAGGGGCAGCCGGATGAGGCTGTCCCGGAGCGAGCGGGGGGTCCGGGGGGGCGCAGCCTCACCGCGCCCGCCCGGCACAGAGGCCTCCTCGGCACGCTCAAGAAGCACCGCGACGGCTTCGGCTTCGTGGCCCGGCTCGACCGGAAGGGCGACGACGTGTTCGTCCCGCCGCAGGAGGCCGCCAAGGCCGTGGACGGCGACCTCGTCCGCGTCGAGGTCGTCCCCGCGCGCGGCGGGCGGACGGCGGGCCGCGTCGTCGAGGTCGTGGAGCGGCGGCGCCGGCTCCTGCTCGGCACCTACCACGCCCGCGGAAAGCAGAGCTTCGTCGTGCCCGCCGACCCCGAGCTCGAGGGGTACGTGCCGGTCCCCGAGACGTCCGTCGCCGAGGACGGCGACGTCGTGAAGGTGGCGCTCGACCCGGGCGCGGGCCGGCTCGCGGGCGCGGTCCTCGAGAAGATCGGCAAGCCCGGCGAGCCGCGCGTCGAGGTGCTCAAGGTCGCCTACGCGAAGGGCTTCGCCGACGTGTTCCCGGAGGCGGTGGAGCGGGAGGCCCGCGCCGTGCCGGACCGGGTCCTCGACGAGGACCGGCGCGGCCGCCGCGACCTGCGGAGCCTCCCGCTCGTCACCATCGACGGCGAGGACGCCCGCGACTTCGACGACGCCGTGTACGTCGAGCGGGTCACCGGCGCGAGGCGCCAGCCGCTCTACCGGCTCGTCGTCGCGATCGCCGACGTGGCCCATTACGTCCGGCCCGGCTCGGCGCTCGACGACGAGGCCGCCCGCCGCGCGACGAGCGTCTACTTCCCGATGCAGGTCCTGCCGATGCTCCCCGAGCGGCTCTCGAACGGGATCTGCTCGCTCAACCCGGACGTCGACCGGCTCTGCATGGTCGCGGACATGGTCCTCGACGGGAAGGGCGAGACGAAGTCGACCGAGATCTACGAGGGCGTGATGCGCAGCGCGGCGCGCTGCACGTACACCGAGGTCGCGCGCGTGCTCGACGGCGAGAGGGTGCCGGGCCGCGAGCGCTTCCGCGAGGCGTTCGAGCTCATGGCGGAGCTGCAGGCGAAGCTCACCGCCATGCGCCGGCGCCGCGGGGCGATCGACTTCGACCTGCCCGAGGCCAAGATCGTGCTCGGCGAGGACGGCCAGGTGGTCTCGATCGAGAAGCGCCCGCGGAACCGCGCCCACCGCGTCGTCGAGGAGTTCATGCTCGCGGCGAACGAGGCGGTGGCGCGGGGGTTCGGCGCGCGCGACCTGCCGACCATCTACCGCGTGCACGGCGTGCCCGACGAGGAGAAGCTCGACGCCTTCCTCGAGCTCGCCCGCACGCACGGCTTCGAGGTGCCGGAGTCGCCGCCCGACCCGCGCGCGCTGAACGAGCTGCTCGAGCGCTTCAAGGGGCACGCGCAGCAGCGCGCGCTGAACCAGCTCCTCCTGCGGGCGATGATGCAGGCGGTCTACAGCCCGGAGAACATCGGGCACTACGGGCTCGCCGCCGAGCACTACCTCCACTTCACCTCGCCGATCCGGCGCTACCCGGACCTCGTCGTCCACCGGCTGCTCAAGGAGGAGTGGGCGGAGCGGCGAGGCGACGGGGTGCGGCGCACGCCGGCCGCACGGCTCGTCGAGCTCGCCGCGCGCTCGTCGGAGCGCGAGCGCGCCTCGATGGAGGCCGAGCGCGAGATCGCGAGCTTCTACGCGGCGCTCTTCATGAAGGATCACGTCGGCGAGGTCTTCGACGGCGTCGTCGCCGCGGTGGTCGAGTTCGGGCTGTTCGTCGAGCTCGAGCGCTGGTTCGTCGAGGGGCTCGCCCGCGTGGAGGACCTCGGCGAGGGGTTCGAGCTCGATGCGGTGCAGCACGCGCTCGTGCAGCCCGGGACCGGCCGCTCCTTCCGCGTCGGCGACCGGGTGCGCGTCGAGGTCGTCTCGTCGAGCCCGGCCCGGCGGCGGATCGAGCTGCGGGTGCTCGAGCCGGGCGTCGCGCGGGCGGGCGTCACCCGGGGGGAAAGCGGCCGCGCAGCGCCGCGAGGAAGCGGCGCGCCGCCGCGAAAGCCCCCGCGCGCGGAGCGCGGGCCCCGGCCGAAGCGGGGGAGGCGCCGCGGGGGACGGTCCTGAACGACCCGGGATCCTCCGGGTCGAGCGCGGCGGACACCCGGCGCCCCGCCGGCGCCGCGAAGAACGCCGCCCACCCGCAGCGCTCGCCGGGCGCGCCGGCCGGGACGAGCACGGGCTCGCCCTCGCGCAGGGCGGGCGAGAGCCGGTGGCGGCCGGCGAAGTGGATCACCTCGGCGCGATCGGCGTCGAGAGGCATGGCGTCCGGGATGCTACCGCGCTAATCACGAGGGGTGACCATCGCGGATGGGGCCCTCCTCACCGTCGCGGCCGCCGCGGCGGGCGTCGTGAACGCCATCGCCGGGGGCGGGACGCTCCTCACCTTCCCGGCGCTCCTCGCCGCGGGCGTGCCGCCCGTCGCCGCGAACGCGACGAACACGGTCGCGCTCTTCCCCGGCCAGCTCGCCTCGTCCCTCGCGTACCGGAGCCACATCGCCGACGAGCGGCGCCGCGCCCTCGTGCTCGCGATCCCGTCCCTCCTCGGCGGCGTCATCGGCGCCTGGATGCTGCTCGCGCTGCCGGAGAAGGCCTTCGAGGCCGCGGTGCCCTGGCTCATCGTGTTCGCCTGCGTCGTGCTGACGTTCCAGGGGCAGCTGAAGCGCCTCGTCGCGCGCGCGGGAGCCGCGAACCACCCGGCCGCGCTCTGGCTCGCCCAGCTCGCGATCTCGATCTACGGCGGCTACTTCGGCGCGGGGATCGGGATCCTCATGCTCGCCGCGATGGGCATCCTGCTCCCGTCCTCCCTCCAGCACGCGAACGCGCTGAAGGTGCTCTTCTCCCTGCTCATCAACGGGATCGCCGCCGTGATCTTCGTCTTCTCCGGGACGGTCCACCCCGCGGAGGCCGCGCTCATGGCGGCCGCCTCCATCGCGGGCGGGTTCCTCGGGGCGCGGCTCGCGCAGCGGCTCCCGCCCGCGGGCATGCGGGGGTTCGCCATCGCCGTCGGGCTCTTCGCGGCGGTGAAGCTGTTCCTGGCGCGGTGAGCGGGGCTACCTGGCGGCGAGCTGGGTGAACCAGATGAGCGCCTCGAGGGCGTTCGTCGTCGTGAGCAGCCCCGCGAGCTCGCCGTTCTCCTGCACCACGATGACCCCGTTCAGCTTGCGATCGTGGAGCAGCTTCGCGACCTCGGAGATGGGCGTGTCGACGTGGACGGTGTGCGGCTTCGGGTTCATCGCCGCCTTCACCGGGGTCTTCGACAGGAGGTAGTGCAGCTCCCACTGGTCGAGGCTCGTCGCCTTCGCCGGCATGTAGCCGTAGAGCATCTTCTCCGTCACGAGCCCCGCGAGCTTGCCCTTCTTCATGACGGGCAGCCGCCGGATGTTCTTCTCCTTGAGGAGGTGGATCGCCTCGATCACCGACGCGTCCTGCTCGATGGTGATCGGGTTCTTCGTCATCCACTCGCCGACGGTGAGCTTGTTCGCCATGGGTCACATCCCGAGGAAGGCCTTCTTGACGTGGGCGTTCTCGAGCAGCTCGGCGCCCGTCCCGGAGAGTACCACCCGCCCCGTCTCGAGCACGTAGGCACGGTGGGTGATGTGGAGCGACTGGTAGACGTTCTGCTCGACGAGGAGGATCGTCGTCCCCTGCCGGTTGATCTCCCGGATGATGTCGAAGATGCTCTTCACGAGGAGCGGCGAGAGCCCGAGGCTCGGCTCGTCGAGCAGCATCACCTTCGGGTTCCCCATCAGGCCGCGGGCGATCGCGAGCATCTGCTGCTCGCCGCCGGACATGGTGCCGCCGAGCTGCCCCTTGCGCTCGGCGAGCCGGGGGAAGAGCGCGAACGCCCGCTCCATGTTCCGCTGGCGGTCCTTGCGCGTGGCCTTCACGTAGGAGCCCATGCGGAGGTTCTCGACGACCGTCATCTCCGGGAAGATCCGGCGCGCCTCGGGCACCTGGACCACGCCCCGCGCGACCACCTGGTGCGACTGCAGCCGGTTCAGCTCGACCCCGTCGAGGGTGATGGTCCCCGAGCTCGGCCGGACGAGGCGCGAGACGTTGCGGAGGAGGGTGCTCTTCCCGGCGCCGTTCGACCCGAGGACCGTCACGATCTCGCCGTCGTTCACGTCGAGGTCCACGTCCCAGAGGACCTGCATGTCGCCGTACGAGAAGTTGAGCTTGCGGATCTGGAGCACGTCTAGACCCCCACCCGCTCGCCCAGGTAGGCGGCGATCACGTCCGGGTTGTCGGCGACCTCGCGCGGCGCCCCCTCGGTGAGCTTCTCGCCCGAGTTGAGCACCACGATGCGGTCGGAGATCCGCATGATGGCCTTCATGTCGTGCTCGATGACCACCTGCGTGAACCCGCGCCGCTTGAGCTCGAGGATGAGGAGGATGATCTCCTCCTTCTCGCCGGTGTTGAGGCCGCCCATGACCTCGTCGAGCAGCAGCAGCTCCGGCTTCGTCGCGAGCGCCCGCGCGATCTCGAGCTTCTTCCGCTCGCCGATGG
Source organism: Anaeromyxobacter sp. (assembly GCA_036391435.1). Lineage (GTDB taxonomy): Bacteria > Myxococcota > Myxococcia > Myxococcales > Anaeromyxobacteraceae > Anaeromyxobacter. Next base: position 2,697 of record DASVZX010000040.1, on the reverse strand, counting down.
GGAGCCCGCCCGCGAGCATGTCCGTGCGATGGTCCATCCGCACGATCTGGAGCTGCTCGTGGGCCACCGCGCGCGCGGTCTTGAGCGAGCTCGTGCGGACGAGCGCGCCGACCATGACGTTGTCGAGCACCGTCATCTTCGCGAGGGGCCGCACCTTCTGCCAGGTCCGGACCATGCCGAGCCGGCAGACCTGGTCCGGCTGGAGCCCGTTCAGCCGCACGCCCTTGAAGACCACGTCGCCCTTCGAGGGCGGGTAGTAGCCGGTGATGCAGTTGAAGAGGGTGGTCTTCCCGGCCCCGTTCGGTCCGATGAGCCCCACGATCGCCCCCTGCTCGACGGAGAACGAGACGTCGGAGTTGGCGGCGAGGCCGCCGAAGAACTTGGAGACGTTGCGGATGTCGAGCATCGGCATGGCGAGCTCCTACGCCGAGGCAGGCGCGCCGGTCTCGCCGGGGGCGCGCCGCCGCCAGCGCGCCGCGATCCGGCGGACGACCCCGAGGACGCCCTCGGGCGCGAACAGGATCACGATGACGAGCAGGATGCCGTAGAAGAGCGGGTGCGCGTTCGCGAGGTGCTTCTCGATGAAGTCCACGACCCTCGAGTCGGGCGCGAGCACCCCGATCTGCACGAGGCCGCGCGGGTTGCGGAGGATCTCGGACATCGGGACGAGCACCATCGCGCCGATGACCGGGCCGACGATCGTGCCGATGCCGCCGATGATGGCGATGAGGACGATCTCCACGGACAGCCGGAGCTCGAACGCGGCGTTCGGGTCGATGAACTTCACGTACATCGCGTAGAAGCCGCCCGCGAACGCGGTGAACGCCGCCGAGATCGCGAGGGCGACGTTCTTGTAGAGCGTGAGGTTGATGCCGAGTGAGTGCGCGGCGTCCTGGTCCTCGCGGATGGCCTGGAAGTAGTAGCCGAGCTTCGAGTGCTGCACCGCCCAGTTCGCCCCGATGGTCACCAGGGCGATGGCGAACCCGGTGTAGTAGAAGGGGCGCTTCCCGATGAAGACGATCTCGGTCCCGAACACGTGGAGCGTCGGGATCTCCGAGAGGAGGAACCCCTCCGCGCCGCGGGTGAAGTCCTTGAAGTAGAGCGCGGCGAGCCGGATGATCTCCGCGACCGAGATCGAGGCGAGCACGAAGTACGGGCCGCGGAGCCGGAAGGTGATGCTGCCGATGATCGCGGAGAGGATGAGCGAGGCCGCGATCGCCGCCCAGATCCCCCACCACGGCGGGATCTTGTTCACCTCGAGGAGCATCATCGTGACGTAGGCGCCCACGCCGAAGTACGCGGCGTGCCCGACCGAGTACTGGCCGGCGTAGCCGCCGATCACGTTCCAGGCCTGTCCCTGGATGATCGCGAGGAACAGCATCACGCCCATGTGCAGGACGTACGGCTTCTTCACGAACGAGGGGAAGAGGAAGAGCGCGAGGGCGGCGACGAAGAAGAGGAGGATCGGCAGGATCGACGCGCCGCGCGGCTGCATACGGGGGAGGGCAGTCATGGGGGCTCGAGGGTCAGGCGCGCGACTTGCCGAGCAGGCCGGAGGGCCTGAAGAGGAGGAGCCCGAGGAACAGGACGAACACCACGAGCTCCTTGAGGCCCGACGCGATGTACACGGCCGACAGGGACTCGGTCACGCCGATGATGACGCCGCCGAGCGTGGCGCCCACGATGCTGCCCATCCCGCCGAGCACCACGATGACGAACGCCTTGAGGGTGAAGGCGCTGCCGACCTGCGGGTAGATGTAGTAGGTGGGCGCGATGAGCGCGCCGGCCGCGCCGGCGAGCGCGCTGCCGATCCCGAACGCGAGGACGCTCGTCCAGCGGACGTTGATCCCCATGAGCTGCGCCGCGTCGCGGTCCTGCGCCGTCGCCCGGATCGCCTGGCCGACGTCGGTGCGGGACAGGAACCAGAACAGCGCGGCCGTGATCACCCCGGTGACGAGGAAGGAGTAGAGCAGCGGGACCGAGACCGACAGGCCGAGGACGTCGAAGCTCGACGACGAGTAGGTCGTCGTCAGGATCCGGTAGTCGGACGTGAAGATCAGCATCATGGCGCTCGACATGACGAGGCCGAGCCCGATGGTGAGGAGGATCTGGTTCTGCGGGAGCGCGTTGAGCGCGCGGTTGATGAAGACCTTCTGGAGGAAGGCGCCCCACACGAACAGGAGGGGGGCGGTCGCGAGCAGCGCGACGTACGGGTCGATCCCCGTCTTCGTGAAGATCCACCAGGTCGCGTACATCCCGAGCATGAGCAGGTCGCCCTGGGCGAAGTTGATGACCCGCATCACGCCGAAGATGATGGTGAGGCCGACCCCGATGAGCGCGTAGACGCCGCCCACCAGGATCCCGCTCAGCACCGACTGCAGAAACACCGTCATCGCGCGCTCCTCGCCGCCGGCACGGCCCCCGTCCACGGCCGGCGCTCCCGTCCATCCCTGGGAAGAGCCGCGAGGGTACCCAATGTGGACCGGTTCGTTCAACGATTGAAGTGAGGGAGCACTCGGCTCGCGCCGTCGCGCCGCGCGAGCCTGCGCTCCCCACGCCCCCCCGCGCGCGCCGGGACGGGCTCGTCCGCCCGCCCCCGCGCGCGCCGGGGGTCCGCGGACTACTTCCAGCCCGGGAACGGGTAGACCGGCTTCGCCCTCGAGGCTTCCGGCGGGAACACCGTCACCGCCGCGCCCT
>DASVZX010000039.1:0-23155 GCA_036391435.1 Anaeromyxobacter sp. | reverse complement strand
GCCGGCGCCGTGCACGAGGACGACGGGCGGGAGCGGCCCCGCGCCGGACGCGTGCGCCACGGCGCGCGGCCTCGGGGTCGGCGCGCTCACGCGTCGCGGAACCGGTGGTCCTTCAGCTGCTCGCGCAGCGCCGACTTCAGGAACTTGCCGACCGCGGTGCGCGGGATCGCCGGCAGGAACACGAACGAGTCGGGCAGCCAGAACCTCGCGAACATCGGCTCGAGGTACTCGCGCAGCTCCTTCTCGGTCGCGCGCGACCCCTCCCTCAGCACGACGCAGGCGACGGGCCGCTCCGCCCACGTCGGGTGCGGGAGCCCGACGACGGCGGCCTCCTTCACGGCGGGGTGGCCCATGAGCGCGTTCTCGAGGTCCACCGAGCTGATCCACTCGCCGCCCGACTTGATGAGGTCCTTCGTGCGGTCGGTGATCCGGATGTAGCCCTCCCCGTCCATCGTGACGATGTCGCCGGTACGGAACCAGCCGTCCATCGTGAACTTGTCGGCCTCGGACGGGTTCTGGAAGTAGCTCGCCGCGACCCACGGCCCGCGCACGTGCAGCTCGCCCATCGACCTCCCGTCCGGCGGCACCGGCCCCTGGTCGCCGACGACGCGGACCTCGACGAACGGGATCGGCAGCCCCTGCGTCGCGCGGATCCTGAACCGCTCCGCCTCCGGCAGCTCCTTCAGGCGAGGCTTCAGCGAGCAGACCGTGCCGACCGGCGTCATCTCGGTCATGCCCCAGGCGTGGAGCACGTGCAGCCCGTGGCGCTTCTCGAACCCCTCGATCATGGCCTGCGGCGCCGCCGAGCCGCCGACCGCCATGCAGCGCAGGCTCCTCGTGTCCCAGCGCTTCGGCTCCCGGTCGAGGGCCTCGAGGATCGCGAGCCAGACGGTCGGCACGCCCGCCGCCACGGTCACGCGCTCGCTCGCGACGAGGTCGAGCACGCTCACCGGGTCGAGGTGCGGCCCCGGGAAGACGAGCTTCGCGCCGGCGAGCGCCGCCGTGTACGGCACCCCCCACGCGTTCGCGTGGAACATGGGGACGACGGGCAGGAAGGTGTCCGAGTGCGAGGCGCCGAGGGCGTCGGGGAGGGCGCACGCGAGCGAGTGGAGCACGAGCGCCCGGTGCGAGTAGAGGACGCCCTTCGGCCGGCCGGTGGTGCCGGACGTGTAGCAGAGGGCGGCGGCCTGGTCCTCGTCGATGGGCGGCAGCGGGAACTGCGCGAGCTCCGGCTCGATGAGCTGCTCGTAGTCGAGCGTCCCCTCGGGCGCGGGCGCCCCGTGGCCCCAGACGACGACGTGCCGCGGGTGGACCTCGTTCCGGAACCGCTCCCACACCGGCAGGAGGACGTCGTCGACGAGGAGCACCCGATCGTCGGCGTGGTTCATGATGTACGTGAGGTCGGCGGGGTGGAGCCGCGGGTTCAGGGTGTGGAGCACCGCGCCCGCGAGCGGCACGCCGAAGTAGGCCTCGAGGTGGCGCGCGTGGTTCCACCCGAGCGTCGCCACGCGGTCGCCCGGCTTCACGCCGAGGCGAAGGAGCGCGTTCGCGAGCTTCTGCGTGCGGCGGTGGACGTCGCCCCAGCTGGAGCGGTGGATCGACTTGTCGGGCCGGCGCGAGACGACGTCGACCGACGGGTAGTAGCGGCCGAAGCGCTCGAAGAGGTGCGCGAGCGTGAGGGGGAAGTCCATCATGAGCCCTTGCATCGCGGCCTCCAGGGGGGCGTGAGCGAACTCCACGACTCCACGACTTGTTCCCCGGCGCGCGCGCGCCGTCGAGAGGCCCGGGTGGGGCCGGTGCGCGCGACCCCGCGCGCGGCGCACCTCAGGGCGTGCACGCGCGGAGGGTCCTGCGGATCCGCTCGAGGAACGCCGGGCCGGCCCGGTCCGCGGGAGCGAGCGCCGCGCGCCAGGGGACGAGCCAGCGGTACGCGTCGGCGAGGTAGTCCAGGAATCCGGGGAGGTCGCGCCCGGAGCGCGAGCCCTCGCGCTCCACCCGCTCGTTCCAAGCGGCGACCACGGCGGCGTAGGTCTCCGACTCGCGCTCCTCGCGCGCGATCGCCACGCGCCACGAGAGCCGGCCCATGTCGTGGCCTGCCCACGCGCCGGCCGGGCAGACGACGCCGTCGCGGACGCCGAAGCCCCCGTCGACGCGGACGGCCGGGAACCGGCGGCAGACGCGCGGCCGGAAGGCGTACACGCCGCAGCGCGGCGCGCCTCCGCCCCCGTCGCGGAGGAACGGGCACGGCGGCCGAGACCCGGTCGCGCGCGCGTGCGCGAGCAGGAGGTCGTGCGAGGGACCGCCCGGCCGGAGCACGAAGCCCGTCGCGGTCCGCTCCGCCTGCAGGGCCCAGGTCAGGAACGCGAAGGGCGGGAGCCCCGTCCCCTCGGCGATGCGACGCACGTCGTCGCCGGTGACGTGGACCGCGTACGCGCTGCAGCAGCGCGCGTCGCAGCCGTCGCACGGGTTCGGCGTCGGGGCGCCCATGGCCGCCGCCGGCGCGCTCCGCCGGCGGCGCGCCCATGGTCGCCGATCGCCGGCGGGACGGGTAGCCCCTTCCGGGCCGAGCCGGTCTGCGCCCTTCGGTTTGCCCCGTCTGCGCCGTTCGTTTGACCGGCGCGGGCTGCGCCGCCGAGCCTAAGATTTCCGGATCCCAAGGAGGGAATTCACGATGCGTACCAAGAGCCTTCTCGCCATCGTCGCCGCGCTCGGGGCGATCGCCCGCCCGGCGGCCGCGGCGCCGCTCAAGATCGGCTTCATCAACTCGATCACCGGTCCGGAGGCGCCCATCGGCGAGGCGCTGACGAACGGCGCGGACCTCGCGATCGACGACCTCAAGAAGAAGGGGATCGACGTCGCGGTCCTCCGCCAGGACGACACGGGCAAGCCGCAGGTCGCGATGAGCGCCCTCGAGCAGCTCGCCACCGGCGACGACGTCGCGATGGTGGTCGGCCCGTACGCGTCGGCGCCCGCGAACGCGATCGCGAAGCTCGCCGAGCAGTACAAGGTGCCGCTCCTCATCCCGGTGGCGTCGAAGGAGGACATCACGCGGCAGGGGTACCAGTGGGTGTTCCGCCTGAACGCGCCGTCGCACGACTACGCGCAGCAGCTCATCGACGCGGCGCTCGCCCTCGGCAAGCCGAAGACGATGGCGGTGATCTACGAGAGCACCGACTTCGGGTCCTCCGGCTCGACGCAGGCGAAGGAGTACGCCGCGAAGAAGGGGATCCAGGTCGTCGCGGACGAGGCCTACCAGAAGGGCGCGGCCGACTACCGATCGACCCTGACGAAGATCCGCTCGCTCAAGCCCGACCTCGTCTTCATGGTCTCGTACGTCGCGGACGCGATCCTGCTCATGCGCCAGTCGCGCGAGGTGGGGCTGAAGCCCCAGGCGTTCCTCGGGGCCGGCGCCGGCTTCGACACGACGCAGTTCCAGGGCGAGAAGGACATCTCGAACGACGTGCTCGTCGTGACGCAGTGGATGCCGAGCTCCGGCTGGCCCGGGGCGGCGGACTTCGCGAAGCGCTACGAGCAGCGGTTCGGGAAGCGCCCGACCTACCACGCGGCGACGGCGTACGAGGCGATGATGATCGCGGGCGACGTCGTCTCGAAGAACGGCGGGGACCGCAAGAAGATCCGCGACGCCCTCGCGAGCGGCAAGTGGAACGGCATCATGGGCGAGGTGCAGTTCAAGACGTACGACGGCTTCACGAACCAGAACCCGCACCAGATGCTGGTGTTCCAGTACCAGAAGGGCGAGCCGGTGCCGGTCTATCCGCCGAAGTTCGCGAAGGCGAAGGCGGTGTATCCGTTCCCCGGGTGGAAGTGAGCGGCGGTGCGCCGCGCGCCCCGGCGCGGCGCCCGGGGGCGGTGAGCCGGGAGGCTCCCGTCCCCGGAGGGCGGGATCAGCCGCGGGTTCCTGGATCAGGGGACACGCTGCGCGGGAATGTCTTCGTCTTCGAACCCGGAGTCTGACCGGACGCCGGTCCGGGCTTGGCGAAGCATCACCGGGACGCGCCACCAGCGCCGCCTCGATCGTCGAGAGCGGCTCTTTCGCCCCGGAGGCTCACCAGGCCGCGCTCGAGCTCGTCGCCCGCCAGGTCGCCGCGGCGAGCGACGCCGCTCGGGCCTACCAGGCGGCGCGGCGCGACGCGGTCGGAGCGGCCACCCTTGCTGGAGTCCTGGACGAGATCGGCGACCTCCGTCGGCCATGAGCGTCATGACCGAACGGCTCGCCGACGTCGGAAGTGGGCGGCGCGACCCGTGGCTCCGCGCGCGCCGCGCCCGGCCGGCGTGGCGCTCGCGAGAGGCGCGTACGGGACCGGCGCGGCCGCCGGACCTTCGCAAGGCGCGCAGATCCTGCGCGGCGATGTCCCCGGAACTTCGCGGCGATCGGTCGATTTACGTCAATTCCCCCAAGCCGATTGGGTCAAAGGACGCAACGAGCCGGCACGGTGTCCGGACGTATGGACCCGTGCGCCCATGTCGTCAAAGGGATCTCCCCTGGTTTCGAAGGGATCGCGGGTCCGCGGAACGCGGCGTGGCGGCGAGGTATTCGATGGGCCTCTTCGACTGAGCGTGATGCTTGGCGCGAAAGGTCGAGACGGACCCGGCCCAGGTCAATCGGAGCCGGCGCACGAGCGCGACAAATGGCCACAACGAGGCGTGCCGTTTGCACCTTTTGCCCGCATGAAGATCAGGTCCTCCGTGTGCGCATCCCTTGCGGCTCTGACCGGGCTCGTGGCCTTCCCGGATCGTCCCGCGGCGATGGGCTTGACGTTCGGATCGCCGCCGACGGTGAGCGCGCCGGTCGTCACCTCGCCGGTCGTGGCGAACGCGCAGGCGACCATCACGTGCGCGGCGAGCGGTTCCACGACGGTGAACGCGCTCTCCGCCTCGGTGAGCGGAGGCACCCTCGCAGGCGGCGCCTCGTCCCAGGCGATCGCGGTCGCGCCGGGATCGTCCGTGACCGGCACCGCGACGTGGACGGCGCCCGCGGCCGGGAACGCCACGGTCACCTGCACGGCGACGAACACCTCGAGCCAGTCCGCCTCCGCGTCCACGACCGTCACGGTCCAGCCGGCGCCGGTCGCCTCGGTCGCGATCGACTCGATGAGCGGTCCGAGCGGCCCGGTGCTCGTGGGCGGGACCGCGACGCTCGGCGTGACGGCGCACGACCCGCAGGGCGGGACGCTCTCCTACGCCTGGACGGCGTCGGCGGGCGCGCTCCAGGGGGGCGGCGCGACGGTGACGCTCACGGCGCCGCAGACCGGCGGCTCGGTCTCGGTGACCGTGACCGTGTCCTCCACGAGCACGAGCGCGCCCTCCTCGCAGACGTTCCCGGTCGCCGTGATCCTCGAGCTGCCGCTCGGCACGCTCGGCGATTCGTTCCAGGGCCCGCACCGCATCGCGGCCTCGCCGGAGGGCCGGCTGTACGTCGTGGACGGATCGGGGGGGTTCCGCGTGCTCACCCCGAAGGGCGAGTCGATGGGGCCGGTCTACCTGCCCGACCGCGCCCTCGCCGTCGCGGCGGGGCCCGGCGTCGCGTACGTCTCGACGCTCCACGGGAAGATCCTGCGCGTCGACGTCGCGGCCGCGCGGGTCGTCGGGTCGTTCGACGTCGGCTACGCGAGCGGGCCGATGGGGCTCGCGTACGACGCGGCCGCGAACGTGCTGTGGCTCGCCGAGAAGGACGCCGCGCAGCTGCGGGCGATGCGTCCGGACGGCACCACGATGAGGGTGATCTCGGCGGCGGGCGCCCAGGGTCTCGGCGGCGTCACCGACGTCGCGCTCGATCCCGCGTCCGGGCTCGTGTGGGGCGCCGTGGACTACGGCATCGGAGCGCCGATGGCCTACGCGTTCAACGCGGCCGACGGCACCTTCGCGCGCTCGGCCTTCACGGGCGGGATGGGCGGGAACCGCGTCTTCCGCGCGGGCGGCATCGGGGTCGACGCGGCGGGCCGCGTCTTCGTGTCGGACGTCTACAACGGCGTCGTGCAGGTCGCGAGCAGCGCCGGGCTCAACCTGGGCGCGCTCGGGAGCTTCGGCAGCGGGCCGGGCGAGCTGCGCGAGCCGGCGGGGATCGTGGCGCTGCCGAACGGCGACGTCCTCGTCGCGAACTCGGACGGCGGGCGGATCGAGCGCTTCGGCACGGTGCCGTCGGTGCCGTTCTGCCCGGGCGACTCGGACTGCGACGGGATGCCGGACTGGTGGGAGATCCTGCACGGCCTGGACCCGAACTGGGCCGGCGACGCGCTCCTCGACTACGACCACGACGGCCTCACGAACCTCCAGGAGTTCCTCCACGGGACGGATCCGTGGAACCGGGACACCGACGGCGACGGCGTCTCCGACGGCGACGAGGTCCTGGCGGGCACGGATCCGCTGGTGGACGACCGCAAGCCGGTCCTGATGGCGACGGACCCGCGCCCGAGCGGCCCGGGGCTCGTGCGGTGGTCGAGCTCGCTCGCGCGCGGTCGCGGGACGTGCGCGGCGCGGTGGACGCAGACGGGCGGGCCGTCGGTCCAGCTCCTCGGCGCGGAGACCTTCACCCCGAGCTTCGTCGGCCGGACCGCCGCCGACTACGCCTTCGCGGGCACCGCGACCTGCGGCAAGCGCCCGAGCGATCCGGTGACGGTGACGGCCCGGATCGTGGACGTGCCGCCCCGGCCGGACGCCGGCCGGATCGTGGTCGTGGCGGCGGGGAAGCCGTTCGCGCTCGACGGCCGGTTCAGCTCCGACGCGAACGGCGACGCGTTCTCCCTGACCTGGGATCAGATCCTCGGGGCGCCGCTCGTCGCGACGACGTCCGGCGCGGACCTGTTCGGCCGCGCGGACGAGCCGGGGCTGCTCGGCTTCCAGCTCACGGCGGCCGAGCCCGGCGGCGGCCTCTCGGCGACCGCCGAGGTGCCGGTGCTCGTCGTCGACTCGGGGGAGCGGACGCCGACGGCCTCGGCGGTGACCCCCGTCCTCGCGCAGGCGGGGGCGACGGTCGCGCTCGACGCCCGCGCCAGCTCGGCGCGCGGCGGGGACGTCCGGTTCGCCTGGCGGCAGGTGGACGGGCCGGCGGTGACGCTCGCGAGCGCCCTCACGGCGACGCCTTCGTTCGTGCCGCCGAAGGCGGGCCGGTACGCCTTCGACGTGGCGCTCGTCTCGGAGGAGCGGCGGTCCCCGCCCGCGCGCGTCGAGGTCTACGCGGCGGCCCAGGGCGGCGCGCTCCCGACCGCCGCCGTCGCGCCGGTCGCCGCCGGCGCGCCCGTCGGTCGGCCGCTCGCGCTCGACGGCTCGGCGAGCGCCGGGGCGAGCCTCGCCTATCGCTGGCGCCAGGTGTCGGGGCCGGCGGCCGGGCTCACCGACGACGACGCCGCGATCGCGACGGTCGTCCCGTTCGCGGCGGGCAGCTACGTCTTCGAGCTGACGGTCCGCTCGGGCGACGCCGTCGGCGTGCCGGCGCGGGTGAGGTTCGAGACCGGCGGGCCCGGCGGCGCCGTCCCGAAGGCGATCGCGGCCGCGCGGAAGGGCCCGGGCGACCACTGGGCGCTGGACGGGAGCGCGAGCGGTCCCGTCCCGCTGCGGTACCGCTGGACCCAGGTGGCCGGGCCGTGGGTGGCGCTCGACGCGCCGGACTCGTCGACGCCGTCGTTCCGCGCGAGCGGGCCCGGCGCGTACGCGTTCGAGCTCGAGGTGGACGACGGCACGGTCCGCAGCGCGCCGGCGTCGGTGACCGTCACGGTGACGAGGGACGGCCGGGGAGACGACCGATGACGAAGCGCAGCGCACGCCTCCTGACGGCGGCCGCCGTCCTCCTCCTGCCCGTGGCGGGGCGGCCCGTCAGCGCGCCGCACAACGCGTCGACGATCTCGAACGCGACCGGCTGCGTGGACTGCCACGCGATGCACAACGCGACGGGGGCGAACCTCACGAACCAGCCCGACAACTTCACCGTGTGCACGAGCTGCCACAACAACCTCGCGGCGGGGTTCACCTTCGGGGGCAAGTGGTACTCGTCCGACCAGGCGACGTCCGGCACGGGCGGCCACTCGCACCACTGGGCGGGGAGCACCACGAACTCGCAGTTCGGCGCGGCGCCGCCCACCGACGCCGGCATGCTCACGAACGCGCCGGGCGGCGCGCTCCAGTGCTCGACCTGCCACGACCCGCACCTCGGCACGGCCGCGAGCGCGCCGGCGAACCGGCACGTCTCGATCCCGACGGGGGTCGCGCAGGCGCAGACGGGCGGCACCGCGTCCGGCGCGCAGATGACGCTCACGGTCGGCGCGGGGGCGATCGCGCTCGGCTACCGGATCCGGATCGGGCCGGCGACGAACCAGTTCCAGGTGTCGCACAACGCGCGCCTCGCGGCGACCGCCTCGGTCACCTACCCGACCACGTACGCCATCCCCGCCGCGAACACCGCCGTCGCGCTCTCGCAGACCGGCGACGATCCGGCGGTGAGCGTGAGCTTCGGCGCGCTCCCCACCGCGACGGGCGGCTACTGGGACTTCTACGTCGGGTTCCCGTTCGCGCGGGTCGCGCTGGGCGAGGGCGAGATGTGCGTCAACTGCCACGCGGCGCGGAACCAGAAGCACGCGGACGTGGAGACGTCGACCACCTACGGCTGGGCCTCCGGGAAGCCGTTCAGCCACCCGGTGGGCGAGGGGCTCGGCGCGAACGGCGTGGGCTACGACGTCGCGACGCCGCTCGACGTGAACGGGGCGGTCCAGGGGGCGGCGGGCAGGGACGCGAACCCGACGAACGACCTGGTGCTCTCGCCGACGAGCAACGTCACCTGCCTGAGCTGCCACGCGGCGCACAACGCGGACTCGAACTCGCAGACGGTGGACGCGCGGTAGGCGCGGGGCCTGGTGAGCGGAACCATGAGCAAGCGGACGGTCGAGACTCGTGACGCGAGGTGGAGCATGGCGGAGGTCGTGACGAGCCGGATCGCCCGGTGGGTCGGGATGGCGGCGTTCGCGGCCCTCGCCGCCTGGGCCGGCGTCGCGCGGGCGCAGATCTCGCAGCAGAACGCGTGGGTCTCGCAGTACGCCAATACGGCCTATCCGAACGGCGCGGTGAATGCCAACTACACCATCTCGGCGGGCACGAACCGACTGCTGCTCGTCGCGATCGCCTCGAGGACGAGCACGACGGCCACCCAGACGGTGAGCGTCACCTACGGCGGGCATGCGCTCACGCTGGCGAACGGCGACGCGGCGTCCTCGGCGCAGGACCACACGTACTTCTATTACCTCAACGACGCAGGCATCAGCGCGGCAGTGGGCACGAGCTTGAACGTGACCATCAACGGCGGGAGCGCCTATTACACCTGGGTCTACGCCGCGGTCTTTGCAGGCGTGAACCAGACGACGCCGCTTACGGACTCGCGGAACTTCAACACACTCACGAGCGCGACCGGGACGATCACGTTCAGCACCGCGCTCTCGATGAACGCGAACGACGTGCCCATCGAGATCATCCTGATGCAGCGGTCAACTTCCGGTACGACCCGGCGCACCATCCAGACCTGGGCCGCGAGCTGGGGCACGAACACCGGCGCGTCGCTCCCCGTGAACGGCGTCTATTACGCCGACGCGAGCTACCTGCCGACGCTCTACATCTCGCACCGGGCGATCCCGACGGCGACCCTGACGGACCCCGACTCCAACACGGCGAGCTCCACGAGCACCTACGCCTCGATGACCGGCCTCAGCCTGGCGACCGCGCCCGCCGGCGGCACCATCAGCATCGGCCAGGTGGCGGACCCGACCAACACGGTCTCCTCGGGCGGCACGGCGGCGATCGACGCCTTCTCGGTCCAGACCAGCACGGGCGGGGCGACGTTGCAGAACGTCACCGTGACGCTCGGGAACCCGACCGGGCTCTCGGGCGTCTTCCTCTACAGCAACGCGAACTGCACCCTCGGCACGCAGTACGGGACGACGGTGCTGTCGCCCGGCGGGTCCGTCACCTTCTCGAACGCGAACGTGCCCGCCACCGCCACCGCGACGACGTTCTACGTGTGCGGCACGGGCGCGACGGTGACGGCGAGCACCCCGGTCACCGCCGTGGTCGCGTCCGCGACCACCAGCACCGGCGGCTACACCGTGAACACACCCACCGACACGGCGGGGACCCTCACCGTCCTGCCGGTCGTCACGATCGGCAACGGCAGCGCGGAGCCGGCGAATTCCTCGATCACGTCCGGCGCGGTCGGGCCGATCGACGCCTTCTCCGTCCAGTCGAGCGGCGGCACCGCGACCATCACCGCGATCGCGGTGAACCTGGCGTTCTCGACGGGGACGCCGCTCACGAACGTCTTCGTCAACAGCGCCTCGAGCTGCGCGGGCACGACCTACGGCACGCTCGCGAGCCCGGTCTCCGGGGCGAACTCGATCGCTCTCTCCACGAACATCAGCGCGACGACCACCTCGAGCGCGACGAACCTGTACCTCTGCGGCACGGCCGCGACGGTGGCCGCGAACGCCACCGTCACCGGCACGCTCTCCAAGGTCACGGCGAGCGGGTACGGCTCGATCGACAACGACACGACGAGCGCCACGCTCACCGTGACGCCTCCGCCCTCCATCACGATCGGCAACGGCAGCGCCGAGCCGACGAACTCCTCGATCACGCCCGGCGCGGTCGGGGCGATCGACGCCTTCTCCGTCCGGACGAGCGCCGGGAACGCGACCATCACGGCGGTCGCGGTGAACCTGACGTTCTCGACGGGGACGCCGCTGACGAACGTCTTCGTCAACAGCGCCTCGAGCTGCGCCGGCACGACCTACGGCACCTTCGCGAGCCCGGTCGCCGGCACGAACACGATCACCCTGACCACGAACATCTCCGCGACGACGACCTCGGGCGCGACGAACCTGTACGTCTGCGGCACCGCCGGGACGGTCGGCGCGAACGCGACCGTCTCCGGCACGGTGTCCTCCGTGACCGCGACGGGGTACACGTCGACCTCGAGCGACACGACGAGCGCCACGCTCACCGTGACGCCCCCGCCCTCCATCACGATCGGCAACGGCAGCGCCGAGCCGACGAACTCCTCGATCGCGTCCGGCGCGGTCGGGGCGATCGACGCCTTCTCGGTCCAGACGAGCGCCGGGAACGCGACCATCACCGCGGTCGCGGTGAACCTGGCGTTCTCGGCCGGGACGCCGCTCACGAACGTCTTCGTGAACAGCCTCGCCACCTGCGCCGGCACGACCTACGGCACGCGCGCGAGCCCGGTCGCCGGCGCGAACACGATCACCCTGACCACGAACATCTCCGCGACGACGACGTCGAGCGCGACGAACCTGTACGTCTGCGGCACGGCCGCGACGATCGCCGCGAACGCCACCGTCACCGGCACGGTGTCCTCCGTGACCGCGACGGGCTACACGTCGACCTCGAACGACACGACCAGCGCGACCCTGACGGTCACCGCGCCGCCCGTCCCCGGCACGACGACGGGCAGCATCACCGCCACCGTCAACTCTTGCGCGTCCGCCACGGCCTCGGCGAGCTACACCGGCGACACCGACTCCGACAACACGGTCACGTTCAGCCGCTCGACGAACGGGACGACCTTCACGACGCTCGCCGGATGCACGAGCCTCGGCGGCGGCACGAACCCGCGCGTCTGCACGGACACGACCGTCGCCGCGAGCACGAGCTACTGGTACCGCGCGCAGTTCGCCGACACGACCGGCGGGGTGACCGGCACGAACCCGATCACCACGGCGGCGAGCGTCAACACCGGCGTGTGCCCGCCGAACCTCGTCCTCTCGAGCCCGGGCGCGCAGCCGGCCGGCGGGACGCTCACGGTGGGCAGCGCGGCCTGGACCTACGTCGGCCAGCTCGCGGTCGCCGCCAGCAGCGGCACGGCGACGCTCGACTCGATCGGGATCACGAACGCCGCGGCGGCGCCCCTCGCGACGGTGAGCGACCTCACGCTCAACCTCCTGAACGCCGCCGGCACGGCGGTCGACTCGACCGGGCGCTGGGACGGGACGAAGTGGGTCTTCGCGTCGATCGTCGACGGCTCGACGGGCCTGCCGATCTCGATCGGCACGACCGCCGTGACGTTCCGGGTGTACGCGACCGCGAGCTACGGCGCGGCCGCCGGCGAGAACTTCGCGATGCAGGTGCTCCCGGCGAACGTCACCGCGCTCGCTCCCGCGACCGCGACGACCGGCGTCACCGTCTCCGGCAACTCCTTCGCCGTCGCGGCGCCCGCCGCGGTGGCCGTGGGCGCGCTCGCGGACACCGCCTCGCCGATGGTCTCCATCCTGAACCCGGGGAACGGGACGATCGTCACGGGCGCCTTCCTCGTGAACGTGTACGTGTACAGCCCGAACGGCACCGCCGTCGCAGCGAAGGCGCTCACCACCGACGGGTCGACGCCCACCTGCGCCGCCGACGACGCGGCGCTCGTGAAGGACGCGCACGCCTACGCGAACGCGAACGTCGCGATGTACGCGAAGACGCTGAGCCTCGGGATCGGCACCTACACGCTCAAGGCCTGCGCGAGGAACGGCAC
Source organism: Anaeromyxobacter sp. (assembly GCA_036391435.1). Lineage (GTDB taxonomy): Bacteria > Myxococcota > Myxococcia > Myxococcales > Anaeromyxobacteraceae > Anaeromyxobacter. The sequence continues at coordinate 10,623 of DASVZX010000039.1, read as the reverse complement.
CGGGACGGCCATCGTCTCGCCGCCCGCGACGATCACGGTGCGGGCCGCCGGCGCGGGCGACGGCAACCTGCTCGTCCGCGACAACTCGAGCCAGCTCTGCAGCGACTGCCACGACCAGAGCAAGATCAAGACGCACTCGAGCGAGTCCACGAGCACGGCGACCGCCCCGAGCAAGTACGGCTCGTGGGTCACGAACTGCCGCGACTGCCACACCCCGCACAGCACGCGGAACCTGTACCTCGTGAAGGAGCAGATCGTCCCGCCGGGCGTGAACGGCTACCAGGCGGCGAAGAACGTCTACTTCGCGGCCACGACGGGCGACTCGAACGTGAGCGGCTCGGCCACGCCGGCGAGCTCCTCGTTCGCGAACACCGACGGCAGCGGCCCGTGCCAGGTGTGCCACACGCGCACGATGGACCCGGGCCGCACCTACGCGACGGGCGGCACCTTCACGAACGCGAGCACGACCGTGACGTCGGCCTCGGCCGTGTTCAAGACAGGGGCCGCGCCAACCGGCGACGTGGGGAACTGGATCCTCGCACCCGACGGTCGCTCGTACCAGATCTCCGCGGTCGCGTCGGGGACGTCGGCTACGATCGCGACCGCGTACCAGGGCGCGACGACCGGCACGGGGACCGCCAAGTTCATCGTGGGCCCCGCGCGGTGGCGCAACACCGGGAACTCCGACACGGCCCACGCCGCCGCCCCAGCCACCACCGCCTGCACGGGCTGCCACTCCCACAAGGGTGGGTTCGGCGCGAGCGAGAGCAGCGGCGGCGGCAACTGCTCCGGCTGCCACGGCAAGATCTGGGACCTGATGACCGCGACGACCACCACGAGCAAGCACGCGCTCGGCAACGTCGTCGGCACGAACGACAAGTTCTCGGACGACGCGACGGTCAACTGGGGCACGCAAACGTCGCTCACCGGGATCCTCCCCGCGCAGCGGTCGTGCGTGAACATGTGCCACGACGACCACGTCCACGACCTGAGCCCGTCGACCACGCACGAGCAGGACGTCTACACGGACGCTCGGAACTCGACGTCGCGAGCCATGACCCGCGACGGAGGCGGCAACGTCACCGCGGGCACGCCCGCCAAGGTGGACTTCGCCTACAACGCGACGACGCAGACCTGGGGCGGCATGTGCACGTCCTGCCACCAGACGCAGGTGGACGCGAACCGCCCCGCGATCGCGCCGGGGACGTTCAGCGGCTCCGGGCACGACGGGATCCTGTCGACCGATGGGACGAGCACCTACACCTGGAACTACCAGCTGCACGACGGCAGCACCTTCAACCGGAACTGCACGAAGTGCCACGCGTCCCGGACCGAGGGCACGACGCCGACCTTCATCACGACCGGCTCGAACGCGGGGGCGGTCCACGGCAGCGCGACGGACACGTCGATGCTCTCCGGAGGCAAGTCCCTCCAGAACGCGGCCACCGCGCCGTTCGTCTGCTGGAACTGCCACGCCAGCGCGGCGGCCGCGAACGGCGCCCAGGGCAACCGCTCGAACCACGACGTGCAGGCCGCGATCTCGAAGACGAACAACCACCCGGTCGCGACGACCGACGCCAAGCACGACTCCGTCAACGAGTCGTCGGCGGTCTACTACAGCGGGACCGGCAGCGGCGCGTACTTCGCCGGGGCGAACCGCCACGTCGCCTGCGTCGACTGCCACGATCCCCACGCCGCCGGGAAGACGAACCACGCGAACGGCACGAACGCGGTGACGGGGACGAGCCCGATCGCGGGCGTCTCCGGCGTCGGCTTCACCTCCCCGACGACCAACTGGACCGCGACGGCGTCCGCGAACTTCACCTGGAAGAACGGCGTGGCCACTGCGGTCGCGGCGGAGTACGAGCTCTGCTTCAAGTGCCACTCGAGCTTCGCGTATGGAACGACGCCGCCCACCGACCCATCGGGTCTGGTGGAGACGGACCAGTCGCTGGAGTTCAGCACTTACAATCAGTCGTACCACCCGGTCGTCGGCGCGCTGCCCACCACCGATCCGAGCGCGACCTACGGCTCCGTGCAGCTCAATGCTGCCCAGCTCTGCGGCGCTGGCAACACCAACTGTCCGAACAAGGACCCCGCTTACACCTGGACGCCGGGGCAGAAGATGTACTGCAGCGACTGCCATGGCAGCGACGCCAACGCGGCCGGGGTGCAGGGGCCGCATGGCTCGGCCGCCAAGTTCCTCCTCAAGGGGCCGAACAAGTACTGGCCGACCGACTCCACCGGGACGAACCTGTTCACGCTCACCTCCGGAAGCGCGGCAGGATCGGGCCTGTTCTGCCTGAACTGCCACCCGACGCCGACCTCGACGAACACGCCGCACTCCAACGGCCAGCACACCAGCAACACGATCTACTGCGTGACGTGCCACATCGCGGTCCCGCACGGCGGCAAGGTCGATCGGCTCATCGCGACGACCACGGCGCCTGCGCCGTACAACTACAATGGGAACACCGCCGCGATCCAGGGCTTCAAGCGTGCGGCGACCTACACCAGCTACACGGAGAGTGGTTACTGCGGCCCGGTGACCTGCGGGTACAGCGGTCACACCAGCTTCGCGGGCTCGGAGGCCTGGTGACGGGAGCCGGGCCGGCACGCACCCGCCGGGCTGGGGCATGGTAACGTGGCGTCGGGAGGGGCTCGGATCGCCGAGCCCCTCTCTTTCTTCGGTGTCCGGGACGCTCACCACGCTGAAGCGCGACTTGCGCTCTCCCCGCCTCATCGTCGGTGAGCTGCTCGCGATCGTGGCAGCGAGCGTCGTCCACACCATCGTCCCGCAGGTCGCAGAGCCATCGATCGCGCGCCACCTCGCCGTCGATCACCCGTGGTGGGCCCGCGTGATGAGAGCGGTCGGGCTCGACCACGTCTTCGCGAGCCCGATCTTCCTGGCAGCGCTGTTGCTGACCTCGCTCTCGCTGGGGATCGTGCTGGTCGAGCAATGGCGCAGGCTCGCCAGGGTCTGGTCCGTGCAGCTCACCGAGGGGAGCTTCCGGAGCGCTCCCTACCGGCGCGAGATCGAGCGGCCAGGGCACGGCACCGGGGCTCGGGCGACGTTCAGGACGACCGGGCGAGTGGGGCTGCTGGGCTCGCCGGTCTTCCACCTCGGGCTGATGACGATCGTCGTGGCCGGGCTCGTGCAGTGGCTCTTCTCGGCGGAGGCGATCGCGGAGCTGATCGAGGGCGAGACGCTTGCGTCATCGGGTTGGTCCTCGGTCGAGGCGGTGACAGGCCCGTTCGCCTCCCCGTTCCGGTTGACGGAGCCCGTACGCCTCGACCAACTCGAGCCCAGCCGCTACTCGGAGGGTTCGCTGAAGGGACTGTCTGCCCGGATCCGGGTCGGCGAGCGGCCGCTCGTCGTCGCGATCAACGCGCCCCTAGAGCTCAACGGGCGGACACTCTACCTCGGGTCGGTGCACGGCCCGACGGCGCTCGTCGAGCTCGCGGTCGATGGGCACGCGGAGCGCCTCGCGCTCCTGCTCCGTGACGCGAGCGGCGACGAGTACGCGGGTAGCTGGGTCGGCCCCGGCGGGCTGCAGCTGCTGGTGCGCGGACGGCTCGGTGCCGACGGCGCGCTGCCTTCCCGGCTCGAGGTGCGCCTGCTCCGCGGCGGCGGGCTGCTGTTCGTGGGATCCCTGCTGCCCGGTCAGGGCGTCGAGGTGGGCGGTGGCATCCACCTCGACCTGGCGGGTGTCCGGTACTGGGCCGTGTTCAGGGGAACGCGCGACGCGTCGACGGGGATCGCTTTCGCCGGGTTCGTACTCGCCGCGCTCGGGGCGGTGCTGATGTTCGCCGTCGTGAAGGTGGACACGGCCGTCGTCGTGAGACCCGGGACGTCGGGCGAGCGGGTGCTCGTGGCTCTGAAGGCGAACCGGTTCCCCGCCTTGTTCGCCGAGCGCTTCGAGCGCCTCGTGCGCCAGGTGGCGGAGCGTGACGGCGCCAGAGGACGATGAGGAGATGACGATCGTGCGCGGATGGAGACTCACGGCGGTGCTGCTGCTCGCGGCGGGTTGCGATCGGCTGTCGGACGAGAAGGCCGTCGGGGTAGTCCGGGGCTACGACCGCGCCCTCGTGGAGGCGTACCGGACCGGCGATGCGCGCCCGTTGGAAGGGTGGGCCGGGCCCGCCGAGAAGAAGAAGGTGGCCGGGCTCATCGGCGTGAAGCTCGACATGGGGATCACGCTCGACGCCCATATGCTCGACTTCAAGCCCTTGGCGATCGAGCGGAGGGGCGGCGCGGTCACGGTCACCGCGGCGGAGCGCTGGTACTACCTCGACCGCCGGATCGGGACGGCGCAGCAGGTGGGCCAGGACTCTCGCGACGAATATACGATTCGTTACAGCCTGGAGAAGCACGACGGACGCTGGTTGGTGATGGGGATCGATTACGCGGCGCCGCCCAGGGTCGGTCGCCAGGAGACGATGGGGGCCGACGTCCGGATCGTGCACGGGTTCGACTCGCTCAACCCGGACCAGGAGAAGAGCGGTCGCGGATCGGACAAGCCCGTCGATCGGAAGGAGAAGCCATGACCGGGTTTGCGCGCGAGGCGCTCCTTCACTGGATCTCGGTCGGGTTGTACGTCGCGGCGACCGCCGCGTTCGCGAACGCGGTCCTCTTCGTGCAGCCGCGCCGGACGCGGTGGGGTGTGCTCGCCGCCGGGCTCGGGCTCCTGCCTCACGGCGCGGCGATCGTGCTGCGGTGGATCTCCTCGGGGCACGGGCCCTACATGCTGAGGTACGAGGTACTGTCGTCGAACGCATTCATCGCGGTGGTCGCGCTGCTGCTCTTCCTCTGGCGGCGCCCGGGCTGGGCGGCCCTCGCGCTCGTGGTGCTCCCGGCGGCCGTGCTCATGATCGGGACGGGACTCTTCTCGAACCCCGAGATCAGACAACTGCCGCCGACGTTGCGCTCGACGTGGCTGGTGTTCCACATCTCGTTCGCGAAGCTCGCGGCAGCCTCGTTCCTGCTCTCGACCGCGAGCGCGGTGTTCCTCCTCATGAAGGAGCGCAAGCATCGCGCGCCCTGGCTCGCACGCCTGCCGTCCGCGGAGGCGCTCGATGCGTACGTCGTGCGCTTCGTGGGGTTCGGCTTCCTTTTCTGGACGATGGCGGTCGCCGCAGGCGCGATCTGGGCCCACCAGTCGTGGGGGCGGTACTGGGGGTGGGATCCGATCGAGACCTGGTCGCTCATCAGCCTGCTCGTCTATGGAACGTTCCTGCACCTCCGGACGTTCTTTCACCTGAAGGCCGCCGCCATCGCCTGGTTGTCCATCGCCTGCTTCGCGATCTTCACGCTGACCGCGATGCTCCTGCCGTTCCTGATGCCGTCGCTCCACTCCGCGTACTTCCAGTGAGCGTCGGCGCGGGCGCGGCGCGCCGGGGCGTCACGTCCAGTCGAGCACGACCTTCCCCGACTGCCCGCTCCGCATCACGTCGAACGCCTCCTGAAAGCGGGCGATCGGGAAGCGGTGCGTGATGACCGGGGCGACGTCGAGCCCGCTCTGGAGCATCGCGACCATCTTGTACCAGGTCTCGAACATCTCCCGGCCGTACACGCCCTTCAGGAAGAGCCCCTTGAAGACGAGCTGGTTCCAGTCCACCGCCTCGGGGCCGGCCATGATCCCGAGCATCGCGATGCGGCCGCCGTGGTTCATCACGTCGAGCATCTGCCGGAAGGCGGGGCCGTGGCCGCTCATCTCGAGCCCCACGTCGAACCCCTCCTTCATCCCGATCTCCTCCATCACCCGCCGGAGATCCTCCTGCGGGACGTGGATCGTGCGCGTGGCGCCCATCTTCTTCGCGAGGGCGAGGCGGTAGTCGTTCACGTCGGTCACGACGACGTTCCGCGCGCCGACGTGGCGCGCGATCGCGGCGGCCATGATGCCGATCGGGCCGGCGCCCGTGACGAGCACGTCCTCGCCGACGAGGTCGAAGGAGAGGGCGGTGTGCGCGGCGTTCCCGTACGGATCGAAGATGGACGCGATCTCGTCGGGGATGTCGTCCGGGATGCGGTAGACGTTCTCCGCGGGGATGACGAGGAGCTCGGCGAACGCGCCGGGCCGGTTCACGCCGACGCCGACGGTGTGCCGGCAGAGGTGGCGGCGCCCGGCGCGGCAGTTGCGGCAGAACCCGCAGGTGATGTGCCCCTCGCCGGAGACGCGGTCGCCGGGCTCGAACGCCTCGACCTCGTCGCCCACCCGCTCGACGACGCCGAAGTACTCGTGCCCGACGATCATCGGCACCGGGATCGTCTGCTGGCTCCAGGCGTCCCAGTTGTAGATGTGGACGTCCGTGCCGCAGATCGCGGTCTTGCGGATCCGGATCATGACGTCGTGGACGCCGACCGCGGGGACCGGCGCGTCCTCGACGAGCCAGATCCCGGGCTTCCGCTCCGCCTTGACGAGCGCTCTCATGGCGGTCACCGCACGACGCCGAGCGCGCGGCCGACCTTCGCGAACGCGGCGACGGCGAGGTCGAGGTCGTCCCGGGAGTGCGCCGCGCTCATCTGCGTGCGGATGCGCGCCTGGCCCCTCGGGACCACCGGGAAGAAGAAGCCGATCGCGTAGACGCCCTCGTCCATGAGCCGCGCCGCGAACTCCTGCGCGACCTTCGCGTCGCCGAGCATCACCGGGATGATCGGGTGCTCGCCGGGCACGAGGGTGAACCCGAGCTTCGTCAGCTCCGCCCGGAAGTGGCGGGCGTTCTCGCGGAGCTTCCTCCGGAGATCGTCCCCGCGCTCGACGAGGTCCAGCACCTCGAGGCTCACCGCGGCGATCACCGGCGCGAGCGTGTTCGAGAAGAGGTACGGCCGCGCCCGCTGCCGGAGCCACTCGACGATCTCCCGCGACCCCGAGACGTACCCGCCCGACGCGCCGCCGAGCGCCTTCCCGAGCGTGCCGGTGACGAGGTCCACCCGGCCCATGACGCCGAGGTGCTCGGGCGTCCCGCGCCCCCCCTCGCCGACGAAGCCGACGGCGTGGCTGTCGTCCACCATGACGAGCGCGCGGTGGCGGTCGGCGAGATCGCAGATCTCGGGGAGCTTCGCGAACGTCCCGTCCATCGAGAAGACGCCGTCCGTCGCGACGAGCTTGAACCGCGCGCCGGCGGCGTCCGCCTCGCGGAGCCGCGCCTCGAGCTCGGCCATGTCGCCGTTCGCGTAGCGGTACCGCTGCGCCTTGCACAGCCGGATGCCGTCGATGATGGACGCGTGGTTGAGCGCGTCGGAGATGACGGCGTCCTCCTCCCCGAGGAGCGCCTCGAACACGCCGCCGTTCGCGTCGAAGCAGGAGGAGAAGAGGATCGAGTCCTCGTACCCGAGGAAGCGCGAGAGCCGGCCCTCGAGCGCCTTGTGGACGTCCTGCGTGCCGCAGATGAAGCGGACCGAGGAGAGGCCGAACCCGTAGCGAGGGAGCGCCTCCCGGGCGGCCTCGACGAGGTCCGGACGCCCGGCGAGCCCGAGGTAGTTGTTCGCGCAGAGGTTCACGACGCGGCGCCCGTCCGCCTCGATCCAGGCGCCCTGCGGCGTGGTGATGACGCGCTCGCGCTTCTTCAGGCCCTCGGCCTCGAGCTTGCGGAGCTCGGCGCGCAGGTGCTCGGCGTACGCGGGGTTCATGGCGATCCGGTTTAACCCGGATCCGGGAGCGGATCACGAACCTGCCAGTGACCCCCGGCGACCCGGAAAACGTGATATCGGGCGAGGGGCTGCGCTGCCCGGAGGGGCGAGGCGAGACCGATGGGCCACCTGGGACGGCTGAAGCAGGAGTACCGGGATCTCCTCGCGCGGCTCGAGCGGGGGCCCGTCGCGCTGCCGGAGCCCGACGACGAGCGGGCGCGCGAGGGCCTCCGGGAGATCCTCGAGATCCTCTACACGCCGGAGGACGCCGCGCTCGCCGCGCGGATGCCGGTCCGGCCCACCTCGCTCGAGCGGCTCGCGGCGCGCCTCGGCGTGCCGGCCGACGCCCTCGCGGCGCGGCTCGAGCCGATGTGCGATCGCGGCGTCGTGCTCGACCTCGTGCACCCGAGGACGGGCAAGCGCACGTACATGCTGTCGCCGCCGGTCGTCGGCTTCTTCGAGTACTCGCTCATGCGGGCGCGCGACGGGATCCCGAAGAAGCGGATGGCCGAGGCGCTCCACGCGTACACCGAGGGCGATCCCGCGTTCGCGCGCGAGGCGTTCGGGCACGACACCGTGATCGGCCGCGCCCTCGTCCACGAGCCCCGGCTCGGGGACGAGGCGCTCCCCGACGTGCTCGCCTGGGAGCGCGCGAGCGACGTCGTGGGCGGCGCGCGCCGGTGGGCGGTGTCCCTCTGCTTCTGCCGGCACAAGGCGCAGCACCTCGGCGAGGCGTGCGACGCGCCGATGGACACCTGCCTGTCGCTCAACTCCGGCGCCGAGTTCGTGATCCGCCGCGGCTTCGGTCGCGCGATCGACAAGGCGGAGGCGATGGACCTCCTCGTGCGCTCCCGGGAGAGCGGCCTCGTCCAGATCGCCGACAACGTGAAGAGCCGGCCGACGTTCATGTGCAACTGCTGCGGGTGCTGCTGCGAGCAGCTCCAGGCGGTGACGCGCTGGGGCGTGCAGGCGGTGAACCCGAGCGGCTTCGTCCCGCGGCACGACCCGGGGGCGTGCGCCGGCTGCTCGCGGTGCGCGCGCGCGTGCCCGGTGGGCGCGATCGCGATGGAGCCGCGCCGCGAGCGCGCCGAGCGCCGGAACGCGCTCGTGCCCCGCGTCGACGAGGCGCGCTGCATCGGCTGCGGCGTGTGCGCGAACGCCTGCCGGAAGGGCGCCCTCGCCATGGTCCGGGGCGGGCGCCCGCGCCCGGTGCCCGCGAACGGCGTCGAGCGCGTCGTCCGCATGGCGATCGAGCGCAACCGGCTCGCCGAGCTGCTCCTCGACGACGGCGCGGGGCTCGGGGAGCGGTTCCTCCACCGCGCGCTCGACGCGATCGTCCGCCTCCCGCCGGCGCAGGCGCTCCTCGCGAGCGAGCAGGTGCGCTCGCGGTTCGTCGCGGCGGCCGTCCGGCGGTTCGGGGGGTCGTCCTGAGCGGCGGGTCCCGCCCGGTCGACCTAGCTTCCCTGCATGCCCGCCGCGCACCACGTCCTGCTCGTCCCCGGCTTCTTCGGGTTCGCGACCCTCGGCGAGTTCGCGTACTTCGCCCACGTCCGGGACTTCCTCGCCGAGGCGCTCCCGGCCGCGGGGGTGAAGGGCGAGGTCGAGGTGGTCCACACCATCCCGACGGCGTCGCTCGCCCGGCGCGCGGCGATCCTCGCGGAGAGCGCGGCGGCCATCGCGGAGAAGGGCGACGGCGTGAGCCTCGTCGGCCACTCGAGCGGCGGCCTCGACGCGCGGCTCCTCGTCACGCCCGACGCGACGCTCCCCACGAAGGCGGACGTCGAGCGCTGCGCCGGGGCGGTGCGGGCGGTCGTGACCGTCGCGACGCCGCACTTCGGGACGCCGCTCGCCCACACGTTCGAGACGCTCCTCGGCGAGCAGCTCCTGAAGGTGCTCTCGGTCGCGACGATCTACGGGCTCAGGGCCGGCCGGCTCCCGCTCGGCGTCGTGCTCCGGCTGGCGCGCGTGTTCCGCGGGCGCGCCGCGCCGAAGGGCGTCGTCGACCAGCTCTGGGCGCAGCTCCTCCACGACTTCTCGGCCGACCGCCGGAGGGCGATCCAGGCGTTCTTCGCCGAGGTCGGCTCGGATCGCGATCTCGTCGCCCAGATCACGCCGGCCGGGACCGAGCTCTTCAACGCCGCGACGCGCGACCGGCCCGGCGTGCGCTACGGCTGCGTCGTCACGCGCGCGCGCCCGCCCGGGCTGCGCTCGCTCCTGCGCGCCGGCGTGGACCCCTACGCCCACGCGACGCACGCGCTCTTCGCCGCGCTCTACCGCCTCGCCGCGCGGACGAGGCCGGACCGCGTGCGCGTGCCGCGCGAGCGGATCGCCGCGCTCTCCCGCGCGTACCGGAGCCGCGTGGACGAGCGGGTGAACGACGGGATGGTGCCGACGCTCTCGCAGGTCTGGGGCGAGACGATCCGCGCGGTCTGGGCGGACCACCACGACGTGATCGGCCACTTCCACCACCCGACCCACGTGCCGCCCCACTTCGACTGGGTGGCCTCGGGCACGGGCTTCACGCGCGCGCACTTCGAGGCGGTGTGGCGCGACGTCGCCGCGTTCGTCGCCGCGGCGGGCGGGAAGGCCTGAGCTCACCGCGCGATGGCGCGCCCCCGGCAGAGCGGCGCGCACAGCCCGCACCCCGTGCACGTCGCCGGGTCGATGGCGAGCGCCTCGCCGGCCGGATCGGAAATCGCCGGGCAGCCGAGCGCGAGGCACGCGCCGCAGCGGTTGCACCGCGACGCGGCGATCGCGAACGGCCGGGAGGACGGGACGCCCCGCCGGCACGGCGAGAGCGCGACGAGGACGGCGCCTCCCGCCTCCGCCTCGGCCCGCGCGGTCGCCTCCGCCGCCGCGAGGTCGGCCGGGTCGACGCGCACCACGCGGACGCCCGCGGCCGCGAGCGCCGCGCCGACCGCGTCCGCCCGCACCGTCGCCTGGTCGGCGACGACGAGGAGCCTCGCGCCGCTGCCCGCCGCGGACGCGAGGAC
>DASVZX010000038.1:0-16132 GCA_036391435.1 Anaeromyxobacter sp. | reverse complement strand
GTGCGCGCCGGTGCGGATCGGATCGGACGACTGGCCCCAGGTCGTGCGCGGCGGCGCGCCGGTCTGGTCGTTCGTCCCGCCGTGGCACATCGTGCAGTTCGTCTTCCAGCTCGCGACGCCGACCGGGAGGTTCTGGTCGTGACACTTCCCGCAGGCGACGTTCGCCGTGCCGCCGGAGAGATCCTGGCCGTGGCAGCTCTCGCACGGGGTGAGGCCCAGGTCCGCGCTGTACGCGTGGAACCCGGCGCTGGTCGTGTCCATCCATTCCGCCGGGTGCCCCTGCGCCTCGATGATCCCGTCGAGGTGCTTGCCCCCCGCCGACGCCGGGATGATCGCGCCCGCCGTGCTCACGGTCTGGGAGTGGCAGGGAGCGCAAAGCGTCAGGTCGCTGGCGACGGTGGGATGCGGCGCGGGCGGGGGGACCCCGTGGCACGTGCCGCACGCGGCCTGCGAGCCGTCCAGCGTGGTCCAGACGGGAGAGGTGTTGCTCCCGCCCGTGAGCGTCGCGCCGTGGCAATAGGTGGCGCAGGTCGCGCCGGCTCGATCCCAGGCCGCGTTCGGGACGCCGATGGCCGCGATCCCGGTGAGCGCGACGGTGGCCATGGGCACGTCCGTGGCGGCGACGTTGTCGATGTGACCCTGCGCGAGCGCGTCGGCCGGCTTCGTGTGGCAGACGGCGCAGTCGAACGGAGCGGCGATGGCGCTTCCCGCGAGGTGCGAGGCGTGCGCGCCGGTGCGGATCGCATCGGAGGCGTAGCCCCAGATCGTCTTCGGCGGCGCGCCGGTCTGGTCGTTGGTGCCGCCGTGGCACATGGTGCAGTTCGTGGCCCACCGGACCGGGGCCCCGCTCGCGTCGATCGTGTCGTGGCACTGGGCGCAGGAGTAGCCGGTGAAGCCGCCCGAGAGATCGGCGGCGTGGCACTGCTGGCAGGCCGCGAGCCCTCGGATGGCCGAGGCGGCGTGGAAGCTCGAGCTCGAGGTGTCCATCCACCCCGCAACGTGCTTCACGAGGACGACGGTGCCGTCCCCGATCGCGTGGGTGCTCATGTCGTGGCAGGCGAGGCAGTCGGACCGGGGTGCGGTCGGGCTGACCGTCGGGTGCGCCGGCGAGAGGGTGGTCGCGGTGTCGTGGCAGGTGGTGCAGTCGAGCGGCCCCGGCGTGTTCCAGGTGATGCTCTTCGCCGCGCCGCCCATCGGGTAATGGCACGCCACGGTGCAGGTGGTCGGCGCCGCGGCGGTGGCGAGCACGAGCGTGCCGCCGGCGGTCGTGGTGCCGCGCGGGAACACGTGAGGCACGGCGAAGCCGTACTGGGCGCCCGCGGGGTGACACACGTTGCAGGCGAACTTGGAGAGGTGCGTCTGGTGGACGTCCGTCCCCGTGCACTGGGGCAGACCGCCCGCCGTGGTCGTGGTGGTGGTCGCTCTCGCCGTCCTGCTCCGCTTCGGCCCGGCGGACGCGTCCTGGCCGCCGCAGCCCGAGGCGAAGGCGAGGCTCAGCCCCGCGGCGAGGAGGGCGAGCCGGCGGATCCTCGTTTCAAAGCTCGATCGCGTCATGGCGCTCGCTCCCGTCACCAGCATCCGTTACGGCCGCGCGGCGGCATGCCCGTCCAGTAGTAGATCCCGCCGTGGCACCCGGTGGACGTCCCCATCAGCGTCCCGGGTCCGGTCGCCGAGGCCTTCCAGTCGGAGAAGCCGCCGAACGAGTTCGCGGTCGGGCTCGGATCGAGGTCGGGCCTCCCGTTCACGTGGAGGGCCGGCGTGAACTGCGCCGGTGCGACGCGCTGGTGGCACACCCAGCACCGGAGGCCGTAGCTCACGACGTGCTGGAGGTGGCGGCCGGTGTAGGGCGGATATCCGTGGCAGGTCCCGCAGGCTTCCTGTGACCCGTCCACGGTCGTCCAGGTCGGCTTGGTGAGGGTGCCGCCGTTGAGCGTCGCGCCGTGGCAGTAGGTCGTCGCGCAGGTCGCCGTGGTGCGGTCCCAGACCGGCGCGGGGCCGACCGGCGGCGTGGCGAGCGCGTCGAACTTGAGGACGGCCGTCGTCCCCGCGATGTGCCCGGGCTCGAGCGCGTCGCGATGCGCCGGGTGACAGGTCGTGCAGGCGATCGGGAGGGCGACGTTGTTCGCCGCGTTGACGTGGGAGCGGTGCGCGCCGACCCGGACCGCGTCGGCGCCGTTTCCCCAGGTCGTCTTGGGGGGCGCGCCGGTCCCGTCGGCGACGTCGCCGTGGCACATGGTGCAGTTCGTGTTCCAGCCGGCGCCGTGGCACATCGCGCACGCCACGGCGGTCAGGCCGCCGACGCCGTCGAGGCCCGTCCCGTGGCACCCCTGGCACGCCGAGAGGCCCTGGTTCGCGGTGTAGGCGTGGAATCCGGTGCTCGCCTGATCCATCCAGTCCGTGCCGTGCGTGGGTGAGCTCCCGCAGGCGTGGCAGGTGGCGCAGTCGATCCCCTGGGTGGCGAAGTAGTCGTGGTTGGCGGTCGCGGTCGCCGTCGCCAGCGCCTGCGCGGAGCGTCCCGGCGTCGGCGCCGGGTCGGCTGCCTTGCTGCGGCTGCCGCACCCGGCGGTCGCGAGCACCGCCGCGAGCGCCGCCGCGAGCGCGGCGCTCCAGCGCGTGGAACGGGCGGGGGGATCGCAACGGTCACCGTACGCGCGGCGAAGCGTCTTCAGCACGGCCCCACCTCCGGCGCCCACATGCGAAGGGCGCGTCCCCGTTACGACTACACCTACACTGTGTTCTTTACACTATGCGTGCGGGCAATTTACGTCATTTTCGTTGAGTGCACAAGTTGATTGCGCCCAATTGTCGCAGTCGTTTCGCGGGCACTCCGCCCGGGCGCCGCGCGCGCGTCCCGCGCGAGGACACGCGCGGCCCGAAGGTCGCGGCGCGGGGGACCTCGTGCGGCGACGCGGCGCCCCCGCCCTGGTGGCGCAGCGCGCGGCCGCGCGAGTGCGCGGCGACCCAGGCCCCTTTCCGCGGCGCGGTCGCGGCGCGGTCGCGGCGTCGCGGGGCGAGCCGCGCGCACGGAGCTGCTCCGGGATCGGTGGGACGCGCACGCAACCGCGCACCCGGACGGGCGGACGATGGCCCACGGGCAGGCGACGACGACTCCGTGCGCCGGACGTGGCGAGGACCCGATCGACCTGGCGCGGGGGTTGCGTCGCGCCTCCGCCGTCAGGGCGTCCGTCGAGTTCAGGCGGCCGGGCTCGGTCGCCCGAGGGATCCTCGTCGGGGACGACGGAGGCGTCGGCGCTCGCCGCTCCGCCGTGGCCGCTCCGCGTGGCCGCGGACAGTCGGCGCTGGGCCGCCCATGGCGCCTCGCCTGCTGCGATCCGCCGCGGACGGGCATAGGATTCCTGGGACCCCCCGGGAGGACGCATGGCATCGAAGGCCAAGGACGTCGCGAAGCGCCCCGCTGCGCCGCGCGGCGAGACGCCGAAGGCGCCCGAGCGCGCCGATCACCCCATCTACGCGCGCGAGGAGATCGCGCGCGTCCTCGCGGAGCGGGAGGCCTGGACGCGCGAGGAGCTGGGCGAGGCGCTCGCGCGGATGCCGCGCCGGCAGGAGAAGTTCGAGACCGACTCCGGGATCCCGATCCCCGACGTGGTGGACGCGGCGAGCGTGCGGGAGGCCGATCCGGTGCGGGACGTGGGCTACCCCGGCCGGTATCCGTTCACGCGCGGGCCGCAGCCGACGATGTACCGGGGCCGGCTCTGGACGATGCGCCAGTTCGCGGGGTTCGGGACGCCGGAGGACACGAACCGGCGCTTCAAGTACCTGCTCCAGCACGGCGTGACGGGGCTCTCGACCGCCTTCGACATGCCCGCGCTCATGGGCTACGACGCGGACCACCCGATGAGCCGCGGCGAGGTCGGCAAGGAGGGCGTCGCGATCTCCTCCCTGCGCGACTTCGAGATCCTCTTCGACGGCATCCCCCTCGGCGAGGTCACGACCTCGATGACCATCAACGCGACCGCGGTCATCGCGCTCGCGATGTACGTCGCGGTCGGCGAGAAGCAGGGCGTCCCGCGCGCGAAGCTCGGCGGCACGCTGCAGAACGACATGCTGAAGGAGTACATCGCGCAGAAGGAGTGGATGATCCCGCCCGCGCCGGCGGTGAAGGTGAACTGCGACGTCATCGAGTTCTGCGCGCGGGAGATGCCGCGCTGGAACCCGGTGTCGATCTCCGGCTACCACATCCGCGAGGCGGGGGCGACCGCGGTGCAGGAGCTCGCCTTCACGCTCGCCGACGGCATCGAGTACGTGCAGGAGTGCGTCGAGCGCGGGCTCGACGTCGACGAGTTCGCCCAGCGGCTCAGCTTCTTCTGGGACGTCCACAACGACTTCTTCGAGGAGGTGGCGAAGTTCCGGGCCGCCCGCCGCATCTGGGCGCGCACCATGAAGGAGCGGTTCAAGGCGCGGCGGAAGGAGTCGCTCCTCCTGCGGACGCACGCGCAGACCGCCGGCGTCTCGCTCACCGCGCAGCAGCCCTACAACAACGTGGTGCGGACCGCGCTGCAGGCCCTCGCCGCGGTGCTCGGCGGCACGCAGTCGCTCCACACGAACTCGCTCGACGAGACCTACGCGCTCCCGACCGAGGAGGCGGTCACCATCGCGCTCCGGACGCAGCAGATCATCGGCTTCGAGTCGGGCGCCGACCGCGTCGTCGATCCGCTCGCGGGCAGCTGGTACGTGGAGTGGCTCACCGACGAGATGGAGCGCCGCGCCCTCGAGCACATCCGGCGGATCGACGAGCTGGGCGGGATGCTCCGCGCCGTCGAGGAGGGCTACCCGCAGCGCGAGATCGCGGAGAGCGCCTACCGCTGGCAGCGCGAGATCGAGGAGGGGAAGCGCGTCGTCGTCGGCGTGAACGCGTTCCAGAACGAGGAGGCGGAGCCGATCCCGATCCTCAAGATCGACGAGACGGTCGCGCGCGCGCAGGTCGAGCGGCTGCGCGCCCTCCGCTCCGAGCGGAGCGCGGCGAAGGTGACGGAGACGCTCGCGCAGGTCGAGCGCGCGGCGCGCGAGGGCCGCAACGTCGTCCCCCCGGTGATCGAGGCGGTGAAGGCCTACGCCACGCTCGGCGAGGTGTCCGACGTCCTCCGGAAGGTGTTCGGCACCTACAGGGAGGACGGCCGGTTCTAGGGCCGGCCTCGCACCGTCCGTGCTACCGTCGCGGCCGATGCCGGCCGTGCTCGCCGCGGGCGCCGAACGATCCGTGGACCCGTGCCGCGCCGCCGCCGCGCCCTTCGCGCGCCCGATCGATCTCCCCGAGGACGCCGGCCGCTCGCCGCCGACCGGGTGGGGTGGACGGTGAGCGACGGTTCGCACTGGGGCGACGCCTACTACGGGGCGCTCTACCTCGACTCGGTCGCCGACCTGCTGACCCCGCGGCTCTCCGCGCTCGAGGCCGCCGCCATCCGCGCCCTCCTGCGGCTCGCGCCGGGCGAGTCCGTCCTCGACCTCGCCTGCGGGCACGGCCGGCACGCGCGCGTGCTCGCCGGCGGCGCGCGGGTGGTGGGGCTCGATCGCAGCGGCGCGTACCTGCGGCGCGCGGCGGGGGAGGGCGCCCCGGCCGCCTTCGTCCGGGGCGACGTGCGCGCGCTGCCGTTCCGTGCCGCGTCCTTCGACGCGGCCTACTCCTGGTACGCCTCGCTCTTCATGTTCGACGACGCGCAGAACGAGGCCTGCCTCTCCGGAGCGGCCCGCGTGCTGCGTCCCGGAGGGCGGCTCCTCGTCCACCACGCGAACCCGCTCCGGCTCGCGCGCGAGCCGGACGCGTCCGCACGCCGGGCGCTCCCCGACGGCTCCGCCGTCGAGGAGGAGTCCCACTACGACGTGGCCCGCGGCGTGGACCGCTGCGCCCGCACGCTCGTCCGGCCGGGCGGAGACCGGCTGGCGGGCACCGCGGAGTTGCGGTACTACATGCCGACCGAGTGGGGGCCGCTCGCACGGCGCGCCGGCCTCCGCCTGGTGGAGCTGACGACCACGCCGGACGCGGGCCGCGCCTCGCGCCGGGAGCCGGGACCCGACTCGCCCGACCTCATCGCACTCTTGGAGAAGCCGAAATGAGCCCCGCCAAGGAGCGCCAACTCCGCATCATCGTCGCGAAGCCCGGCCTCGACGGTCACGACCGCGGCGCCAAGATCATCGCCCGCGCGCTGCGCGACGCCGGCTTCGAGGTCATCTACACGGGCCTGCACCAGACGCCCGAGATGATCGTCGCGGCGGCGATCCAGGAGGACGTGGACGCGGTCGGCCTCTCCATCATGTCCGGCGCGCACATGACCCTCTTCCCCGCGGTCATCGAGCTGCTCCGGGAGAAGGGGGCGTCCGACATCGCGGTGTTCGGCGGCGGGATCATCCCTCAGGACGACGTCCCGAAGCTGAAGCAGAAGGGCGTCGCCGAGGTGTTCCTGCCCGGGTCCTCGACGCAGGCGATCATCGAGTGGATCCGGACGAACATTCGCCCCAGGGCCGCCGCCTAGCCCGAGCGCGTTGTCCCGCTCCCGCTGCGGCGCGGCCTGGAGCGGGCCGGCGAGCGGGCGACGCGCATCTATCCGCCCGTCCCGATCATCGGCAGCAGCCCCGCGCCGCCCTCGCTCATCCGGTGCCGCTCCCGCTTCGCCAGCACCGCCGCGCGGATCCGGCCGGCGATCTCGGCGTCCGGCGCCCCCGTCGCGAGCAGCTCGCGCAGGGGCAGGCGATCGCGCCCGCCCAGGCACGCGCGGAGCGACCCGTCCGCCCCGACCCGCACGCGGTTGCAGCCGTCGCAGAAGTTCTCGGTCATCGCGCCGATGAAGCCGACGAGCCCGGAGACGGGGCGGCCGCGGTCCGTCGAGCTGCCGCGCATGTGGTACGCCGGGCCCCAGCCGCGCGTCGCGTCCGGCGCGAGCGCGACGCCCTGGGCCTCGAGCCGGCGCTTCACCTCCGCGGTCGGCAGCGGTCTCCCGGGCCCGAACGGCATGAGCTCGATGAAGCGCGGCGTCGCGCCGAGGCGCCACGCGAAGCGGGCGAGGTCGCCGAGCTCGCCGTCGTTCACCCCCGCGACGACGACGACGTTCAGCTTCAGCGCGACGAAGCCCGCCGCGGCCGCCGCCGCGATCCCGTCCACGATCCGGTCGAGCGTCGCGGCGCGCCCGGAGATGGCGCGGAGCCGATCGGCGTCGAGCGTGTCGAGCGACACGTTGAGGCGCGACACGCCCGCGTCGCGGAGCGGACGGGCGAGCGCGGCGAGCAGGTGCCCGTTGGTCGTGAGCGCGATCTCCTCGATCCCGGGCGTCCCGCGGACGTCCCGCGCGACGTCGAGGAGGTCCGTGCGGAGCGTGGGCTCGCCGCCGGTGAGCCGGACGCGCCGGATGCCGAGCCGGGCGAAGATCCCGACGAGGCGCGCGAGGTCCAGGCGCGCGACGAGGTCGTCGCACGCCTCCGGTCCGGCGGGCGCGCAGTAGCTGCACTGGAAGTTGCAGCGGTCGGTGAGCGACAGCCGCAGGTACGAGATCCGCCGGCCCTGGGCGTCCACGAGCGGAGGGAGGGCCGCGGCGGCCGTCATCGGTAGCCTTATACGCTCGCCCCGCGCGAGGCGCCCATGCCCCCCT
The DNA here is from genome assembly GCA_036391435.1 of Anaeromyxobacter sp. Lineage (GTDB taxonomy): Bacteria > Myxococcota > Myxococcia > Myxococcales > Anaeromyxobacteraceae > Anaeromyxobacter. The sequence continues at coordinate 8,534 of DASVZX010000038.1, read as the reverse complement.
CGGGCCGGGCGTCACGCAGCGTCAGATCGGGTGCACGTCCGTCGGCCGCGCGAGCGCGGCGAGCTCCTCCTGCGACATCGACAGGAACGCCTCGGCGCAGCGGCGATCGAACTGCGTCCCGGAGCAGCGCCGGATCTCGGCGAGCGCCGTCTCGGGCGGGAGCGCCCGGCGGTACGGCCGGTTCGTCGTCATCGCGTCGAACGTGTCGGCGATCGCGAAGATCCGCGCGAAGATCGGGATGTCCTCGCCGGCGAGGCCGCGCGGGTAGCCGCGGCCGTCGAAGCGCTCCTGGTGGCAGAGCACCATCTCGGCGGAGGCGCCGAGGAACTGGATCGACTTCAGGATGTCGAAGCCGATCTGCGGGTGCTTGCGCATCTCGACCCACTCCGCCTCGTCGAGCCTGGCGGGCTTGAGGAGGATCGCGTCGGGGACGCCGATCTTGCCGATGTCGTGGAGGAGGGCGCCGCGGCCGAGCGCGGGGAGGTCGTCCTCGGGGATGGAGATGCGCCGGGCGATCGCGAGCGTGTAGCGGACGACGCGCTGCGAGTGGTCGCTCGTCTCGTGCTCGCGGGCGTCGAGCGCCGCGACGAGGCTCCAGAGCGTCTGCGAGTAGGTCGACTCGAGGTCGCGGAGCGTGCGCGAGAGCTCCGCGGTCTTCTCGCGGACGCGGTTCTCGAGGCTGCGGCGGTACTTCGACCGCGCGAGCTCCAGGCGCCGGCGCCCGAGCGCGCGCTCGATGGCGCGGATGAGCTCGGTGACCTTCGGCGGCTTCAGGAGGTAGTCGGCGGCGCCGTTCCGCAGGCACTCGACCGCGGCCTCCGTGTCGCCGTAGGCCGTGAGCATCACGACCGCGGTGTCGGGGTGTCCCTCGCGCATGCGATCGAGCAGCCAGAAGCCGTCCCGCCCCGGCATCCGCACGTCGCTGATGACGAGGGGGAACTCGACGTGACGCACCGCGTCGAGGGCGGCCTCCGCGGAGTTCACGGCGGTGCAGACGTAGCCCTCCTCGCCGAGGAGGACCGTGATCACGTCGCGGACGGACGAGTCGTCGTCCACGATCAGGATCTTGGTCGGATCGGAAGCCGTCGTCTCCGCCATGGGCGCAAGCATCCGCCGCGGGGATCAGGCCCGGACGGGACGTAGCGGAAAAACTATAGCATGCACGCGGCCGCGTGCAGGTTCGCCGTCCGGTGGGCACGGGGCAGGCGAGGGAACGCCGGCCTTGACCCGCCCCTCCGGCGTAGCTACATCGCGGGCGGACGACCATGTCCTCCACTCCTCGCACGAGCCTGCCCGTCGTGAGCGCCGGCCCGGCCGCCGAAGCCGGCGCCGAGGCCGCCCTGCCGACGAGCCCGCGCGATATCGCCGAGGCGATGCGCGCGCGCGGGCTCCCGCGCGAGGCCCGCAAGCCGGCCTGGCTCAGGGTCCCGATGCCGGGCGGGGAGCGCTACCAGAAGGTGAAGGAGACGCTCCGCGGCCTCTCCCTCCACACCGTCTGCCAGGAGGCGAGCTGCCCGAACGTCGGCGAGTGCTGGGGGGGCGGCACCGCGACCGTGATGCTCATGGGCGACGTCTGCACGCGGGGCTGCCGGTTCTGCCAGGTGAAGACCGCCGCGCGCCCACCGCCGCTCGATCCGGACGAGCCGCGCCACCTCGCCGAGGCGATCGCGGAGCTCGGGCTCGACTACATCGTCGTGACGAGCGTCGACCGCGACGACGTCCCGGACGGCGGCGCCGCCCACTTCGCGGAGGCGATCCGGCGCCTGAAGGAGGTCCCGGGCCTCCTCGTCGAGGTGCTGACGCCGGACTTCCAGGGCGACGCCGAGGCGGTGCGCACGGTCTGCCGCGCCGGGCCCGACGTCTTCGCGAACAACGTCGAGACGGTCCGGCGGCTCACGCCCGTCGTCCGCGACGCGAGGGCGGGCTACGACCAGACGCTCGCCGTGCTCGCCCGGGCGAAGCGCGAGTTCCCGCGCGTCGTGACGAAGTCGTCGATCATGGTCGGGCTCGGCGAGACGGAGGCGGAGCTCGTCGAGACGATGCGGGATCTCCGCGCCGCCGGCGTCGAGATCCTGACGCTCGGGCAGTACCTCCGGCCGAGCGCGTGGCACCTCCCGGTCGTCGAGTGGGTGTCGCCGCGGAGGTTCGCGGCCTGGCGCGAGACGGGGCTCGGGCTCGGGTTCCGGTACGTGGCGAGCGGGCCGCTCGTCCGCTCGAGCTACCGCGCGGCGGAGCTGTTCCTGCGGGGCGAGATCGAGGCGAGGGGGCCTTCCCGTTGAACGGGGGCGAGGCATGCGGCGCGAGCACGTCGTGGGGCCGGTGGAGCGGCGGGAGCCGGGGACCTCGCGCGAGTGGGAGCCCGGCCGCTCCCTGAGGGAGTTCCCGCTCTACCGCCTCGTCGACGAGGACGGCGCCGTCGTCGGCGATCCCGCGGAGATCGCGCTCGCGGACGCGGACGTCCTGCGGCTCTACCGCTGGATGGTCCTGAACCGCGCCCTCGACGAGCGGATGATCACGCTCCAGCGGCAGGGGCGGATCGGCTTCTACATCGGCTCCGTCGGCGAGGAGGCGACGGTCTTCGGCACCGCCGCCGGCGTCCAGGAGACGGACTGGATCTTCCCCTGCTACCGGGAGCACGGGGCCGCGCTCCTGCGTGGCATGCCGCTCGTCACCTTCATGTGCGACCTCTTCGGGAACGCCGGGGACGCGATGAAGGGGCGGCAGATGCCCTGCCACGAGGCGTGGCGGCCGGGGCGCTACGCGTCGATCAGCTCCCCCATCGCGACCGAGATCCCGCACGCCGTCGGCGCGGCGTGGGCGGCCCGCCTCAAGGGCGAGGAGATGGTGTCGCTCACGTACTTCGGGGAGGGCGCGACGAGCGCGCACGACTTCCACACCGGCCTCAACTTCGCGGCGGTGCGGAAGATCCCGGTGGTGTTCGTGTGCCGGAACAACGGCTGGGCGATCAGCGTCCCGCGCGAGAAGCAGACCGCGGCGGAGACCATCGCGCAGAAGGCGATCGCCTACGGCATGCGAGGCGAGCGGGTGGACGGCAACGACCTCCTCGCCGTCCACGCCGCGACCCGCCGGGCCCGCGCGCGCGCCGCCGCGGGGGAGGGGCCGACGCTTCTCGAGTGCGTCACCTACCGGCTCGAGGGCCACTCCACCTCCGACGACCCGCGCGTCTACCGCCCGGCGGAGCTCGTCGAGCCGTGGAAGCGGAGGGATCCCATCCTCCGGATGAAGCGGTACCTCGGCCGCCGCGAGGTGCTCGACGAGGCCGCCGACGTGAAGCTCCGCGACGAGCTCCGCGAGCAGCTCCGGGTCGCGCTGCGCGAGGCGGAGGCGTTCCCGGCGAAGCCGCCCGTCGAGACCCTCTTCCAGGACGTCTACGCCGAGCCCCTCCGGCAGCAGCGCGAGCAGCTCGAGGAGCTCGAGGCCGCGATCGCCGCCGACCCGCGGGTCGCGAACCCCCGCCACTCCGACGCCTGAGGGCCCCATGCCCGTCATGAACATCATCGGGGCGGTGAACGACGCGCTGCGCATCGAGATGCGCAAGGACCCCGACGTCGTCGTGCTCGGCGAGGACGTCGGCAAGTTCGGCGGCGTGTTCCGCGCGACGCAGGGGCTCCAGGAGGAGTTCGGCGCGGACCGCGTCATCGACACGCCGCTCGCCGAGGGCGGCATCATCGGCACCGCGGTCGGGATGGCGCTCTACGGCCTGAAGCCCGTCCCCGAGATCCAGTTCGCCGACTTCATCTACCCGGCGTTCGATCAGCTCGTGAACGAGGTCGCGAAGTACCGCTACCGCTCGGGCGGGCAGTACGCGTGCCCGCTCGTCGTGCGCACCCCGTACGGCGGCGGGATCCGGGGCGGCCACTACCACTCGCAGTCGCCCGAGGCGCACTTCATCCACACCGCCGGCCTCAAGGTGGTGGTGCCGTCGAACCCGTACGACGCGAAGGGGCTCCTCATCAGCGCGATCCGGGACCCGGATCCGGTGCTCTTCTTCGAGCCGAAGCGCGTGTACCGCGCGGCGAAGGGCGAGGTCCCGGAGGGCGAGTACGCCGTGCCGCTCGGCGAGGCCGCGGTCACGCGCGAGGGCAGCCAGGTGACGGTGATCGCCTGGGGCGCCATGTGGCACGAGGCGGACCTCGCGGCGCGGGAGGCGGAGGCGGAGGGGATCGACTGCGAGGTGCTCGACCTCCGCTCGCTCCAGCCGCTCGACCTCGACGCGATCGTGGCCTCGGTGAGGAAGACCGGGCGCGCGGTGGTCGTCCACGAGGCGCCGCGGACGTGCGGGTTCGGCGCGGAGCTCGTCGCGCTCATCCAGGAGCGGGCGTTCCTGTCGCTCGAGGCGCCGGTCGCGCGCGTGACCGGGTTCGACACCCCGTTCCCGTACGCGCTCGAGATGGAGTACCTGCCGCGCGCGCCGCGGATCCTCGAGGCGGTCCGCAAGGTCGTCTCCTACTAGCGGGCGAGGTCGCCATGGCGTTCAGGATGGATCTCCCCGACATCGGCGAAGGCGTCGTCGAGGCCGAGGTGCAGCAGTGGTTCGTGCAGCCCGGCGACGAGGTCCACGAGGACCAGCCGCTCGTCGAGGTCATGACGGACAAGGCGACCGTGACGATCCCTTCGCCCAGGCGCGGACGGATCGTGAAGCTGTTCTGGAAGGTCGGCGACGTCGCGAAGGTGCACGCGCCGCTCGTGGAGATCGAGGTCGCGGGGGAGGGCGCGGCGGCGGACGCCCGGGCGGCGCCGGGCGCTCCCGCGCCTGCGGCTTCTGCCGCCAGCCCCCTCTCTCCCCGCGCAGCGGGGGGAGAGAGCCGGGGAGAGGGGGGCGGGAAGGCCCTCGCGGCCCCCGCGGTCCGCGCGATGGCGCGGGAGCTGGGCATCGACGTGAACGACGTGAAGGGGACCGGGCCGGGGGGGCGCGTCACGAAGGACGACCTGCAGGCGTTCAGGACCCGGCGGAACGGGCATGCCGTCCCGCCCCCTCTCCCTGGCCCTCTCCCCCAGGCGCTGCCTGGGGGAGAGGGGAGTGGCGCGGGCGGGGCGGGCGCGAACCGGACCGCCGAGCCGACCCCGACCCCGACGCGCATCGCGGCCGCGATCCCGGCCCCGACGGCCGACGAGCGCATCCCCCTCCGCGGCGTCCGCAAGCGCATCGCCGAGCACATGGCGCTCGCGAAGCGGACCGCCGCGCACTTCACCTTCGTCGAGCAGGCCGACGTCACCGAGCTCGTCCGCGTCCGGGACCGCATGGCCGAGGCCGCGCAGGGGGAGGGCGTGAAGCTCACGTTCCTGCCGTTCGTCGTGAAGGCCGTCGTCGCGGCCCTGAGGAAGCACCCGAAGCTGAACGCCACGATGGACGAGGCGAGCCAGGAGCTCGTCCTCCACCGCCGCTACGATCTCGGCATCGCCTCCGCGACCGACGCCGGGCTCGTCGTCCCGGTGCTCCGCGGCGCCGACCGCCTCTCGCTCCTCGACGTCGCGCGCGAGATCGACCGGCTCTCGGCGGACACCAAGGCCGGGAAGATCCGCCCCGACGACCTCGGCCGCTCGACGTTCACGATCACGAGCCTCGGCGCGCTCGGCGGCCTCTTCGCGACGCCGATCCTGAACGTGCCCGAGGTGGGCATCCTCGGCCTCCACCGGATCCGGCCGACCCCGGTCGTCCGCGAAGGCGCGGTCGTCGTGCGCGACGTGATGCACGTCTCCGTCACCTGCGATCACCGGGTGGTGGACGGTCACGAGGCGGCGGCGTTCGCCTACGAGGTCATCCGGCACCTCGAGGACCCGAACCTCGTGTTCATGCACCTCGCGTAGCGCGGAGCCCGCGAGACGAGGTCCGCCTGCCGCAGGGACCGGACGAGCGCCGCGCGATCGTGGCGCGGCGCGAGCGGGCCGGGCTAGGCTCCGTGCACGGACGCGGCCGTGATCGACACCCACTGCCACCTCGACAAGCCGGAGTTCGACGCCGACCGGGACGAGGTGCTCGCGAGGGCCCGCGCGGCGGGGGTGACCGAGATCGTGGTGCCCGCGATCGGGCCGGACGGATGGGGGAGCCTCGCCGCGTACGCCGCGCGCACCCCGGGCGTCCGCTTCGGGCTCGGAATCCATCCCCAGCTCCTCCCGGCGCTCGATCCGGCGGGCGACGACCGCCGCCTCGCGGAGCTCGAGACCGCCCTCGCGCGCGGCGGCGCGGTCGGCGTGGGGGAGTGCGGCCTCGACGGCCCGAGCGTCGAGGACGGCGCGTCGCTCGATCGCCAGGTCGAGGTCCTGCGCGGTCACCTCCGCCTCGCGCGCCGGTTCGCGCTGCCGGTCATGCTCCACTGCCTCAGGGCGCACGACGCGCTCCTCGCGCTCCTCGACGCGGAGCCGCTCCCGGCCGGCGGCGTCCTCCACAGCTTCTCCGGGAGCGCGGACCAGGTCCGGCGCTACCTCCGCCACGGCCTGCACTTCTCGTTCGCCGGCCCGGTCACGTACGAGCGGGCGCGCAGGCCGCTCGACGCGGCGCGCGCGGTCCCCCGCGACCGCCTCGTCCTCGAGACCGACGCGCCCGACCAGACGCCGCGCCCGCGCCGCGGCCGGAACGAGCCGGCCTTCCTTCCCGCGATCGCCGCGGCCGTCGCGGCCGCGCTCGGCGCGACGCCCGCCGAGGTGGACGCCCTCACGACCGCGAACGCGCGCGCGCTCTTCCGGCTCCCGCGGTAACGTGCGGCGCCATGGGGCGCCCGAAGCGCTCGGTCCGGCTCGATCGCACGACCCGCCTCCTCGGCGAGGAGGCGATGGCGCGGCTCGCCGCGGCGCACGTGGTCGTGCTCGGGGTGGGCGGGGTCGGCTCGTTCGCGGCGGAGGCGCTCGTTCGCGCCGGCGTCGGCCGCGTGACGCTCGTGGACGGCGAGCGCGTCGAGGAGACGAACGCCAACCGGCAGCTCCACGCGCTCGACGGCGCCTTCGGCCGGCTCAAGGCGGAGGAGATGGCGGAGCGGCTCCGGCGCGTCCGCCCGGAGGCGCGCGTGGACGCCGTCGGCGAGCGCTACGACGCGGCGAGCGCGGCGCGGCTCGTGCCGGAGGGGACGTCCTTCGTCGTGGACGCGATGGACACCGTCGTCGCGAAGCTGCACGTCATCCGGCGCTGCCTCGAGCTCGGGATCCCGATCGTCACCGCCCTCGGCGCCGCCCGCCGGCTCGATCCCACCGCCATCCAGGTGACCGACCTCTGCGAGACCCACACCGACCAGCTCGCGAAGGACGTCCGCAAGTACCTGCGCCGCCGGCACGGCATCGCCGCGACCGGCCCGACCGGCGTCCTCGCCGTCTGGTCGGTCGAGGAGCCGCGGCGCCCGCTCGCGCTCGCCGCCGACGCGGAGGGGATCCCCGGCGCGGCGCACGCCCCGCAGGGCCAGCGGCGGCGCGAGCCGAAGGTCTTCGGCAGCGCGGCCTTCGTGACGGGCGCGTTCGGCCTCGCCGCGGCCGCGGCCGTGGTGCAGCGGCTCGCCGGGATCGAGCCGCGCGTCCACCGCGTCATCTCCGAGCGCGAGGCCGCGCGCCGGCGGAAGGCGCGCGGCCGCTGACGGTCCCGTCCGGGCGCGTGTCGAACGTTTCCGCGGTGCCGTCGGTGCATCGCGCCGAGGGCGCCGTCGCCCGGTCGGCCCGGTCCCGCCCCGCATCCCCGCCCCTCGACCGCGCGCCCGCCCACGGAACCCCGGCGGCGACTCCCGCCGTGCCCGGGCGCGCGCCCGCGGCTATATTCCTCGCCACCCTGGAAGGGGGATCTCAATGGCCACGAAGAGGTTCGACGCGGTCGTCATCGGCGGGGGCCCGGGCGGCTACGTCGCCGCGATCCGCCTCGCGCAGCTCGGCAAGAAGACGGCGCTCGTCGAGAAGGAGTCGCTCGGGGGGGTGTGCGTGAACTGGGGGTGCATCCCGTCGAAGGCGCTCATCGCCGCCGCGAACCTCGTCGAGGAGATCCGCGGGGCCGGGGAGCGCGGCATCATCGCGGAGGCGAAGGTGGACGTCGCGAAGCTCCGCGCGTTCAAGGACGCCACCGTGAAGAAGCTCGTCGGCGGCGTCGGCCTGCTCGAGAAGGGGAACGGCGTCGAGGTCGTGAAGGGGACCGCGACCTTCGTCGCGCCGGACGCGGTCGAGGTCTCGTCCGGCGGCGACGGCGAGAAGACGCGCGTCGAGGCGCCCGCGTTCATCGTCGCGACGGGCGCCCGCCCCGTGCAGATCCCGGGGTTCGCGTTCGACGGGAAGGACGTCTGGAGCGCGAAGGAGGCGGTGGACCTCCCCGAGATCCCGAGGCGGCTCGTCTGCATCGGCGGCGGCGTCATCGGGATGGAGCTCGGCACGGTCTACGCGAAGCTCGGCTCGCAGGTGACCTTCGTCGAGGCGCTGCCGCAGATCCTGACGGGCGTCGACCCCGACGCGGTCCGGCTCGTCCAGAAGGGCATCCGCCAGCGCGGCGGGGCCGTGCTCGTGAACGCGAAGGCGAGCGGGTGGGAGCGGAAGGGCGACGGCCTCGTCGT